>JASHQF010000060.1 GCA_030037695.1 Thermoplasmata archaeon
CCGGGACCGGCGGTCGGGGCCGTAGGAGCCGCCTCAGCGAGTGCGGGGCCCGGCATCGGCGGAGGTCCGGAAGGTGCCGAGGGCATCGGGGGCGGCGTCGGTGGCGCCGGCAGGAGCGGTGCGCTCGTGGGGGACGCCGACGGAACGCTCGGGGTACCGGACGCCGCCGGAGGCGAGGGATGTGGGGCTGGGGGCGGACCCCGAGGTGGTGGCGGGGCGGACCTCGATGGGGCCGGGGGATTCGGGGGACCGACCGGAAGGGGAGGCGGATCGGGGATCGGCGTTCGCCCTGCCGGCGGGCCGGCGGCAGCGGGGGCAGGCGAGGTCGCCCCGCGGGAGGGCGGGCCGGGTCGCTCGGCTGGCACGGTGCGTTCCGTCGTGGACCATCGATCGAGCGCGACCGACCCTCCGGTCCTCCCCTTGCGTGCGGCGGGGGGCGGGACCGGGGGTACGGCCCCTAGGGGGGTCGGCGGGGAGAGTGTCGCCGGGACGGGTCGGGCGACCGGACCGGGCGGAGCGGCCGCCGGCGGCGTGAGCAACGCGAGAACGTTCTCGAGTTCGATCTTCAGCACGTCCGGCGGAGGCGGTCGACTGGGAGGGACGCCCGTTCGCGCCCGATCGGCGCGCTCGACCGCGCGCTGGACCGCCGCGGCCTGGCGCTCGGTGAGGGCGCCTGGCGGCGACGGCGGTTCGATCTTGGGCTGGGCGAGCGCGATGACGAGCGAGGCGATCCGCGCGAGGTGCGCCTCGGTCCGTCCCTCGGCCTTCCCGCCCAGGTCCGCGAGCGTCGCCTCGACCTCCTCGCGCACCGGCGCGACGTCCGCGCCGAGGGTGAGGAGGTCGCGCACCGCCTCGGAGACCACGACCGGCGGGGCCGTCGTGCCCGCGAGCGCCGGCGCGACGACCCGGAGCGCGGGCTCGACGATCCTCCGGGTGTCGCGCGAGATGGTGAGATCGAGGTTGACGTCGAGCCCCTTCGGCCCGAGCCGGTACGGGTGGAGGCGGACGTCGTGCGAGCTGCCCCGGAACTTCTCCACCCCGATCGCCCGCACCGTCTGCCCCTCGAGCTCCCAGCGGAACAGGCGCACCTCCCCGCGGGCGAGGGTCCGCTCGGGGGTCTCGACCTCCTCGAGCGGCGCCTCGACGGTGAGGAGGACCGTCGCCCCGAGGTCGGAGAGGAACCTCAGGAACGTCTGGGCGGTCGAGACGGTGTCGAGCCCCTTCATGCAGAAGTACTGCAGCGCGGTGAGCGAGTCGATCACGATCCGGGCGTACTTGCGCCGCGGCACTTCTGCGCGCAGCATCTGCTCGAGCGCCGCCACGGTGACCTCGACGCTCGTGAACTCCGGGCTCTGCCGGATCTCGATCGGGACGCCCGCGAACGGGATGATCTCCCGGACGCTCGAGATGTCCTTGAACGGGGCCTTCTCGTAGCGCATCACGTCCGGGATCGCGTCGAACACCTCGACCCGGTCGAGCTCGGGGGCGAGGGCGCGGTGGTTCACCCGGATCTCGTTGGGGGGGTTTTCGACGGTGACGTAGAGTCCCCGCTCGCCGCGCCGGATCCCCTCGCAGAGGAACTGCAGCGCGAGCGTCGTCTTGCCCGTGCCCGACGCGCCGACGATCAGGTACGGCCGATGCGGGACGAGGCCCCCGTCGAGCATCGCATCGACGCCCGGGACCCCGAGGGAGACCCGTTCTTCGTCCGGGCGGGCGCGTGCCGCCTTCTCTCCCACCGTCGCCTCGGTCCCGAAGCCGCGCCCGCAGCTCGGCCTCCCGATGGGAGCGCGAGATTCATCAACTTTCCTCGCGAGGCACCGGGCGGCCGGAGCGGCCGGCTCGGTTCATCTTCCGGGATCGCCCGCGCGGCGAAACGGAGAAGGCCCGGACCGGACGTGGCGCCCGCAGCACGATGGTCGGGGAACGGGGGTCGGACGCCCTGGCTCAGGCGGTCGAGTCGAGGCTGCTCGCGTGGGACTCCGCCCGCGCCGCTCGCCGGGTCTGGGAGCGGGACCCGGGGTTCTGGCCCGAGACCGATCCCGAGGAGATCCGCACCCGCTTGGGCTGGCTGCGCCCCCAGGTCGAGGACCCGGAGGTCCGACGTGCGTTCCACGAGTTCGCGAGGGAGGTCCGGGACGAAGGGACCGACGAGGTCTTCCTGCTCGGCATGGGAGGTTCGTCGCTCGCGCCGCAGGTGTTCCAGGGGATGTTCGGCGCTGCGCCGGGCCACCCCCGGCTCACCGTCGTCGACACCACCCACCCCGACCTGATCCGCGAGGTCGACCGTCGCCTGCGCTCGGGACGGGCCCTCGTCGTCGTCGCGAGCAAGACGGGCACCACCCTCGAGCCCCAGGTCCTCTCCCGACATTTCTGGAGACTCCTCGAAGCGAACGGCGAACGGCCGGGTCGGCACTTCGTGGGGATCACCGACCCCGGGACCACGTTCGCCGTCGAGGCCCGGCGGCTCGGGTTCCGGGAGGTGTTCCAAGCGCCACCGGACGTCGGGGGACGCTACGCCGCGCTCACCGTCTTCGGGCTCCTCCCCGCGGCCCTGATCGGCGTCGATCTCCACCGTCTCGCCGAGAGCGCTCGGGCGATGATCGCCCGCTGCGGACCCTCCGTCCCCCCCGACGAGCATCCCGGCCTCCAGCTCGGCGCGTACCTCGCCGCGGCCCACGACGCCGGACGCACCAAGGTGACGTTCTTCGCGACGCCACCCTGGACGACGTTCCCGGACTGGATCGAACAGTTGCTGGCGGAGAGCACGGGGAAGCGTGGGAAGGGGCTGCTGCCGATCGTCGGCGAGCCGATCCTCGGGGCCGCGAGCTACCGCGACGACCGCGCGTTCGTGCAGGTCGGCCCGCGCGAGGACGCGCGATCCCGTACGGCCCGGACGCTCGCCCAGCTCGAGCGCGACGGGGCCCCCGGACTGGAGATCCCCTCGGAGGAGATCTACGACGTGGGGGGCGAGTTCTTCCGGTGGGAGTTCGGCGTGGCGGTGGCGGCCTCCGCCCTGCACGTCAATCCGTTCGACCAGCCGGACGTCGACCTGGGCAAGCGCCTCACGCTCGAGACGATGGCGGGCGGAGGGGCGGCGGCGTCGACGGTCCGGGGCCTCGAGGTCGGCTCCGCCCCGCCGGGGGCCGTCCGTGCCGCGTTCGAGCGTCTCCTCTCGGGCACGCCCGAGCCCCGGTACGTCGCGATCCAGGCCTACCTCGTCCCCGGCGCCGCGACCGATCGGGCCCTCACCGAGCTGCGTCGGGCCCTGGCGACGCGCTGGCGGGTCGCGACGACGGTGGGGTACGCCCCGCGCTCGCTCCATTCGATCGGGCAGTACCACAAGGGCGGGCCGCCGGACGGCCGGTTCGTCCAACTGCTCGACGACCCGTCCGCCGATCTCCCCGCGCAGGGCGAGCCGTACACGCTCGGCCAGATCCTGCGGGCCCAGGCGTCCGGGGACCTCGAGGCCCTGACCCGGGCGCGACGGGCTACGCTCCGGCTCGAGCTCGGACGGGACGTCGAGCGGAACCTGGGTGCGGTGCGCGACGCCGTCGACGCGGGCGCGTAGCTCGGCCGGCGGACGGACCGCTAGGCCCACTCGCCCTTCGTGTACCCGATCCGGTCGAGGAGGATCGCGAGCCCGATCCCCGCGAGGAACGCGAGCGCCACGAGCGTCTTGGCCCAGGGGAGCCAGTTCGCGAGCTGCCAGGGCAGGAAGAACAGGATCGCCGCGAGACCGGCGACCGCCCCGGCGATCGTGGCGATCTGGATCCCGCCGAGCAGGCTCCGCTGGCGTTCCTCCGCGAGGCGGGTCTGGCGGTCGCCGAAATCCTTCTCGATCTCCGTGCGCAGGCCCCGGAACGCGGCCGCGTCGTTCTCGCCCTCGCGGCGTCGGTAGAGGAACGCCGTGTAGACCGTGTTGATGAGCCGAGCGAACGTGGAGTCGTGCATCCGGGTGGCGATCACGGACGGGTGGCTGATCCGGATCAGGATCTTGCACGGGGTCGCGGAGAGCCGGGACCGGCGCTTCGGGTCGACCGTCTCGAAGAAGAACGTCGTGTCGAGCTCGTCCTGGAGGTTCTCCTTCGGGATCTCCTCGAACGTCTCGGGGAGCATCACCACGGTGTACGATCCGAGGGGCCGCCCGATCGACGCACGAAGGGCCTCGACGATCCCGCACCGTTCCAGGATCGTCCGGGCGAGGCGGCCGGTCCGGAACGGGTTCGCTCCGGCCCGCGCGGTGGGCTCCCCCGGCAAGGCCGCGATGTGGAACTCGGTGATCACCCGCGCCTTGTAGTGGCGCAGCCGAACGGTCGCCCCTGGACCGAGTCCGAGCACCGTCGTTGGGAACGCGATCGTCCACTCGCCGTTCGCCCACGCGTTCGGGTTCCCGGGGACCTCCGGCAACGGCCGGCTGAGCTCCACACGGGCGCCCGGGTACCCGTCCCCGACCCGGCTCCGGAGACGGGCGTCGAACGTCCCGAAGAGGCTCGCCCGGACCGACGCCGAGAGCTCCTCGTACTGCTCGCCCCGTGCGAACTCCTCGTGAGC
>JASHQF010000061.1 GCA_030037695.1 Thermoplasmata archaeon
GTCATAGGTTTCTCCCGGGCGTTTCATCGACTCGAGCAACCGACGTGTGCTCGAGCGAACTGTAATGGTGGTGGGGGGGTCCGCGAGGGCCATCTACTCCAATAGTTCGGCAATTGCGCATAAATCTTCTGCCCCCGGGAAGGGCTTTTGCCGGGCCTCTGGGATTTGACAAGGGCTGCGGTGCCCCCCTCCGACACGGTGGAGGGCCCCGTCCTCGAAGCGATCTCGCGTGGCCCGTGGGAGGCGTGACCTCCGAACCGGTGGTCCGCCCCCTCCCGGAAGGGATCGGCCCCCGGTGGAGGGCCACCCTGCTCTTCCTCGGGCCCCGAGCTCCTCTCGCGAGGGGTCAGGGAACACCCAAGAACCGACGCATCGCCCCGACGATCTCCTTCCGGCACGTATAGATCAGGTCCGGATGCGTTCCGGGGACCATCAGGATCTCGACGCCCGTTAGCTCACGACGAACGCGCTCGATCGACTCGAGGCGAAATCGGTGGAAATATCTCTGTTCCCACGCGACATTCTCCGCCACGTGCGTCGGATCCCCCTGCTGGACGTCCCAGAACGCGGGGGTGTAGATCGAGAGCGCCGGGGCCCGAACCCGGGTATAGTCCCGTCGCTCGGAGAGGAGGGAGGCGACGAGCGCTTCCGAGAGACGAGCGCTCCGGGTCGTGCGCAGGCTACCGTCGGGTCGGACGATCACAGTGTCCCGCATCCATCCCTCGAACAGCGCCGTGTCGCCGACCGCGGGGAACATCTCCCGGAACTCCGCGCGGTAGGCGTCGAGCGACGCCATGACCCCGGGAGAGGCCCGTGTCACGTGCGGAGGGAACGACCGGAACGCTTCGGCACACCGGGGATCCCCCCAATCGTAACCAGCCTCGATGTACACGAGGCGATCGACACGCTCGGGATGAGTTCCCGCCATCGCGGTGATCTCGTTACCGCCCATCGAATGCCCCGCCAGATGCGCGCGGCGGATGCCGAGCGCATCCATCACGCACCGGAGATCCTCGGTCAGGGTCTCGTTGTCGAACGGTCCCTTCGGCTCGGACCTGCCGTGCCCTCGCCGGGCGTAGGCGAGCACTCGAAAGGCGTCGGTGAAGGCCGGCGCGAAGTCGTCGAAGAGGTGGGGGCTCTCGTTGGCGCCGTGGAGGAGGATCAGGTTCGGGCCCGCTCCCCCCCAGTCGAGGCACTGAAGTCGGACCCCGTTGACGTCCAGGAACGTGCTGACGTGGGGAGAGGGGTCGGACCACCCACCCGCCCCGCCCGGCGCAGGCTCGGAGGAGTCCGGGGCCATCGCCCCGGGGGAGACTCACGGGGGTAGGAGCCTATGGGGGGGCCATAGGAGCGCGACCGCCAGTGCCGCCGACGGTGCGGCCAGGAGATAGACCCACAGGTCCGTGAACGTCCCCGAAAGGACGGCCGGGGCCAGGCTTCGCGCCGGGTTGAGGGAGCTTCCCGTCCAGGGGCCGATCGCCCACGTGGACACCCCGACGGACGCCGGAGGGAGGAGGAGCCGCCACCGCCGCCGACCGACGCCACGGTCCGACAGCACAAACACCCCCGCGACGAGGACAGCGGTGAACGCCGCTTCGGCGACGAACGCTCTCAGGACGTCCCCTCCGGTCGGCACGGTGGCGCCCAGATGCTCCCCGCCACCGAGCGTCAGGAGCACCACGCCGCTCGCGAGGAACGCGCCCCCGCATTGGGCGAGCCAGTACGGCGGGGCGAGCTTCCAGTCGAAGCGCCCGCTCGCCGCGAGCCCGAGGGTGATCGCGGGGTTGAGGTGGGCGCCCGACGCCTGGAGGACCAGAGCGATCGGGAGGAGCACGGCGAGGAACCAGGCCGCGGCGAGGAGCCAGAGCGGGATGCCGCCGATGCGCCCCGCCGCTACGATCGTGCCCGTCCCGATCCCGACCAGGAGAGCGGTGCCCACGAGCTCCCCCACGCACCGCCGGAGCAGGAGAGGCGGCACGGGGCTAGCGGGGAACGCCCAGGGGGGCCCGGCGTCGGTCGGCGAGCGCCAGCTCGCGGCGAAGGCCCTCGACGTAGGCGCGCAGCTCGTCGCGCACCCGGCGGAATCCGACGTCGTCCAGCTGGGCCGGGTCGGGGAGCCCCCAGTCCCTGACCTCCACCGACTTCAGGCGGGCGGGACAGCTCGCGCTGTCCAGGCACCCCATCGTCACGACGGCCGTGGCGTCGGAGAGCATCGTATCGGTCAGGAGCTGAGGGGCATGGTCCGGTAGCCGAAGCCCGAGCTCCGCCAGCATCGGCCCGGTCCGGGGATTCGGGCCGGCCACCGGCGCGGTCCCGGCCGAGCGCGCCACCCATCCGGGGGGCGGCCGCGCGTTGAACATCGCCTCGGCCATCAGCGATCGACCTGCGTTCTCGACGCAGACGAACAGCACGGTGCGAGGGGCCATCGATGTTCACGCTGCCGGCTTCGTGGCCCGGATCGAGGCCGAGACCACGGCGGTCCGGGCCGCGGTCGTGCGGCGACCCGACCCCCCCGGGGGTCGCGCCAGCTCGATGCGAACGTTCCGGAACCCCGCCTTGCGCAGGAGCTGGCGCACCTTGTCCGGTTCGAGCGCACCGGCCGTGCAGGAGGTCCACCGTGTACGGTCCGCTCGCTCCCGGGCCGGGATCGGTCGGACGGCCAGGATGTCCGCGACCGCGAGGCGACCCCCGGGGCGTAGCACCCGGTACGCCTCCCGGTAGACCGCGTCCTTGTCCGGGGCGAGGTTGATCACGCAGTTCGAGAGGACGACATCGACCGAACGATCGGCGACCGGCAGGTGCTCGATCTCGCCCAGGCGGAACTCGACGTTCCGGTACCCGCCCCGGCGAGCGTTCTCCCGGGCCCGAGCGAGCATCTCGGGGGTCATGTCGACCCCGATCGCGCGCCCCCGCGACCCTACGCGTTGCGCGGCGAGGAAGCAATCGATGCCCGCGCCGCTCCCGAGGTCGAGCACGGTCTCGCCCCGGGTCAAGGTAAGGAGGGTCGTCGGGCTTCCACAGCCCAACCCGAGGTCCGCACCCGGGGGGATCTCGCCCCGCGCCTCTCGGAGGCCACCGTGCGCCGGGGAGTCGCGACCCTCGGTCCCGCAGCCCGATACGGTGCCGCTGCAGCAGGATGACGCGCCTCCGGTGGAGGGGGCGCAACAGCCTCCGCCGGTCGCGATCTCGGCGTACCGCGCCCGCACGACCGCCCGGATCGCGTCGGCTCGAGGCCGAGCGCTCAAGGGATCGCCAGCCCGGCCCGGCCCTTCAGTCGGTAGTACATCCACTTCCCCTGGCGTCGGGAGGAGACCCACCCGGCGCGCTCGAGCACCGACATATGGTGACTGACCGTGGGGTGGCTCAGGCCCGTCGCCGCTTGGATCTCGCAAGCGCAGAGCTCGCCTCGACGCTTGAGGAGGGCCACGGCGAGAAGCCGGTGGTCGTCGGCGAGCGCCTTGGCCCGCTGCAACGCGCCGGGGAACGCGGCGGATCGGAGGACCGCCCGGCCCAGGTCACGGTACTCCGGCACGCAGCCGGCGGCCTCCGCTCCGGTGAGGCGCTCGAGTCGCTCGCCTAACGCCTGCCCGGCCCTCGGTACCGACATCATGTTGACCCAGGTGAACACAATATATGTCGATATCGGTCAACATGTAGGCGGGAAGCGCGACGCCCCCCTCGATCCGTTCCGCACGCTCTTTGCCGTTCGAGCACGTTCCGCCGAGCTCCGACCCGTCTCTCCGCGAGGGTCCACGGGCGCAACCGGAGGTGGCGTCCGCGCGATTTCGCGATGCCGTTTTCCCCTGCCGGGGTTCTTTCCCGCGGGATGTCGGGGCGGGGGCGGTCACCGAACTGGCAGGCGTGGCTCGACGCCTGGGACCGTCAGCAGGAGGGGTTCAACCCGCAACGGGAGCGACGGTTCGACGCGATGTTCGACCTTCTCGAGGCCTCGGTCGGGCGGCGGTTCGCCGCCCTCGATCTGGGCGCGGGACCGGGGTCGCTCAGCGTACGACTCCTCCGTCGATTTCCCCGGGCGACCTCGGTGGCCGTCGACTACGACCCGGTGACCCGTCGGATCGGGCGCGAAGCGCTCGGGACCGTCGGGGGGCGGCTCACCTGGTGGGATGCAAAGCTCGGCACGCCCGGCTGGACGGAGGCGCTCCCCCGTCGTCGGTTCGATGCCGCCGTGAGCACGACCGCCCTCCACTGGTTGCGAGGCTCCGGGGTGCGGCAGCTGTACCGAGACCTGGCCGGGCTCGTCCGTTCGGGAGGGATCTTCCTCAACGGGGACCGTCTGGCCCCCCAGCGGCCATCGTCGACCTGGGAGCGCCTCGACCGGAACGTCGGCGCGGTTCGGCGCCGGGGGCGGAGTCGGGCCGACCTCTGGAAAGGCTGGTCCGAGTGGTGGCGCCGGGCCGCGCGGGAACCGGCCCTCCGCGCGGAGTACCGCGAGCGCGAGCGGCGGGCGGCGCAGCATCCCACCGGGCCCAGCCCCTCGCTCGAGACGCACCGCGCGGCCCTTCGACGCGCCGGCTTTCGCGACGTCGAGGTCGTCTGGCAGGATCTTGACGATCGGATCCTCTACGCGCGTCGGCCCTGACCGGGCGCTCGCAGCCTGACCTCGCTCACGTCGCGCTCGTCGCGACGAGCTCGTCGAGGAGGCCGATAGGGGGACAGCCCGCGCGCAGGACCGCGTCGTGGAACCTGCGGAGGCTCCCCCCGAACTTCGGGGCGAGGAGACGGCGTCGCGCGTCGAGGATGGCGAGCTTTCCGAGGGTGTAGCAGAAGTACCCGGGATCGAACGTCCCCCGGATCGCCTCCCGTTCCGCCGGCAGTCGGTCCATGTGGGCCTCCGTCCGGAACAGCTCCGTCGCGCGCTCGATCGACCAGCCGTCGGTGTGGAGCCCGATCGAGGCCAGGAGCCGGCAGTCCCGGAGGAGGGCGTCCTCGAGCTCGCCAACCTCGGCCGCGGACGAGCCCGCCCCGAGACCGGCCTCGATCGCGAGCTGCTCGCAGTAGTGGGCCCAGCCTTCCACGAACGACGAGGAGCTGTAGACCTTCCGGGCGAGGCTGGTCGCGCTCCCCCGCAGATGGAGGAACTGCAGGTAGTGGCCCGGGTAGACCTCGTGGACCGTGATGTTCCGGAGCAACGTGCGGTTCATCGAGCGGAGCCACTCCTCCTGCTGCTGCGGGGTCCAGGCCGGATCGACCAGGGTCACGTAGTACACGCCGTCGGCCGCTTGGTTGTCGAACGGCCCGGGGGGGTTCATGCTCGCCGTGGACAGAGCCCGGCCGAACGCCGGGGTCTCCTCGACCCGGCAGACCGCCGGGGACGGAACGGTCGCCAGGTCGTGGCTCGTGACGAAGGCGCGGGCCTCCTCGACGAGCGCACGGGCGGTGGCGAGGAGCTCGCCGGCCGGAGGATGGTCGTCCCTCAGCCGACCGAGAAGCTGCGGGACCGCGACCTGCTCCGCCCGCGCGATCTCGGTGAGGCGGGCCTGGTTGCGGGCGAGGTCCGCGGCACCGGCCTTGCGGATCTCTTCGACGGGTGTCCGGATCCCTTCCCGGACGAAGAGGAACCGCTCGAACCGCTCGGAGCCGAGCGCGAAGTCGGCGGTCGCCCGGGGTAGCTCCTCGGCGCGCAGCCACCCCACGAACGCCCCGAGGGCCTGCTCGGCCGCCCGCCGGGGCCCCTCGACGCGGTCGGCGAGGCCGGCGGTCCGCGCGAACGCCTCCGCCTCGGCAAAGTGCGTCGGAAGACCGTCCCCGATGGTGAGGGCCAGCTCAACGAACGGACGGGGCAGCGGCCCTCGCAACCTGCGGCGCGCCTGCTCGAGGACGGCGGGGAACCCGGCGAGGATCCGGACCATGGCAGCGACCCGGCGGGCGACGGGGGCGTAGTCGCGCACGAGGTAGGACGTCAGGTACGCGGCCCCGAGGTAATCCATCGGGTTCCGCTCGAGGTCCCGGCTGACCCTCAGATCGAACAGCGGGCTCTCCAGGAGGAGCCGGAGGAGGAACCGGTCGACCTGTCGATCGGCCGCGAGCGTGCCAGGGTCGATCGTTTCCAAGCGGCCCAAGAGCGCGTCCGCGGCGGTCGCCCATCGGTCGGTCGCCGCCGTGGAGAAGTCGGGGAGCCGGCCGTCGTACTCGTGCACACCGAGGGCGACCGCCGTGCCCGGGAGGAGCAGGAAGAGGTGGTCGACGATCTCGCGCTCGAGCGGCAAGAGCGGGTCGGAAGGGGCCATGGCGCAGGCCCCGGAGGAGGGCCGGGAGAAAACGTCCCGGTTCGTCGGGGTGTCGCGGGCGTCTCACTCGACCCAAGTCATCCGGCACTTCGGGCAGGTGCCGTTCTCGAGCGGGGTGCGACAGACGAAGCAGCGCTCCGATACGCCCGTGGCGCGGGGACCGGGCTCCGACGGCGGCGCGGGCAGCGGCGGCGGCACCGCTTCGGGGTGGGGCGGGGACCGCGGCGCGGGCTCCTCCGGTGCGGGGGGGCCCGAACGGACCCCCTCCGACGGGCCGGTGGTCGGGACGGGGGCTCCCGGAGCCGGATCGTCCTCGGAGCGCGGGCGTCGGCGTCGGAACAGCATCGCCCCTTTCAGACCGGGCCGCTTCTATACCTTGCGAGCCGGGGCCGCCGGCCCGCGCTGTTTTCTAGCGGCCCCGGTTCGCGCGGGCGTGAACCCCCCGAGCGAGCGGCTGCGCGAGCTCGGGATCGCCCTCCCGCCACCGCCGAAGCCGGTCGGGGCGTACGTTCCCGTGGCTCGGGCCGGTGAGCTCGCCTGGGTCTCGGGGCAGATCGCGGTCGAAGGTGGCGTTCCCACCCCGGCGGGCTCGGTCGACCGGGACGTGCCGCTCGACGTCGCCCGTGCCACCGCGCGGAGAGCCGCGCTCCAAGGCGTGAGCGCCCTCGCGAGCGAGCTCGGCTCGATCGACCATATCGGGCGAATCGTGAGGGTCGGCGTCTTCGTCGCCGTCTCCCCCGGCTTCCACCGGGAGCACGAGGTCGCCAACGGGGCGACCGAGCTCCTCGTCGAGCTGTTCGGCGACCACGGACGACCGTCCCGCTTCACGGTCGGGGTCGCCAGCCTGCCGCTCGGCGCCCCGGTCGAGGTCGAGATGCTCGCGACCGTCCGGGGCTAGGCCCACCGCGCCGAGCGCGACCCGGTACCGTCATCCCGCCGTTCGCGTCCCCTCCCTCGACGTGGAGCCGGCGCGCTGGCCCGGAGTGGCACGGGACGGGCGGGAGCTGTTCACGCCGAACGCGGTCCCCGGGGTGCGCGTCTACGGGGAGGAGCTCCGCGCCTCCGGCGGTCGGGAGTACCGCCGCTGGGACCCGTTCCGCTCGAAGCTGGCCGCCTTCCTCCTCCGCGACCCGCCCGCCGACACGCTCGCCGAGCCCCGGGCCGCGCTCTATCTGGGCGGGGCGCACGGGACGACCGTGAGCCACTTGTCCGATCTGTGGCCGACGTGCCCGATCGTCGTGATCGAGAAGAGCCCCGCGACGTTCGTCGCGCTCCTCGGGCTCGCGCGCCGACGGACGAACCTCCTGCCGATCCTCGCCGACGCGCAGCTCCCCGAGCGGTACCGGGCGGACGTCGGCGAGGTGGGATTCCTCTACCAGGACGTCGCCCAGCGCGACCAGGTCGGGATCTTCCTCGAGAACGCCGACGCCTGCCTCGCCGACGAGGGACGGGGGATCCTCATGCTGAAGATCCGCTCCGTGACCCAACGATCTCCCGCCGGAGCGATCGTCCGCGAGGCCCGCGAGCGGCTCGGCCGCGCCGGCTTCCGGCTCGTGGCAGAGGAGCCCCTCGCCCCGTTCGCACGAGAACACGTGGCGCTCGCGGTCCGCCGGTAGCGCTGCTTCCAGCGCCCACCGGAGGATGTGCCCGAATGTAGCCGACGGGACGTCTCACGCCGGGGGCGGCGAACGTTGGGCGCCAGCGGTCGGTCGAGCGCGGGGGGCGATCTCCTCCGCTCGGCGCTGCTGACGGCCGTGCTGCTCGGCGTCGGGTTCATGGTCGTCGCGCTGCGCGCCCATCCCGGAGCCAGGACCGAGGGGCCGGACCCGATCGTCGGGTCCGTCGCCGCGGGCCCGACCCTTACGGCTTCACCTCCCTCGTGGTGGATGCTCGCGGGCTCGACCGTCGTCTTCGCCGCGGCCTGGGTCGACCTTCCTCCCGGCTGCACGCTCGACCCAGCCTGGTTCCTCTGGGGGATCGGGCCCGCGGGCGCCGTCGGCTCGCTCGCGTCGACCGAGGGCCCCGTCGTGAACTTCACCGCGCTCGCGATCGCCAGCGGCACCTCCGAACTCCTCGTCCGCGCCTCGGCGACGCTCGTGTGCGGCAACGCCTCGACCGGGATCTTCGGCCTCGCCACGGCGAACGTCTCGGTCGAGGCACCGCTGGAGCTCCAAGATCTGCTCGCCACGCCGAACCCGGTGGTCGCCGGTGGGCTCGTCAGCCTCACCGGGTCGATCGCCGGGGGAGCGCCCCCGTTCCGGCTCGAGGTGACGTGGGGGAGCGGGCTCACCGCCGAACTGAACGTCAGCTCAGCCGGTCCGTTCTCGGTCGCGTCGCCGCTGCCGGCGGGAATCTATCGGCCCTCGATCGTCGCCTACGACGCCGTCGGCGACTTCGCCACCGCGACGACCGAGGAGACGGTCAATGCGAGCACCACGTTCGCGGCCGCGATCCTCCCCTCCACGCCCGCCGCCGAGGTGGGCATTCCCGTCGAGTTCTCGATCGCGACCGTCGACGCGCCGACCTCAGGGTACTCCTCCGTGCTCGCCTGCGAGAACGCGAGCGGTGCGCCGGCGGCGACCGGACCGGCCTGCACGTTCGACACTCCCGGCATCGCGTCGGTCCTGTTCGAGGGGGTCGGAGCCGGCTTCCCGTTCCCGGAGGCGTCCGCGGTCCTGAACGAACCGGTCGCGCCCCCGGTCTCCCTCGGTTTTCTGGCGGGCGGACCCCCGGCGGAAGTGGGAGTGACCGCGTACGTCCCGGTCAACGTGAGCGGGGGCGTGCCCCCGTTCGATCTCTCCTGGCGCTTGGTCGGCGATCCGGTCGCGGGATCGATCGAGGCGACGGGCGACGGAACGGTGTTCGTCGCGATCCAGCCCGCCCAGGCCGGTGCCGACCTGCTCACGGTGAGCGCGGTCGACGGGCTCGGGGCGCGGGCGACTCCGGTGGAGGAGGTCCTCGATGTCGATCCGTCGCTCGCAGGGGTCGTGTCGGGCGCTGCCGTCCCGCGCGCGGGAGGCATCGACGTCAACCTCTCCTTCTCGGCGCTCACCGGCACGGCCCCGTTCCTCTGGTCGATCGCCCTCTCCTCCCCTGCGTGGAACGCCACCCCCGTCGGGGGGGAACTGCCGGGGCCGGGCTCAGCCACGTTCGAGGGGATCTCCGAAGCCGAGGGCGGGCTCGCGGCGACGGTCCGGCTCGTCGATGCCGCCGGGGCAGCGTGGGGCGCGACGATGGAGCTTCCCACCGTCCCGCCGCTGACGGCCAACGCCTCGTTCCGGACCGACGCCCGCGGGGGTTTCTCGGGCGTATTCACGATCACGGGAGGCGCACCGCCGTTCCTGCTCCGGGTGAACGGCACCGGGGGCGGATCCTGGAACGCCTCCTTCCCAGCCGATGGCGAATTTGCTTGGAGCCCGTCGGGGGGGCCCAGCGGCCCGATCACGATCCAGTGGTCGCTCACCGACCGGTTCGGAGAGACCGCGCTCGGGACAGCGGATCTCGCCGATCCAGGAGCGCAGGTCGTCGATGCGGTGCCGGCGCTCGCCGTGGCGGCCGGTATCCTCGCCGCGATCGGGGTGGGCGTGGGGCTCGTGGCGTGGTGGACCCGACGCCCTCGGGTCCCCCCCGAGCCCCCGCCCGACCCGGTGGAGGTCCTCCGGGCGATCGTCGAGCCGGCCGACGGGGCGGATCGTGCGCTCGTCGAACTTGAGGCGGAGGAGGCGGGCGTTCCGTTCTCCGTGGTCCGTTCCACGCTCGACCGTCTCATCGCGGCGGGGACGATCCGAGCGGAACGCGGGCTCGATGGAGAGGAGGTGCTCGCGTGGGAGCGACGTCCTGGGTAGCGTTTCAGCGGACCGCCTGGCTCCTCAGCGTCGTAGCCCTCACGCTCTGCGCTATTGCCCCCGCTCGCCCGCTAGGACCGGGACCCGGAGAGGGCGGCGGCCCCGCGAAGATAGCCGCCGCGACGTCCACCCCGCCCAACGGGGCGGTAGCGAACTTCACGGCCGCCCTCAACCGCCTGGTCGACCTGGTCGGCCTTGCCGGCAGTGCGATCCTCACCCTCGTCTGGGCGAGGGTTGCCCTCAGCTGGTTCTCCAACGACCTCGCCAAGAAGATCCAGGCGAAGGACCGCGCCCGGGACGCGCTGATCGGAACGCTGTTGTTCGTGGCCGCCGTGAGCGGGCTCGTCTGGGGTCTCGCGCACTGGGTCGTCACGGGAACGTAGCGGAGCGCCCCCGTGACCGACCTAAGCTCCCTCATCCAAACGATCCTGTTCCTCGTCTTCGCCGATATCACCGCGCTGGTCGCGGCGGTGATCGGCCCGACGTACGACAACCTGCTGGTGCCCGAGCTGGCGCCGGGGTCGCTGTACCCCCCGCTGGGCGGCCCTAACGCCGGGCCGACCGACTATCTCGCCTCCGCCGACCGGTTCTCGCAGTTCCTCGTCGGTTCGGTCGTCGACCCCGCGATCGCGCTGATCGCGCTCGGCGTCGCCCTCCTGTACCTGGCGCGCGCCGTAGCCCCCCGTTGGAACGTCACCCTCACGGCCCTCCTCCCCCGGCTCGTGCTCGCGATCGTCGGAGCGAACTTCGCGGGGCTCATCGCGGGCGGGCTCCTGGATGTGGCCTCCTCGCTCTTTCCGGTCGTTGCCGGGTGGGACGGCGGGAGCTGGCAGCACTGGGTGAACCTCGCCGGCTTCGGTGAGTTCCGCCTCTCCTGGGACAACGGCGCGGTGGCGTTCGTGCTCTCGCTCGTCGAGTTCGGGCTCGTCATGGCGCTCGTCCTGGCGATCGGCGTCCGCGACGCTCTCCTCGCCACGCTCCTCGTCCTCCTCCCCTTGTTCACGCTCCTCTGGCCGTTCCGCCCGCTGTCGACGCTCCCCCGACGAGCCTGGTTCCTGTTCGCGGAGCTCGCCTTCCTCCCGTCGGTCCTGGTGGTGCCGCTCGAACTCGCGGTCGGGAGCACCTCGCCCGTCCTACTGGTGGGGTACCTTGGGGTCGCGCTCTCCGCCCCGTTCCTCCTCTCGGTCGCCACGAACCACCTGGTCGCGCTGGGCTTCCCCGGGGCCGCCACGGTCGTCCAGGGAGGCGCGCAACGGGGGATGGCCGGTGCTCCCGCGGCCGCCCTCGCGGGGACCGGCCCTGCCTCGGCGGCGCTCCGCTCGGGGGGGCCGGTCGGGCAAACGCTGTCGGCCGGGATGAAAGCCGCCGCCACCGCCTCGGGTCCGGTCGCCGCCCCCCTCGCGATCCGGGACCTTCTGGGTCACGGCGGGATGCGCCTGGCCCGTCACCTCGGGGCCCCGGGCGGCCGCCCGCCACGGCCTCGGATCCCACCGCTCCGGCCCGGAGGCTCGGGATGAGATGGGCGACGGCCTCGATCCGCTGCTCGTCGGCATCCCACCGAGGCTCGATCGGCGGCTCAAGCTGGGACCGTTCGCGTCGGGCCGAGAAGCACTCCGACTGGTCCTGTACCTGGCCGCCGCTGCGCTCGTCGCTTCCCGAGTCGATCCCCTCGTCGCGCTTCCCGTGGCGGGGTTCGGGGCCGTGTCCGTCACCTGGAGGCCGGGGGGCGCGCCGTTGGACGAGCGGGTCGCCGCGATGGTCACGTGGGGCCTGCGCCGTGCCGCCCGCGCAGGCCCGATGACGCGGGCCGGAGTTCCCGCGCCGCTCCGCCGGGCGTGGATCGCGGTCGGCCGGGGTGCGGCCGCCGGGATCGTGCGTTCGGGCGGCGTCCCCCTAGCGTACCTGCCGGCACCCGATCTCCGACAACGGTTCGAGAGGTTCCGCGAGCTCCTGACCGCCAGCGGAGGCCGCCTCGCGTTCTTCGTCACCTCGGCTCCGATCCATCCCGAGGCCCTCGTGCCGGCGGTGCCGTCCCCGGGCGGCCCGGAGGGGACGGCTCGAAGCGGCTACCGCGAACTCGTGGAGCTGATCGCTCGCCGCCGTTCGGTCCGCCAGGTCTACTTCGCGGTGGTGGGGGACGGGACCGGGGCGCCCGCCCTCCTCCGTCTCGAGGCTGAGCTCGCGGGGGCCGCCCAGCGCCTCGGCTCGCTCGGCGTGCGACCGACGCGTCTGCGCGGAGGGGCGCTCCGCGCCGCGGCGGACCGGATGGGTCTCCTCGTGGCCGAGGGTTCCGCATGAGCCCCGGGGTATGGGACGGACCGCCCGGCCTCGGCTTCGATACGCTCGGCGCCGCGATCGGCCTCGACGTCGTCGCCGGTCTCCTCGCCTGCCTCGAACCCGCGTTCGTCAGCCTCGCGGGGGCCCTCGCGGCGCTCGCCGTCGCCGCCTGGGCCCGCGGCCTCCCACCGCACGCATGGAGCCCGACGGATCCGCGGCGGGCGGGGCGGGGGACGGCCCTCGTCGTCGCCGCGGTCGCTGGCGGGTGGTACCTCCATCCGCTGCCGGGGCTCGCAGTGTCCCGCGGGATCCTGCTCGGGGCAGGGCTCGTTCCGCTGTGGTGGGTCGAGCGACGTCGAGGGGTCCGCCCCCGTTCCGGGGCGGCGATCGGATGACGGCTCGACCGTCGTCGACCCGGGAAGGTATCGCCTGGCTCCGTCGGGGGCAGCGGTTCCTGGCTCCGCTCCTGGTGCGCGCCCTGCCGCGAGAGGTGCCGTTCGGCTTCTTGGGCAAGGTCGTGCCCTCGTCGGCGAACGTGGACCTGTACGTCGAGGCCCACCGGCTCCCCCCGGAGGAGGCGTTGGCGGTCGTGCACCGGAGCCGGACCGTCGCCGAGGCCGAACTCGCGGCCGGCTCCGGCGGCAGCGAGCTCCCCGAGCTCGAGATCGAACGGGCGGGGGCGGAAGAGCTGGGCCGCGCGATCGCGGACCGGAGCCAGGCGTTGTGGCGGACGGGGCTCCGCGCCATCGCTCACGGCAGTTCCCGGCTCCGGGCCGAAGGCGAGCGGCATCGGCTCGCCGAGCGGTGGACGACCCTCGGGTTCCGCACGCGGGTCCCGCGGTTCGAGGTCGCGGGGGCGCTCCGTCCGAGCGGGCTCGACCCGGAGGATCCGCGGCCGGAGGGATTCTGGCAGACCCTCTCCACCGACGCGCTCGCCGCCCTGTTCCCGTTCGCCGACGAGACGATCCTCGAGCCGTCCGGGATCCTGGTGGGTCTCGCCCTGGCCGACGCGAGCCCGGTGTTCCTCGATCGCTGGGCGCACGCCAGCTATTCGTGGGGGATCTTCGGCACGACCGGCGCGGGAAAGTCGTTCGCGGCGGCCCTCTTCGCGCTCCGGACCCGGTGGATGCGTCCCGAGACGGAGCTCCTCGTCTTGGACCCGCTGGGCGAATACGTCGGGTTCGTCCGCGCCCTCGGCGGTGAGCTGCTCCGGTTGCGCGATCCCGGGGCGGGCCGCCTGAACCCGCTCGACCCCCGGACCACGGGAGGCGACGCGCAGGAGAAGGCGGGCCGGGTCGGCGCGATGCTGCGGGCGCTGTTCCCTACCCTCGCGGACGAGGAGGCGGCGACGCTGGACGCGGCGGTCAGCGGCCTGCTCGCGGGCTCGGTGCGCGAGCCGACGTTCGATGACCTCCGGGCCGCCGTCTCCGAGGGGTCCTCGCCCGGGAGGTTGCCCACGTTCCTCGAGGTGTTCCGGTCGGGCTCCCTCCGCTCGGTGAACGGCCCCACGACCGTCGCGCCCGAGGCCCCGATCGTCGGGGTCGACCTTTCGGGGATCCCGGACGACCATCTCGCGTTCCACCTCACCTACGTACTCGACTGGGCGTACGCCCGGCTCCGGACGCGGCCGGGCCCGAAGCTGGTCGTGCTGGACGAGGCCCACCTCCTCGCCCGCACCGACGCGACCCTCGAATTCCTCGATCGGCTCGTCCGGCACCTCCGGCATTTCGATGCCGGACTCCTCCTCCTCACCCAGAGCCCCGAGGATCTCCTCGCGCGACCGAGCGGAAGGTCGCTGCTCCGCAATCTGGCGGCGACGACGTTCCTGCGCCTGCCCGAGGTCTCGGAGGCGGCGCGCGCGTTCTTCCAGCTCGCCCCGGCCGAGGCCGAGTGGCTCGCCAGGGCGCGGCTCCCGCGCGACGCCGGCTACGCGGAGTCGCTGTGGCGGATCGGCGAGGCGCACCTGCCGCTCGCGCTCGTCGGATCGACCCCGGAGTACGAGTTCCTGACGTCGGTGCTCGGGCCCCCGTCGCCCGAAGCGGTTCCCCTCGAGGGGGAGGTTTATACGGGACCGCCCGCCCCGCCACCGGCGTGGCCGACGGCGCGACCCCCGACGGGCCCCCTCGGCGGCGGGGGAGCTGGAACCTGAGGTCGATCGTCGAGGACGTTGCGGGACGGCCGATCGGGGAGTTCCAGGACCCCGCTCGCCCGGTCCATCCGTACCTCAAGGACAGGGTCGACCCCCCGCCACCCCCCCTCCCCCGGGCGAGCGTCGCCCCGGCGCGAGCCGAGGGGGAGGACCGGTACGACCCGGTCGCTCACCTGTACCCGCCCCTGGTCGGCGCCCACGGACGGGCCTACCACGGCCCCGAGAACGAGCATCACGCCGAGACGATCGAGCGCCACCGGCCGGAGCCGGCGAACCCCGGGGGGGTCGCCCGGCCTCCGGGCCCCTCCCATCGCCCGGAGCGGATCTACCTCCATTACCTCCTGCTCCACATGGACCGGCTCAGCGATTCGGGCCTGCACTACCTCAAGGTCGCCGTCGACGAGGAGATCGCGCACCGTTCCCCCCGGTCCGTTCGGTCCACCCCACCCGTCGCGATGCCGGTGCCCGGCCTGCCGATCCCCTCGCCGGAGGCGGAGCCCTCCGAGGCCCCGCCCCGCACCGAGGCGCCTCCGGCCGCCTAGTCCGCCGCGTACCCGCGGCGCCGAGCTTCGGTGACGAGCGCGCGGAACCGGGCGCCGTCCCATTCGACACCGACCGCGTCCCGGCCGAGCTCCGCGGCGGCCCAGAGCGTCGTGCCGGTCCCGGCGAACGGGTCGAGGACCCGATCGCCTTCGACCGAGAACATGCGCACGAGACGGTCGGCGAGCTCCCGGGGGAACGCTCCCGTGCGTCGGGCCGAGCCGGTGGTCGCCTGCCGAACGCCGCGGAGGCCCTCCCAGACCTGACTGAACCACCGGTCCCGCTCCGCCCGCGTGTACCGGCTCCGCTCGCGCCGGGGGTCGTGCGGGGGGAACGCGCGCAAGCCGCCCCGGCGGAACAGGAGGACGAACTCGCAGTCGAGGGTCACGTAGGCGTTCGGAGGGAGGAATCCCGATCCGAGGTAGGCGTTCGGCCGGTTCGTCGGCTTCTTCCAAAGCACGTACGGGAGGGGCCGGAACCCCGCGCGCTCGGCGTCGACGAGCGTCCGGGCGTGGTTCGGCCAGAGGCGGAAGCCGTCGTCCCCGCGACGGAGCGCGTCGCCGATCACCACGGCGAGGATCCCGCCCGGCACGACGACCCGGTACGCCGCGCGCCAGGCGTCCGCGAGGACCCCTAGCCGGCCCGCGTAGTCGTGGGCTCCGAGCGCGGCGAACAGCTCGTCCCACTGCGGGATCATCGGGTAGGGAGGCGACGTGACGACGAGCTCGATCGAGCGCGGTGCGAGGCCGTCCAGCCGCCGCGCGTCCCCGCGCAGGAGGCGGACCCGCCCCCTCGGCCGCTCGGTCACCGGGCCGTCTACGGCCGGTCCGTTAATACGGGTCCTCTCCCTCGACGGACGGATGAGGCTCGACCGGCCCGTCCTCCAGGTCGCCCTCGACTTCGAGAACTTGGAGCGCGCGCTCACGGCCGCCCGGGAGGCCGTGGAAGGCGGGGCGGACTGGGTCGAAGCCGGGACCCCGCTCATCAAGAGCGAGGGGCTCGATGCGGTGCGCGAGCTCAAGAAGGCGGTGCCGGGCCACCGGGTCGTCGCCGACATGAAGGTGATGGACACCGGCGCCTTCGAGGTCGAGATCGCGGCCAAGGCCGGGGCCGACCTCGTCACGGTCCTCGGGGCCGCTGACGACGGCACGATCGCGGAGGCGGTCCGCGGGGGGGAGCTGTACGGGGCCGAGGTCGTGGTCGACCTCCTCGGGGTGGGGGACCCGGTCGCGCGCACCGCGCGCGCCGCCGAGCTCGGGGCCGCCGCGGTCTGCTTCCACGTCGGAATCGACGTCCAGATGCAGGGGACGACGCCGCTCGACCTCGTCGGCCAGATCGCGCGCGCCGCGCCAATCCCGGTCGCGGTCGCCGGCGGGCTCACGGCCCAGACCGCGGCCGACGCCGTCCGCGCGGGCGCGAAGATCCTCATCGTCGGGGGCGCGATCACGAAGAGCCGCGACATCCCCGCGGCGACGCGCGCGATCCGCACGGCGATCGAGGGCGGCCGGGCGCCGGCGAGCGACGAGTTCCGCCGCTACGCCGGGGCCGAGATCCGGGCGGCGTTCCTCCGAGCGTCGAGCCCGAACGTCAGCGATGCGATGCAGCGGGCGGGAGCGATGCACGGGCTCCTCCCGCACCTCAAGGACGCCGGGACCCGGGTCGCCGGACCGGCGGTGACCGTCGTCACCCGCGACGGGGACTGGGCCAAGCCGGTCGAAGCGATCGATCGGGCCGCGCCCGGGGACGTGATCGTGATCGACGCGGGCGGCGGGTCGACCGCGGTCTGGGGGGAGCTCGCGAGCTGGAGCGCCCACGGGCGCCAGGTCGCCGGGGTCGTCGTCGACGGGGCGATCCGGGACCTCGATACGATCCTTGAGATCGGGTTCCCCGCGTTCAGCCGCTCCGTCAGCGCGAACGCGGGCGAGCCGAAGGGGCACGGGGAGATCGGGGTGGAGGTCGTCGTCGGGGGCCAGAGGGTCCGGCCCGGGGATTGGATCGTCGGGGACCTGAGCGGGCTCGTCGTCGTCCCCCGCGAGCGGGCGCAGGAGGTCGCGAACCGCGCGCTCGATGTCCTGGAGCACGAGAACCGCGTCCGAGAGGAGATCCGGCGGGGCTCGACGCTCGGCTCGGTCCAGAAGCTGGAGCGCTGGGAGCGGGTCGGCTAGGCGCGGCGGGCGGGGCCGAGCGCCCCTACCGTCCCTGGGCCCGGAACGCGAGGACGGCGAGGCCGTTCAGGAGCACCCCGAGGATCGCCACCGCGAGGAACGCCTGGCCGATCTGCGTCCAGTTGTACCCCGAGACGATCAGCGACCGGGCGGCCGTCGCGACGTAGGCGACCGGATTGATCTTCGAGAACGTCTGGATCCAGGCGGGGAGCGCCGCCAAGGGCAGCATCGCCGAGGAGAGGAACAGGAGGGGGAACGTGAGCGTGAAGCTCACCATCATCGTCGACTCCGTGTTCTTCGTGCGCAGGGCGACCGTGTTCGACAGGCCGGCGAACGCGACGCCGAAGGCGGCGGCCATCAGCATGATCAGCAGATCGCCGGGGAGCCCGGTCGCGAACGGGATCTTCCATCCGAGCGCGAGCGACAGGACGTAGGCGATCACGAGCACGACCCCGGCCTGCGCGGCCATCCGGATGGCGTCGGCGAGCAGCTTGCCCACCAGCACGGCGGTGCGGCGGATCGGGGCGACGAAGAACTTGTCCATGAACCCGGAGTCGATGTCCGCGACCATCGCGAACCCCGACTGGGACGCGCTCTGGATCGCCGTCATCACCGCGATCCCGGGGAGCAGGACGGCGACGTAGTTGTACGGCTCCGGGATCGCCTTGGAGAACACCGTCCCGAACGCCTGGCTGAACAGGGCGAGCCAGATCAGCGGCATGATCAGGGTGAACATCAGCAGGAACGGGTTCCGGCTGAGCTTCTTCAGGCTCCGGTAGCAGACCCACACGACATCGGAGAGGAACAGCGGACCGTGCGACGCGGAGGGGAGCGCGGTGGCGGTCGCGCGGGCGGTCTGGGAGGCGGACGGGACGGCGATCGACACGCGGCTACCTCCTCCGGTTCGCCCAGCCCATGCGCGAGGCCGGACGGACCTCCTCGACCCGCATCGCGTGGCCGGTGTGCTTCAGGAACACCTGGTCGAGCGTCGGGTGCGCGACGGCGACCTCGTTCACCGGGATCCTCTCGGTCTCGAGGATCCTCAGGATCTCGATCAGCACCGAGCCCCCGTTCTGCGCGCGGGCGACGACCCCCTCGTCGAACCGGCTCGCCTCGACGACCCCCGGGGCCCGCTGCACCAGCGTCAGGGCCCGCGTCTGGGTCGCTTCGAACGACGCGTCGTGGGGCAGGCGGATCGTCACGGCGTCCGCGCCGACCTCCGCCTTCAGCTGCGCGGGGGTCCCGGCCGCGACGAGCTTCCCGTGGTCGATGATCGCGAGGCGCTCGCACAGCTGGTCGGCCTCCTCCATGTACTGGGTCGTGAGGAAGATCGTGATCCCCTCGTCGCGGTGGAGCCGGCGCAGGTACTCCCAGACCGCGTTCCTCGTCTGGGGGTCGAGACCGGTCGTCGGTTCGTCGAGGAACAGGAGGCGGGGGTGGTGCACGAGGCCCGAGCCCAGGTCGAGGCGCCGGCGCATGCCCCCAGAGTAGGTGTAGGCCACGCGGTCCGCCGCGTCGGTGAGCTGGAGGACCTCGAGGAGCTCGTCGACCCGCTGCCGGATTAGGGGCGTAGGGAGGTGGTAGAGGTGCCCCATCAGCGCGAGGTTCTCTCGTCCGGTGAGCTCCCCGTCGACCCCCGCGGACTGGCCGGTGTAGCCGATCAGGCGACGGATCGCGCTACCCTCGGTGTCCAGATCGTGGCCGAGCACCCGCACGTGACCGGAGGTTCGGGCGAGCAGGGTCGTGACGATCTTGATCGCGGTGGTCTTGCCCGCGCCGTTCGGTCCTAGGAAGCCGAAGAACTCGCCCTCGTCGACGCTGAAGGTGATCCCGTCGACCGCCCGAACCTCGGGCTGACGACCCGGGCCGCCCCCGCCCCCGAAGACCTTGACGAGGTCCCGGACCTCGAGGCTGGGGATCCCCATGCCCTCGGCCGAGGTGAGCGCCGGGCTGGTCGGCACGGTGGTGCTCGGAGCGGCGGGCACGGCGCGGCCGAACTTCGGCCTCCCTTAAGCGATTCGGTTCCGGCGTACCCGCTCACGTCGCCCCGCCGGGCCGACGGGCAGGGTGTCGAGGACGGACCCCCGTGCCGCGAGCTCCCGGCGGGCGCGCGCCCACCACGCCGCCTGATACCGGTTCGGGCCGGACCAGCGGAACGCCCACCGCCGCCGGGGATACTCCACCTCCCAGAGGACGAGACCGGTGGCCTCGGCCATCGGCAGGGTGAGGCGCTCCCGACCCCGGATCGCGGCCTCGAGCCGCGACGACGCGAGACGGCCCGCCGCCACCTCACGGAGCACGCCGACGATCTTGCGGACCATTCCCCAGACGTAGGAGGGAGCCCGTACCTCGATCACGAAGCCGTCGTGCTGACGCCGCACGGTGACACTCTCGATCTCCCGCCACGAGGGCCGCTCGCCGGGGATCTCGCGACCGAACGATCGGACGTCGATCGGCCCGCGGAAGAGATGCGCCGCGTCCCGCCAACCCGAGAGCGTACCCTCCGGTGCGTGCTCGAAGTACCGGTACGTCCTCCGCCTCGCGCTTCGCACTCGGAACGCGGGCGGAACGCGGGCGGCCGCCACGAAGAAGATCTCGGGGGAGAGCCCGTTCAGGGCCCGCAGCAACGACGGTCCGGGGAGCGCCGAGGAGAGGGTGAGCGCATTGCCCCGAGCGCTGACGCCCCGATCGGTCCGGCTGGCGACCTCGAGCGGAGGGCCGCTGGCCGTGAGGAGGCCGCGGCGACGCAGGCCGTCGAGGATCACGCCTTCGATCGTGCGCGCCCCGGGTTGACGGGCCCACCCCTGGAAACCGGCCCCGTCGTAGCCGAACCGGATCAGCCATCGGGCGGGTTCGGGCACGGGGGGCCA
>JASHQF010000007.1 GCA_030037695.1 Thermoplasmata archaeon
GTCGGGCCCCGCGCCGTCGAAGAGTCGAGGAGGAGATCGAGGAGCCCGCGAGGGCTGGCCACCCCCGCGGCCCGGTGGAGATCGCGCACGAGGTCCTTCTCGCTGAGGACGCCGGCGAGCGCCCCGTCGGCCCCCACGACGGGCAGGCCGGAGACGTGGAACTCCCGCATCAAGCGGGCCGCCTCGATCAGGTGGGCGTCGGCCCGTACTTTCACCACGGATCGGGTCATGATCTCGCGGACGGGACGGCCCTCCTCCATGGGGGGGCGCCCCCTCCGCGACGCCGGTACCGTCCCCCGTCCCTCCGCCGGCGGCGAGGGGGGCACCCCGTTCATGTTACCCCCGTCGGTTCGCCCGAGGTGCCGAGGTCGATCCGAAGCGCCCGGGGTTCGCGAGGCAGTCCGGGCATCGTCTGGATCTCTCCGAGGAGCGCGACGAGGTATCCCGCCCCGGGGGCCCGAACGAAGCGACGCACCCGGACCCGAAAGCCGCGGGGCCGGCCGAGTCTCTTCGGGTCGTCGCTGAGCGAGAGCGGCGTCTTGGCGAGACAGACCGGGACCTCGTCGGCCTCCGGTAGCTCGCCAGCGGCGATCTGGTCCTCGGCGACCGGGTCGAGGTCGACGCCGTCGCCTCCGTAGATCTGCCGGACGATCGTGTCGATCTTCCGGAGGAGCGGCTGGCGCGGGCTGTAGATCGGTCGGGCGGCGCGGCCCTCCCGCGTCGCCGCCACGACCGCGCCCGCCAGCTCCACCCCCCCGGCCGAGCCCTGAGCGTAGCCGGCCGAATCCTCGACGCGAACGGAGGCCCGGGCGAGATGGGCCCGCACGGCCGCGAGCTCCTCGGGTCCGTCCTCGGGGAATCGATTGAGGGCGACGACAGGGGCGAGCCCGAACGCGCGGAGGTTCGCCAGATGCTGATCGAGGTTCTCCAGCCCCGGGTCGAGGGAGCGTGGGTCCGGACCCCCGGCCGCATGGGCACGGATCCCGGGAACGCTCGCCACAAGCACGGCGACGATCGGCTCGAGGTCGACGGGCGGGGCGAACAGGTCGACGAACTTCTCCGCCCCGAGGTCGGTCGCGAACCCGGCCTCCACCACGACGACCTCCGCCAGGCGCCGCGCGACCTCGAGCGAGGCGACGGTCGTCGTACCGTAGGAGAGGTTCCCGAACGGTCCGCCGTGCACGAGGACCGGGGTCCCTTCGGACGTCTGCAACAGGTTCGGTTGGACGGCGTGGCGGAGGAGCGCCGCCATCGCTCCGCCGGCGCCGAGATCCGCCGCCGACACGAACGCCCCGGTCCGTGTGCGGCCGACTTCGAGGCGTTCGAGCCGTTCGCGGAGATCCGCGGGGCTCCGCACGAGTCCGAGGAGCGCGGTCACCTCAGAGGCGGGGGTGATGACGAACGACGCCGAGCGGAGGGGGCCGTTGCCGAGACCACGCCCGATCTCGATCTGGCGGAGCGCGCGATCCTCGACATCGAGCGCGCGAGGCCACGCGATCGAGCCCGGATCGAGACCGAGCGGGTTGCCGTGGTGCAGATGGTTGTCGATCATCGCAGCGAGGAGGTTGTGCGCGTTCGTGACGGCGTCCAGATCGCCGGTGAGCCCGAGGTTCACCTCCGACGACGGCTCGACCGTCGCCCGTCCACCCCCCGCACCACCCCCCTTGATGCCGAAGACTGGGCCCAGCGAGGGTTGCCGCAGGCAGGCGATCGCGCGCACCCCCAGGCGGTGGAGGGACGACGCGAGCGCGAGGGTCGTTACCGTCTTGCCCACGCCGCCCCCCGTCGGCGTCATCCCGGTGACCAGGACGATCGTCCCGCGACGCCCGGTCCCGGCCGCCGGCACGCGCGCCGGGTCGATCTTGGCGATCCAGCGGCCGCGCGGCGACCACGCCTCGGCAGGGAGGCCGAGCTCGCGGACGATCTCCTCGATCGGCCGCAGGCCGCTGCGGGCGACGCCCGTTCCTCCGGTCGTCAAGGCGCCCCGTCCGATGGCCTCGGCCCCGCTCGGCATAATCCTAGGGGACAGTCCGGGCGACGCTGCATAAGCCGAAGGTCATGCCGAGTTGACCTGTCCGTTATCCCTCGACCGGGCGCTCGCTCCTTCATGTCCGTCTCCGCCCAAACCCCAGCTCCGAAGTCCCGCGCGCACTCCCGCGCCGGGGGCCCGCGCCGGGAGCGCGCGACGAGCCCCAGGTCGGCTCTCCGCCGGGTCCTTCACCGTTCGAGACCCGATGCCGCCGCGAACGAACCGACGGCCGAAGAACGAGAGGCCCGGACGCTCACGAGCCAGGTGATCGGGGAGCTCCGGACCCAGGTCGCCATCGAGCGCGCAGAGGTGCTCGAGCCGCTGGTCCGCCGACTCCAAGACTTCTCCCGACGCCTCGCGCTCCGGGAACCGATCCCCTCGCAGTACCTTCGCGAGGGTCTCGACCTCTGGCAGGCGTACGTGGAGCGACTGCACGACGAGCACATCCGTGAGCTGGCGACGGTGGGGGTCGGCGGCCCTCGACCCGAGCGGGGGGACGCCACGCTGGTCGAGATCGAGCAGGACCCCTCCCGAGCGGAGGCCAGGATCGGTGAGGTCCGTTCGATGCTCGCCAGCTACGCCGAGGGGTACCGGGTCTTCGGGGATCTCATGAGCCCGGCGATCCGGGGGAACACGCTCGCCGAGCTCGCGTGGGAGGAACTCGAGGAAAGGTTCCTCGGAACGTGGACGCCGCCTACGCTCTCGGTGATCGCCCGCGAGAAGCTGCGCAGCGCGCTGGCCGCGACGCGCCGGACGACCGAGCAGTTGCGGCGTCAGGTGGAGGATTTCCTCCAGCGCACGGCGCAGTTCGGACCCCCGGGATCCGAGCCCGTGGAGGCTCGCCCCGCCCCCGAACCGTCGCCGGCCGCGGCGTAGGAATCTCGGGACGAAGCGACACCTCGAGGTCCCCCCGCGAGCGGGGCCGGTCAAGCTCGCTTCACTGGGCGCTTAACTCCGAGCGGGCGCATCGTCGGGCCGATGGCACCGATCTCCCCGACCTCCCGGATCTGGATGGACGGACAGCTGGTTCCCTGGACGGAGGCGCGCATCCATGTCCTGACCCACGGCCTCCACTACGGCTTCGCGATCTTCGAGGGGATCCGGTGCCACAAGACGTCCCGGGGGACCGCGGTGTTCCGCCTCCGCGAGCATCTGGAGCGTTTCCGCGACAGCGCCAAGATCTACGCGATGCCGCTCCGGTACTCGCCGGACGACCTCGAGAAGGCGGTCGTCGACCTGGTGCGGAGCAACGGGGCGCCCGAGGCGTACATCCGACCGATCGCGTTCACGGGCTATGGCGAGATGGGTCTCGATCCGTCCGGAAGCCGCCTCGACGTGGCGATCGGGATGTGGCCGTGGGGGGCGTACCTCGGCGCCGCCGGGAACGAGCGGGGCGTGCGGGCGACCGTCTCAAGCTGGACCCGGGTCGATTCGCGCTCGCTACCCCCGCAGGCCAAGTGCGCGGCGAATTACGCGAACGGCATCCTCGCCAAGCTGGAGGCGAAGGCCGCCGGTTACGACGAGGCCCTCCTCCTCAACACGGCAGGGCTCGTCTCGGAAGGGCCGGGAGAGAACGTCTTCCGCGTTCGCAACGGGGTGTTGAGCACGCCTCCGGCGAGTGCAGGGATCCTTCGGGGGGTCACCCGGGACACGATCGTGCGCCTCGCGCGCGAAGCCGGCATCCCGTTCCAGGGGACGGGGTTCACCCGGGAGGAACTGTTCACGGCGGACGAGCTGTTCTACACCGGGACCGCCGCGGGCGTCACCCCGATCCGCGAGGTCGACGGGCGTCCGATCGGCACGGGCGTCTACCCGATCGCCCGGCGGCTCCAGGGCCTGTACGACGACGCCGTGCGCGGCCGACTGCCCCAGCACGAAGCCTGGCTCACCTTCGTACCATGAGCGGCCTGCGGAACGCCCACGTCGGCGACCCGCCCTCCCACGGAGGCATGGGGCCTGCCGTGGGGAGCCGCTGGCTGCTGGCGCGGGACGAGTTCCCGTCGCTGCTCGACGCCCTTCGGCGAGCCGGCTACCGCATCGTCGGACCGACCGTGCGCGACGGGGCGATCGTCTACGGATCGATCCGGTCCGTCGCCGACCTTCCCGAGGGGTGGACCGATCGTCAGAGCGCCGGCGCGTACCGCCTCGAACGGCGACCGGACCGGGCCCTGTTCGGCTACAACGTCGGTCCGCACAGCTGGAAGAAGTACCTCTTTCCGCCCCGCGAGCACCTGTTCACGCTGCGTCGGACCGACGCCGCGAAGTTCGAGGTCTCGGTCCCCGAGGATCCCGATCCGCCCATGGCGTACCTCGGCGTGCGGGCCTGCGAGATCGCCGCGCTGAACATCCAGGATCGGGTGTTCGTGGGCGGCGCGGCGGTCGACCCGGGGTACGCGCGTCGCAAGGCTCGTCGCCTCGTCGTGGCCGTCCAGTGCGGGCAGGCCGGGGGGACCTGCTTCTGCGTGTCGATGGGCACCGGGCCCGCGGTCCGGGACGGGTTCGATCTCTCGCTGACCGAACTGCTCGACGAGGGACGCCACGAGTTCTTGGTCGAGATCGGCACGGCCGACGGCGCGCGCGTCCTCGACGGAGTGCCGTTGCGGCCGGCCGAGCCGTCGGACGTTCGGGCCGGGGAAGCGCGCGTGGCCGACGCCGCCCGGGCCATGGGGCGGGCGATGGACACCGAAGGGATCCACGACCTGCTCCTCGGCAACCTGGAGAGCCCCGTGTGGGACGACGTGGGGCGACGGTGCCTCGCCTGCACGAACTGCACGCTCGCTTGCCCGACCTGCTTCTGCCATTCCACCGAGGAGGTCCCCGACCTTTCCGCCGAACGCGACGAACGGTGGCGGCGGTGGGACTCGTGCTTCAATCTCGCGTTCTCGGAGCTGCACACCGGGAGCGTGCGATCGACGACCCCGGCCCGGTACCGCCAATGGCTCACCCACAAGCTCGCGACGTGGTTCGACCAGTTCGGGAGCTCCGGCTGCGTCGGGTGCGGGCGCTGCATCACCTGGTGTCCCGTCGGGATCGACCTCACCGCCGAAGTGCGTGCGATCCGCGCCGCCGCGCCGCGGCCCGGACCGGGGGCGGGGGGGACCGCATGAACGGCCCGGTACGCCCGATCACGTCCGCCGAGCTCGAAGCGCACGCCTTCCTGCACGGACTGAGCGCCCGCTTCCTCGCGGAGCTGCTCCCGCACACCGAGCGGCGCGAGTTCGCCGCCGGGCATACGGTCGCGCGGGAAGGGGACCCGGCCCGGGAGTTCTTCCTGATCGAGGTCGGCAAGGTCGCGCTCGAGATCGTAGCCGAGGGTCGGCCCCACCTCACGGTCCTTACGCTCGGCCCGGGGGAGGTGTTCGGGTGGTCCTGGCTGGTACCTCCCCACCTGTGGCGGGTCGATGCGCGGACGCTGAAACCGTCGCGGGTCGTCGTCGTGGCGGGCCCTGCCCTGCGCGACGCCCTGGAGGCACACCCTGAGGACGGGTACCGGTTCCTTCGGCGACTCGTTCCGATCCTCGCCCGACGGCTCGACGCCACGCGGCTGCAGGTGTTCGATGTCTACCGCCCCTGAGATCGCGGGGCCGGTCGCGCCGGTCCCTTCGCACGGAGGTCCGCTCGAGCCCGCGCCGTTCACCGTACGGGCCCGGGCCCAAGAGACCCGTGACACCGTGAGCCTCGTCCTCGCCCCGGCCCCAGGGTCGGAGGTCCCCGCGTTCCGGCCCGGTCAGTTCAACATGCTCTCGGTCCCCGGCCGGGGCGAGGTGGCGATCTCGATCAGCGGGGACCCCGGTCGGGCCGGGGAGTGGGTCCATACGGTCCGTGCCCTCGGTCTGGCCACCCAGGCGTTGGCGGGATCGATGCCGGGGACGCTGATCGCGGCGCGGGGCCCGTACGGCCAGGGCTGGCCGGTCGACCGCGCCTGGGGCAAGGACGTCGTGATCGTCGCGGGCGGGGTCGGCCTCGCGCCGGTCCGGCCGCTCCTCCTCGAGCTGCTCCGGCACCGGGCCAGGTTCGGGCGCCTCGAGGTGATCTACGGCGCGCGGACCCCGGACGACCTGCTCTACGCACCGGAGCTCGCGGCGTGGCGCGGCCGGACCGACGCGCGGTTCCAGGTGACGGTCGACGCCGCGGGCCGGGACTGGTACGGCGACGTCGGCCTCGTGACCCAACGCCTCCCCGACGCGCGGTTCGACCCGGCCTCCGCGGTCGCCTTCCTCTGCGGGCCCGAGATCATGATGCGCCTCACCGCCGAGACCCTCGAGGGCCGGGGGCTCCCGCGGGAGGGGATCTGGGTGTCGCTCGAGCGGACGATGCAGTGCGGGGTCGGCCTGTGCGGACACTGCCAGTTCGGCCCGTACCTCCTCTGCCGGGACGGCCCGGTCCTCCCCTACCGGGACGTCGCGCGGCTGTTGCGCATCCGGGGGCTGTAGCATGGCCGTCCGCCCACGGCTCGCCGTCTGGAAATTCGCCTCGTGCGACGGCTGCCAGCTCTCGCTCCTCGATTGCGAGGACGAGCTGCTGGCGGTGGCGGGGGAGGTCGAGATCGCGAACTTCGTCGAGGCGTCCAGCGCGGTCGCTCCAGGGCCCTACGATCTTTCCCTGGTCGAGGGGTCCGTCACCACCCCCGAGGACGCGCGCCGGATCCAGGAGGTGCGGGCCCAGTCCAAGCACCTGGTGACGATCGGCGCGTGCGCCACGGCGGGCGGGATCCAGGCGCTGAGGAACTTCCAGGACGTCGAGGAGTTCCGCCGGGCGGTCTACGCCCGCCCGGAGTACATCGCGACCCTGGCGACCTCGACCGCGATCCGCGACCACGTCCCGGTCGACTTCGAGCTCCGGGGCTGTCCGATCAACAAGGCGCAGGTGCTCGAGGTCATCGCCGCGTTCCTGCACCGCCGTCGCCCGACGGTGGCCACCGGCAGCGTCTGCGCCGAATGCAAGCGGCGGGGCGTCGTCTGCGTCGTCGTCGCCCAGGGAACGCCGTGCCTCGGACCGGTGACCCAGGCGGGCTGCGGCGCGATCTGCCCTGCCTACCGTCGGGGCTGCTATGGCTGCTTCGGACCGCAGGACTCCCCGAACACGCCGGCCTGGTCCTCCCGCCTCGGCGAGCTGGGGCTGGCGCCGGGGGCGATCCTGCGCATCTACCGCACGTTCAACGCGGCGGCTCCGGCGTTCCGCGCCGCGGGGGACGCTGCCGTCCAGGAGGGCGGATGACCGACCGCACGATCGCGGTGGACTACCTCGCCCGGGTCGAGGGGGAGGGCTCGCTGCGGCTCCGGCTGGAGGGCGGCAAGGCGAAGGAGGTCGAGCTCCGCATCTTCGAGCCCCCCCGGTTCTTCGAGGCGTTGTTGCGCGGCAGGTCGTACCTCGAGGCCCCGGACATCACCGCGCGCATCTGCGGCATCTGCCCGGTCGCCTACCAGATGAGCGCCTGCCACGCCCTCGAGCGGGCCCTCGGGCTCCGGGTCGTGGGGCCCCTCCGCGATCTCCGCCGCCTCCTCTACTGCGGGGAGTGGATCGAGAGCCACGCTCTCCACATCTACCTCCTCCACGCCCCGGATTTCCTCGGCTATCCGGACGCCATCCGCATGGCGAAGGACCATCGGGCGACGGTCGAGACCGGCCTCGCGCTCAAGCAGGCGGGGAACGCGATCCTCGAACTGCTCGGCGGACGGGAGATCCATCCGATCAACGTCCGCGTGGGGGGCTTCTACCGGGTCCCCCCACGGGAGGAGCTCGAGACCCTCCTGCCGACGCTCGAGGCCGCCCTCGGGGCGGCCGAGCGCACCGTCCGGTTCGCCTCGGGCCTCCCGTTCCCGCGCGTCGAGGAGGCGTACGAGTTCGTCGCCCTGCGTCATCCGGAGGAGTATCCGATGAACGAGGGGGAGCTCGTCTCGAGCGAGGGCCTCGTCCTGCCCCAGGAGCGGTTCGAGGAGGCGTTCGAGGAGGTGCAGGTCCCGTACTCGCACGCGCTCCAGGCGCGCCGTCGCGGGGGTGGCGCGTACCTGGTAGGGCCGCTCGCCCGGTTCGCCCTGAACCACGATCGGCTGCCCCCGAAGACGCGGCGGGTCGTGGAGGAGATCGGGCTCGAGCCCGTCGTCCGGAACCCGTACCGGAGCATCGTCGTCCGCGCGGTCGAGGTGATGTTGGCCTGCGAGGAGGCGATCCGGCTGATCCGGGGCTACGCGCCGCCCGAGCGACCGCACGTCGACCCTCCGGGGGAGCTCGCCGGCGCCTCCGGCGCTGCGGTGACCGAGGCCCCCCGCGGGATCCTCTTCCATCGCTACGAGATCGGCAACGACGGGCTGATCCGCGCGGCACGGATCGTGCCCCCGACCTCCCAGAACCAGGCCCGCATCGAAGAGGACCTCCGGCATCTCGTCGACGCGAGGCCCGATCGAACGGACCGCGAGCTCACGGACGCGTGCGAGCGCGCGATCCGCAACCACGACCCCTGCATCTCCTGCGCGACCCACTTCCTGCGGCTGGAGGTCGAACGTGCCTAGGACGGACGCGCTCCCCCGGCCGCTGGTGATCGGGCTCGGGGCCGAGGCCCGTTCGGATGACGGGATCGGCCTCGATGTCGTCCGGGCGCTCCGCACGGAGCCGGCCCTGCCGGCGGAGGTCGTCGAAGGTCCCGCCGACCTCTCCCGATTGCTCGACCTCTGGTCCGGGCGGCCGCTCGTGATCCTCGTCGACGCCGTGCGCTCGGGGGCGCCGCCGGGCACGGTCGTCCGATGGGACGGGGGCGAGGCGACCCGGCTTCCGTCCGGGCTCGCCCTCTCCACCCACGGGCTCTCTCTCCCCGACATGCTCCATCTCGCCGCCTTCCTCGGCCGCCTCCCCCCCCGCCTCGTCGTCTTCGGGATCGAGGCCCGAGAGTTCGGACCGGGGACCGACCGCTCCCCGGAGGTCCGGGGAGCCGTGCCCGACGTCTGCCGTCGGATCGTCCGGGAGATCGCGGGCCGTCCGGCCCGCCCCCGTCCGGAGGGATCGCCCCATGCATGAAGAGCGATTGTTCCGCGACCTGCGGGCGAAGATGATCGCGATCGCCGAGGTCGAGGGGGTGCACCGGATCGCGGGCGCACGCCTCTGGGTCGGCGCCCTGGCGCACGTGAGCGAGGCCCGACTTCGGTCCGCGTGGCCCGCGATCGTCGAAGGGACGCCCGCCGAGGGCTCTCGGCTGGACGTTGAGCTGTCGAGCGATCTCGCCGATCCCCGCGCGCAGGGGATCGTGCTCGCCTCCGTCGAGGTTCCCCGCGAGAGCTATCTTGCGGGGGGAGCTGGAGGCGACTAGGATGTGCCTCGCGGTGCCGGGCCGCATCGAGCGGATCTCCGTCGCGGAGGACGGGGCCCGGACCGCCGACGTCGTCTTCCCCGCGGGACGTAGGACCGTGAGCCTCCTGTTCCTCCCGGAGGCCGGCGAGGGGGACGTCATCCTGGCGCAGGCCGGGTACGCGATGCGACGCCTCACCCCGGAGCAGGCGGCGAGGGTGGTCAGGGCTACCTCTACCGCAGACGCGTCCGCGCTGGCCGGGGGGGCTCGGTGACGACGGCGGAGCCCGGAGCACGCTGGGGTCTCGGTCTCGGTCTCGTCCTGACCACCGCCGTCGTGAGCGGGATCTCCACGTTCGTGAACGCCTACGCGGTCGGGAACACCAGCTCGGACGGATTCGTGACCGTGCGCAACCTCGTCGTGGTCGCGATGCTGGTCCCGCTGGCGTTCCTCGCCGCCCGCTACCGTCCCATGCCGGGGCAGCTGCGCGTCCAGGATTGGGGCCGGCTCGCCCTGATCGGGGTCGTCGGCGGCTCGGTCCCCTTCCTCCTGTTCTTCCGCGGGCTCGAGCTCGCGACCGCGGCCGGGGGGGCGACGACCGCTTCGTTCCTCTACCGCACGCTGTTCCTTTTCGCGGCGGTCTTCGCGGTCGTCGTCCTCCGCGAGCGGCTGCATCCCGGGTTCCTCGCCGCGGCCGGCGTGATCCTCGCGGGCTGCTACCTCCTGCTCTCCCTCACGTCGGTCGTCTGGACCGACGGGAGCCTCTACGTCCTCGCCGCAACGGTCCTCTGGGCCGGCGAGTACACCGTCTCCAAGCGGGCGCTCGCCGACCTCCCGTCGACGACCGTCGCCCTCGGGCGGATGGGGTTCGGGGGGGCGATCCTCGTCGGCTATCTCACCGCGACCGCCCAATGGGGTGGCGTGGCGGGGTTCTCCCCCGTCGAGTGGGGTTGGGTCGGGGTGAGCGCGCTCCTGCTCACCGCCTTCGTGGCCACCTGGTACACGGGCCTCGCCCGGATCGACCTCGGGGTGGCCACGTCGGTCCTGGTGCTCGGCTATCCGGTGACCTGGCTCCTCGCGGTGACCGTACGGGGGGCTCCGGTGTACGCGGGCCCCCTGCTCGGCGTGATCGCGGTCCTCGGCGGGATCGTCGCGGTAGTCGTGCTGGACCGGCGTCGCCTCATCTCGGGACGGGCGGCGGCCGCCACCCCGGGACCCCCTCCCTCCGGCGCCTAGAATGGAAGGGTACCAGCTGGCGGCACGGTTCAGCCTCGCGACCAACCGCCTCCAGTTCTGCGGGCCCTCGGACGCCGAGCCGACGCTCTATCGGGCGATCGTGGACGGGGCCGGGCGGGAGTCGGCCGAGGCCGCCCTCTCGAAGTTCGAGGCGCTGTACCCGTACCTCGAGGCGATCGCGGAGCGGTCCGGGCTCCGGCCGTTCGACCACGAGGTGGTGGAGGCGTACTGGATCGGGAACCGGCTGCTCGACGCGTTCGATCGGGAAGGGTTCGCTCGGATCCTACGCGCGCTCCAGCGCCGGGGGCTCCCCGAGTTCGTCGCCACGGAGCGCACCGCGAGCCTGCCCGCGGGAGCGCTCCCCCACCACGTCTTCCACGTCGCCTTCGTCGGGGCGGGCGCCGTGACGGGCCATGTCGAGACGAACCTCTCGAACCTCGAGGCGTGTCGGCCGGGGCTCGCCGAGGTCCTGGCGTGCGGGCGCGACCGTCTCGAGGTTCGCCAGCCGGCGCTCGTGCTCCGGGACGGCGCGCTCGCGCTCGGCGAGCCGAGGACGAGGTCGGTGGCCTACGACCCGCGGATGCTCCCCGGCCTCGCCGTGGGGGACCGGATCGCGGTGCACTGGAACTGGGCCGCGACGCGTCTCGAGCCGTCTCAGGCGCGCGCGCTGGAGGAGTACACCGCCCGCTCGCTGCGCGCAGCGAACGAAGCTCCGTCCCCGGTCGTGCTCGAATAGCCTCGCTCGATCGCCCGGCCCCCGCGTTGCCTCGAGCGTCGGTCAAGCCGAATTGACCGGGGGTTCTTCCGCCGGTACGGCCGGTACCCCGTCGGGGGATCGGCCGATGTCGGAGGACGTCACGCTCGACGTGCCCATCGACTGGGAGCTCGAGGGGCCGGCCACGCTGCGGGACGGCACCCGGATCTGGATCCGCCCGGTCCGACCTGCGGACCGGAACGACCTGATCGAGTTCGTCGACCATGTCTCGGTCGACTCGCTCGAGCTGCGGTACTTCGCCGCGACCCGGCCCGAGACCGCCGTCGAAGCGATGCTACGCCCAAGCCCGGGGGAGGACCGGGTCTCCCTGCTGGCGATCGGGGGAGCCGAAACGGGACCGCGCGTACTGGGGCAAGCCGAGTACGTCCGCGACCAGGCCGATCCTTCCACCGCGGAGACGGCGTTCCTCGTGCGGGACGCGTGCCACGGGCTCGGCTTGGGCACGATCCTCCTCCACTGGCTCGCCCGGATCGCGCGCTGCCGGGGCGTGCACCGATTCGTGGCCTACGTTCAGGCGACGAACCAGCCGATGATCGACGTCTTCCGCAACAGCGGCTTTCCGGTCGTCGAGTCCGGATCCGGCTACGTGCTCCGGGTCGATTTCTCGATCCTGGAGCCCCCCGCGCAGTTCCCGTTCGTCGAGCTCGAGCACGCCACGGCGGGCTGAGCGGATCCCACGGCCCGCCGGTGATCGCGCCCTGGGGCACGACGGGGGTTCGACCCGGCCCTCGGCGATCCACGTCGAGGGCTCCCGAGGTCCCGAACGGCCCCGCGCGGGTCACCGGGGGGCCATGCTGCGGTCCCGCGGTCGCGCCGTCGACCCTCCGCCGAGAAGGGATCGGGCCAACGCGACCAGCGGCTCGGCCGAGAGCGGGAGCGGGACCAGCCGCAACCCGGGTCGATCGGCGAGCTGGGGATCCCTCGCGCCGATCACCACCAGGCGATCGACCGGGAGCTCCCCTCGCGACCAACGCCGAGCCGTGCGGCAGAACGGCTCGTTGCACGCGACGATGACCGCCGCCGTGGGCGAAGGACCGCTCAGTCCCGGGTCGTCCCGCGCGACATCGTGGACGAGACGGCACGGGATCCCCTCGGCCCGCAGGAGGTCCAGGATCGAACGGCCGAGGCTCGGGGTCTCCCCGACGATCAGGACTTCCCGAGGGCCCATCGAGCGGGGACGACGGGCCCGGGGGATAGTCGTCCCGTCAGCCCCGGTTGACTCGCGCGGTCCCCGGCCACCGTCCGGGGCGTCGGCTCGAGCGGGGGAACCCCCATGAGCCCCCTCCCGCTCCGCCGGTCACCGCCGGTGACCGAGGACGTGCTCGACGCCGCACTCTACGATCGGCTCTTCCGGGCCGCGCCGGTGGGCGTCGCGCTCGTCATCGCTCCGGGGACGATCGCGTGGGCGAACCCCGCGTACTTCGCCGTGACCGGCCGAACGCCGTCGGTCGTCGGGACCGACTTCCACGCGATCCCCGACCACGACGGGACCTGGTCGCCGGCGATCCGTGCCGCGATGGACGCGGCCCTGAGGGAGGGGACCCCGAGCACGTTCCCCTCGGTCCGGGCCCGCTACCGGGAGGGCTCGGGAGGCACCTTTCTGGACGTCGACGTGCAGCCGCTCGACGGGACGCCGGGGGAGCCCCGGCAGGCCGTCCTGCTCGTCCGGGACGTGACGGACCGGGCCGCGGAGCACGAGCGGGCCGAGCTGTTCTACGCCTCGTTCCGCTCGTCCACGAACGCGATGCAGCTCACCGACGCGGCGGGGATCATGGTCGACGTGAACCCGGCCTACGAGCGGATCTACGGCTACTCCCGAGCCGAGTGCGTCGGGCGACGCCCCAACCTGGTCCGCAGCCGGCACACGCCGGCCGAGGTGTACGAGCGCATGTGGCAGGAACTGCTCGATCCCGAGCGCGGCTACTGGTCGGGGGAGATCCTCAACCGCGATCGGTGGGGGCGCGAGCGGCCCGTCCTCCTGTCGATCACGGCGATCCGCGACCGCGGCGGGGCGATCACCCACTACCTCGGGGTGGCGGTCGATCTGTCCGAGCAGCGCAGTTGGGAGATGCGCGCCGCTCACTCCGACCGGCTCGCCTCGGTCGGGCAGCTGGCGGCGGGGGTCGCCCACGAGATCAACACCCCGCTCGCGAACGTCATGCTCGTCGCGGAGAGCGTGCGCCGGCGCTCGCAGGACCCGTGGGTCCTCGACCGGCTCGGGACGATGACCGAGCAGATCGAGTCGGCGGCGAGGATCGTTCGGGGCCTTCTCGACTTCGCCCGTCGGGAGGAGCCCCACACCGTCGAGCTCGATCTTATCGAAGTCGTTCGCACCGCGACGGAGTTCCTGCGGGGGAAGCGGTCGGCGGACGTGACCCTCCAGGAGGAGTATCCTGCGGCGCCCGTCCCCGTCCTCGGCGATCGCGGTTCGCTCGTGCAGGTCGTCACGAACGTCCTCAACAACGCCTACGACGCGATCCCGGGCGTAGGGTCGGTCCGCGTGGCGGTGCGGCGCCGCGGCAACCGCGCCGAGGTCGAAATCGTGGACAGCGGCCCCGGGATCGCACAAGAAGTGCTCGCGCGGATCTTCGAGCCGTTCTTCACTACGAAGCCCGAGGGTCAGGGCACGGGCCTCGGGCTGGCGATCTGCCACGGGATCGTCCAGTCGCATCACGGGACGATCACGGCCCGGAACGTGCCGGGCGCCGGCGCCGGATTCCTCGTATCGCTGCCGATCGCGGGTACGGCCCGGACGCGCCCGGACCCGGCGTGACGGGGCGCCCGAAGGGGGGCCTGCGCTGGGTCGGATCAACGAGGGTCGAGAAGGTTTCGCGGCGACGGTGCGGCCTGCCCTGAAGCGACGGGCGCCTACCCTCCCGGGGCCGTCCCTCCGGGTCCTCGTCGGCTGCAATTCACGGACGGTTTAAGTGGGGGGCCTCGCTCCTCCCACCGAGGTCCCAGAGTTGGGAAGGGGTGGAAGAAATGGCGTTCGCACCGTTCATCGATGACCTCGGGCTCGTCGTCGCGCTGATTCTCGCCGGAGCCGCGGTCCTGACCTACACCGCGGTCCGAGCGTTCTGGCACATTCTCCGGAACGATCCCGCCCGGGTACGCGCGACGATCAAGGCGTCCGCGGTCCCGGTCGGCATCATCGGCTTCCTGGCGCTCGGCATCGGGGTCTGGATCGAGCTCACCTGGCCGTTTCTGGTGTCGGACGGCCTCGGATCGTACAACATCTTCTTCGGCGACGTCATCACCCTCTTCTCGATGGTCATGATCGTCTACGCCCTCGTCGGGTTCTTTGGGCTCAAGCTAGAGTACGCGGGCCTGTTCGGGTTCGTGGCGGGGGTCATCACCGCGTGGTACGGGTACTGGGGGTACACGACCCTGACGGGATCGGGTACGTTCGGGCTCACGAAGGACCCGCTGGAGACGTTCCTGCTCTACGGAGCGTACGCTGCGGCGGCGGTCTTTTCGCTGCCTGCCGCGCTCTTCGTGGACTGGTGGCTCGAGCACCCGGGGCGGACCTTCCCGAAGCTCTCCGTGAGCCGGAAGCCGATCTCGGAGGCGGGCGGGGAGAGCGGCGTGTCGAGCGACGCGTCCGCATCAGGACCGTACCGCCTGCCGATGTGGGCCTACGCGGTGACCGTCTGGTTCCCCGCTTTCATGTTCCTGGCAGCGCTCGCCGCGTGGTTCTACATCGGAGATATCCTTCCGGGCCACCTCGCCAGCCCGCCGTGAGCGGGAGGGTCCGTCTCGCGGCTCCGCCCGTCCTCCGAGAGGTCGAAGGGACCTGAGGCGTCGTATCTCTCCGGTCCGACGTAGCACCCCCGGGAGACTCGGGCACCGAGGCGACGGGACGAGACCGCCCCGCGGGCGACAGGGTTCGGTGAGGGGGGTCTCTTGCCCCGAGGCCCCCACCCCGGGGACCTGCCCGGTCCGCAGGTCTCGGACCGCGCAGTACCGACCGCGGTCCCGTAGCAAGCAGTTTACCTCCCCCGTCGCTACGCGACCGACGTGCGCGTCCTAGTCGTCGACGACGATCGCGTCTTCCGGGAGGAGCTCGCCGAGCTCCTCCGGGACGACCAGCACGAGGTCGAGGCCGAGGGATCGGTCGCGAAGGCGGTCGAGCGCCTGGAAGGGGCCGAGTTCGACGTCGTGCTCACCGACCTCAAGATGCCCCGGCAGGGCGGGCTCGACCTGCTGCGGACGGTCCGGGCCCGGTGGCCCCGAACGTTCGTCGTGATGGTCACCGGCTTCGCGACCGTGGAGAGCGCCCTCGAGGCGATGAAACTGGGCGCGTTCGACTACATCCGCAAGCCGTTCCGGCTCGAGCAGGTGCGCGAGACGCTGCGGCTCGTGACCCAGGAGCGGGAGTTCGACCTGTCCCGGGAGCTCCAGCGGGACCCCCGGCAGGAGGCCCGTGACCTCGCCGAGGGCGCCCGGCAGGAGGTACTGTTCTTCGGTGACGCCGGGGAGGCACCGATCCCCCACGTGACCGTCGTGCCGCTCGACCCCGCGAGCCTCGTGAGCCTTACCGACCGGACGCGGACGTTCCTGGAGGAGCACCCCGACGGCGCCGTGGTCGTGGCGGGGGCGGAGCGGCTGCTCGAACACCACCGGCTCGAGGAGGTCGTGGCGGTGTTCGACCGGCTCCGGGCTCTCCTCGCCGGACATGGTCCGCTGCGGGTCGGGTTCAACCCGCGGAGGGTCCCCGCGTCCGCCGCGGCCGCCCTCGGGGCTTCGGTCTCGAGCGACGAGGTCCACGCCACGCTCGAGGCGCTCGCGAGCCCGATCCGGCGCAAGGCCCTCCACCGTCTCGCCGAGTCGCCGGCCTCGTTCGGGGAGGTGATGCGGGCCGCCGGGGTGGACGATTCCCCCAAGATGTCGTTCCACCTGCGGCGTCTCGTGGACGCGGGCCTCCTTCACCACGAGGCCGACGCGTACCGCCTGACCCCCCGGGGCGAGGCGAGCGTCCGGCTGCTGCGCGACGCCACGTTCCTCCCCCCATCGTCGAGCGAGGCGAACCTCGCGTTCCCTCGACGCCGCGGCGCGTGACCCGACGACCTTCGGATCGTACCGGAACGGATCCTAGGCGAACGGGTCGCCGAGCCCCGCACCGGGGGCGGAGCGCCGGGGCGCGTTACGGCGATGCCGGGGAAGCGGCGCTCACCGAGTGGATGGCCGGGAACTGGAACGGCACGAGGCTCCACGACCGCCCGGCGTCCGGGCTCGCGAACAGCTGGCCCGTCGTCGTCCCCACGTAGATCCCGGGCGGGTCGAGGGCATCGGTCGCGATCCCCTCGCGCTGGACGCCGAAATCTCCGGGGAACGCCCCGGGCCGGACCAGACGCCGCCACTTGCGGCGCCGGTCGTTCCACTCGAGTACCTGGAAGTGGCCCCCACCGATCACCCGGGCCCGGTCGTTGAGCGGTACGAAGTAGGCGCGGCCGGGCGCGGAGGGCGGGGAGGCGACCCCGAAGCCGAAGTCGCCACCGAGCGCCTTGCCGATCCGGGTCCACGAATCCATCCGGTCGCGGGAGACGTAGATCCCCCCGTGGTCCTGCCGGTAGAACGTGTCCGGGTCCTCGGCGTCGAGGGCCACGTGGTGGACGCACTGGCCGGTCTCGGGGAATTTCTCGGGCAGGAACGGGGTCTCGACGCCCCGGTTCCTCGGTCGCCAGCTCGCCCCGCCGTCCTCCGAGCGGAACGTCCCCACCGCCGAGAGGCCGATGTACAGGCGCCGCGCGTCGCGGGGGTCGACCAGGATCGTGTGCAGGCATGCGCCCCCGAACCCCGGGGCCCAGTCCTTGCGGGCCGGATGCTCGTTGATGCTGGCGATCGGCTCCCAGCTCCGGCCGAGATCGGTCGACCGGAACAGGAGGTGCGGATCGGCGCCGAGGTACAGCGTCTCGGGCTCCGAGGCGAGCCCGGGCTCGATGTGCCAGAGGTTGTTGAGCGGCCGTGGGACCGGGGTCGACGGGCTCGCCTCGTTCATCTGGAAGGCGCGGTCCTTACGCAACGGGTTGAGCGGGGTCGCGATCTCCTTCCACTTCCGTCCCCCGTCGCGGGATCGCTGGACCTCGGGCCCGAAGAACGGGTTGTTCACGGCGGCGTAGAGGTCGCCGGGGTGCCGGGGGTCGGCGACGACATGGTAGACCTCGTTGCCCTCGTGGGCGACCGGGCCGACCTTCCAGCGTCGGCGCCGGGCGTCCCCGGTCACCACGTACGTACCCTTCCTCGTCCCCACCAGGATCCTCACCGGTTCTTTCCGCGCCATGACCGCTCCTCCTACCCTCCGGCGATCGAGTGCAGGATATCGACGCTCCGCGCTCCCTCGAGGCCGGTCGAGACCCCGGACGTCCCGCTCACGTCCTTGCCGTCGACGAACACCCGGACGTACTTGCGGAGCTGGCCCGTTTCGTCGCGCAGTTTGAACCGGAGCTTCGGGTAGCGGCCCTCGAGCTCGTCTAAGAGCTGCTCGACAGAGTCGGCGGCGACCGACTCGCGCCCCTTGGGGCCGAACTCTCGGAGCCAGCTATCGAGCCGGACCTCCAGCTTCGCCACCGTCCGCTTCACCCCCGGAGGATCGCCCCGAGACCGCGCCGTTACATGAAAAGGTGGCGGAGGAGGGGGCGGGCCGGCGGGTTCCCCGAACGCGCCGCGATCGGCACCCGGGCGGGCCCTAGGCGCGGTCGGGTTCGTCCTCGCACGGCGGGATCGCCTCCCCGTGCGGGCATCGGGCCGGGTGGCCCTCGGCTTCGCAGAGGCGTTCCACGGTCTTGTGGGAGAGGGAGAGGTCGACCTCGCGGGCCGCCCGGCACGTATCCTCGGCAGAGAGTCCGAGCTGGTCGAACAGTCCCTCCGCGATCCGATGGTGCCGGTCGTACTCGACGATCGTCCGCCGTCCCCGTTCGGTGAGCCGGGACTTGCCGCGGTACCGTTCGATCAGCCCGAGCTCCTCGAGCTGGGTCAGATGGCCGAGCGCCGTCGGGGGGCGAAGGCGGAGGCGCCCGGCGATCCCGTTGAGCGAGGCGCCACGTTCCGGGGTCTGCCCCGCGCGCACGGCCTGGAGGGCATCGACCTGCCGGCGGGTCAGGCGCTCGAGCGTCTCCATCGAACCTTGTATGGGAAGTCCTAATTTATAGGATTCCCCGACTTTTCAGGTCCGGATCGGCCCCCTCCGGGCCGCCGAACGCCGGGGCGTCGGGCCCCGGGCCGTGGGCCGGACGCGCTCCGCTCGTCGAGTCCCGACTCCAGGAGCTGCTGGAGGAGTCGCTCGTGCTTGCGCTCGTCCGACTCCATGCTGTCCCAGAGGACGCGCATGATGCCGCCGAGCTCGGGTCCGAGACGTACCTCGTCCGTCGCCTCCGCCTCCCGCTCCCGGGCGATGAGGTGCTCGACGTCCGCGCGCGAGATCCCGGTGGGGGCGCTCGACGTCACGCCCCGGTCCAGGTACGCCGCCAGCGACGCGACGATCTCGGCGTGGCGTAGGCTGTCGGAGGCGATCTGCCGGAACACCGCCCGGGTCAGCTCGTCCCGCGATCGTTGCGCGAGCCGCATGCACTCGGCGACCGCGTTCTGCTCGCCCGCGATCCGGTTGCGCAGCCATCGGGGCACCTTGCGCCGGAGCTCGACGTCGAGGCCCCCCTTCGCCCGGCGCGGGCCGTCGGCGCCGGTGCGCCCCCGGGGGCGATCGGCGAGGCGGATCGCCGCCTCGAGCACGGCCTTCGGACCGGCCTCTCCGTCGACGAGCGCCTGCGCCGTGGAGCGCGCGATCGCTCGGGCCTCCTCGTCGCCCAGGAACTGCTGGAGGACCGGCCCGAGGCGTTTCCCGGAGAGGTACTGGGAGATCGACGACACCACCACGCCGAGGAGGAGGGCGGCGCGGCGCTCGGACAACCCGAATCCCTCGACGAGCTCGCGGGCCACGAGCGCCTGCACGATCTGGACCGACGCCCCGGGGGACGGCACGGACCGCGCCATCGACGGGGCGTCGGAGCCCGGCACCGTACATAGCCGCTCGCGCGGGACGACGGTCCTAGACCGCGTTGACCGCGAACCCGAGCACGAAGCCTACCATGATGCCGAGGTAGACGAGACGGTTCCGGGCCAGCGACAGGGCCCGGGATTCGAGCGGCCGGAAGCCGACGCGCAGCATCGGTAGGATCGCGTAGGCGATCGCCCCCATCGCGAGGGCGTCGAAGATCGTGATGAACAATGCGTTGCTCCAGACGTAGCCGATCGCGCCCCCGACGATCGTCGGCAGTCCTCCGATCAGGAACAGCCCCGCCATGAGGGCCGGGGTCCGGCGGGCGTTCGTGCCGAGGAACGGGGAGGCGATCGGGAACCCCTCGGTCACGTTCTGGAGGAAGAACCCGAGGAAGACGACCGCCAGGATCCCGAGGGCGCCGGCGGTCCAGTTCACCCCGAAGACGAGACCCTCCGTGAGGTTCTGCAGTCCGATCCCTAGGGCGATGATCAGGGCGGTGTTCCGTGGGCTCGGCTCCGTGGCCGCTGCCGTGCCGGCGCCGGTCTCGGACCCCGGGTCCTCAGCCCGAGCGGCGCGGGGGAAGTTGTCGATCGCGTAGAGGCCGACGAACGCCGCCAGGAACCCTACGCCGAACGCGACGGAGTAGCCGCCGTTCGCCACGTAGCCGTTCGGGTACAGGATCGGGGCGACATCGGAGAAGATGTCGGCGAGCAGGAAGACGAGGATGCCGATCGCGACCGCGTTGAGCGCGACCGCCCACCGCCCCTGCGCCCGCTTGCTGTAGACGACCGGCCAGGAGAGGAAGATCGACATCCCCATCGCCGTCGTCAGCGCGAGGAACACCCAGAAATCGCCCACGTGGCCTCGGGAGCGTTTACCCGGCGTGCGGCTTAAGCGTTTTGTCTGTGAAGCAGCGACACTTTGTGTTCACTGAAGAAACGAATCCGCCCCGGGCTCGTCGCGGGGCCGACCGCTCCGTCCCGGGACCTCCCCGTCGCCCCGCGTTATATCCCGCCCCTCGGTGGCCGTCGCCTTGAGGCGGGCGCCCGTTGCCGCGAGAGGAGCCGGACGCCCTCGGCCCCGGGGTCCACGACGGTGAACGGGGTGGCCGTCGCGCTGGTCGCCGCGGCGCTCGCCTTTGCGTTCAGCATCGGTGCCCACTACACGGGCGCCTGCATGGGCATGCCGTACGCGGCCGGCGCGCTCCGCGCCGTCACGGCGCTGGTGATCATGGCCCCCGCGACGTTCCTCGGCGCCCTTCTCGCGAGCGGCCGGGTGGAGACGACCGTCGGGCACGGCATCCTCCTCGGCGGCACGGTCGACTACGGAGTCGCCCTCGCGATCCTGGCGAGCGCCCTGCTGCTCACGAGCCTGTACAACTTCGCGACCTTACCGACGTCGACGATCCAGATCCTCGTGTTCTCGGCGGTCGGGGCGGGGCTCGCGGCGGGGATCCCGATCGATTGGGGGACGATCGGCACGTTCCTCGTGCTCTGGGCGATCGCCCCGGTCGCGGCGTTCGGTCTCGGCTACCTCTTCACCGTCGCCTTCGACCGACGCGGCGCCCCGGAGGGACGTTCCGCGCCCCTCGCCCGGACTGCCGTGTGGGGCCTCGCGGCGGTGGGGACCGCCGCGTCGTTCGCGATGGGGGCGAACGACGTCTCGAACGCGACCGGCGGGCTCGTGATGACCGGGCTGTTCGGTCTCGGAACGGCGGCGCTCGTCGGGGGGATCGGGCTGGCCGCGGGGATCCTCACCTGGGGCCGGCCCCTGCTCGAGAAGGTCGCGTTCCGCATCGTGAAGCTCGACCCCCGCATGGCGATCGGCTCGCAGATCGCCCAAGCGGGGATCGTCCTCGCCTACACCGCGTTCGGCTACTTCACGTCGATGAACCAGGCCCTCGTGGGGGCGATGCTCGGCGCGGGGCGGGCCCGGGGCGAGCAGACGGTCTTCCGGCGGGCGGTCGGCGAGATCGCCCTCGGTTGGGCGCTCGGACCGGTCTCGGGGCTCGCCCTCGGCTTCGCCCTGGCCACGCTCGTGGGACACCTCGGCCTCGGCTGAGGAGGGCCGCCCAGTGGCGTGGCCGCCAGCGCACGCTTAAGTTACCTTGTGTAATTCGGTATCCCAAGGTTACAATCATGCCCGAACCGATCCGTTCGATCACCCGACGGTTTCCCGGGACCCCCACGATCGAGGGGGCCGGCGTGCACCTGCGTCGATCGTTCTCGAACCGGGAGGTCCCGCTCTTCGACCCGTTCCTGCTCCTCGACCGCTTCGGTTCGCGGCGGCCCGAGGACTACCTCGCCGGGTTTCCGTGGCATCCCCACCGGGGGATCGAGACGGTCACCTACGTCCTCGGGGGCCGCGTCGCGCACGGTGACACGCTCGGCAACTCCGGCGTCATCGGCGCCGGCGACGTCCAGTGGATGAACTCCGGCAGCGGGATCATCCACCAGGAGATGCCCCAACGTACCGACGGGATGCTCACGGGGTTCCAGCTGTGGGTCAATCTTCCGGCTCGGGAGAAGATGGGCCTTCCTGCCTACCGGGGCCTCGGCTCCGACGATTTCCCGAACGTTCCGCTCGAGGACGGGGGCTCGGTGAAGGTCGTCGCGGGGAGCTTCCGTCGGGTCGAGGGCCCGGTGCGGGGGATCCCGGTCGATCCGACGTACCTGGATGTCCAGGTCGCGCCGGGGGCCTCCCTCGAGCTTCCCGTGCCGAACGGGCACACCGCCTTCGCCCACGCCGTCGAGGGGGAGGGGAGCTTCGACGGGGCCGATCCCTCCCCGGTCGCGGCCGGCGAGACGGTGCTGTTCGGGTCGGGGGGAGGCGTGCGCTACCGGTCGGGGGACGCCGGCGGTCGGTTCCTGTTCGTCACCGGCCGCCCGCTCCACGAGCCGGTCGCCTGGTACGGACCGATCGTGATGAACCGCCCGGAGGAGCTCCGCACGGCGATGCAGGAGCTCGAGCGCGGCGACTTCGTCAAGCACCGTCGGCCGATCGTCGAAGAGCGCCCGTAGTCGCGAGCAGCTCGTCGAGCGCGGCGCGGAGCACCTCGACCGAGCGGGCGAGCTCGGCGACCGCGATCGATTCCCGGTTCGTGTGATCGAGCCGGGCCTCGCCGGGGCCGTAGGCCGCCCCCGGTACCCTCCACGCCGGGGCGACCAGGTTGAGGTCGGACGTGCCCGTCTTCCTCCAGACCGTGGGTCGACCCCCCGCCCGTCGGATCCCGCCGATCAGGGCCCGGGCGACCGGGTTGGTCGGGGGGACCTCGAGGGGTTCGACCCGGATGCGCGGTCGCACGGCGGCGGGGGCACCTTCCTGGGGGAGTCCCGCGAGAAGCTCGGCCGTCGACCGCCCGGGGGGAAGGCGGAAATCGACCGTCACGCGGGCCGTTTCGCGGCCGGCCACCGTCGCGCTCGTCCACCCGACGATCTTCGAACCGAGCGTACGGAACGGCGTCGGCCCCGGTGCCTCCTCCACGCTCCGACGGACCGCGGCGAGCCACGACGACGCTCGATCCGCCGCCGTCGGCTGGGCGGAGGCGAAGTGCGTGCGGGGCCCCGCGAACACGGCCTCGACCTGGAGCTCCCCTTTGTACCCTACCGTGACCCCGTCCCATCCGCTGGGCTCCCCGGCGATCACGGCGTCCGGGCGGTGCCCCCGGAGGAGATGGCGAGCGCCCCGGCTGTCGATCTCCTCCTCGACCGCCGCGACGACCCGGTACTCCCCGGGGGAGGAGAGGCGCGGGCCCGCGAGGAGCGCCGCGGCGAGCGGGCCCTTCGCGTCGACCGCCCCTCGCCCGTACACCCGGCCGCGGGCGGACCGCACCGGGAGGCGCCCCTCGACCGTGTCGATGTGGCCGAGGTACATCACGGAAGGCCGACCGCGCCCCCGGCGCGCGATCCCGTTGCCGACCGCGTCGATCGCGGTCGAGTACCCTAGGGCGCGGGCCGCCCGAACGAAGGCGAGCACCGCCGGCCGCTCCCGCCCGGAAGGACTGTACGCCCGCAGGAGGGGGAGGAGCAGCGCCTCCTCATCCACGGACGATCGCCTCCTCGACCGCGGCGAGGCCGGCCGCCCAATCCTCCTCGGGGATCACGAGCGGCGGGATCAAGCGGAGCACGGTCGATCCCGCCGAGATCGCCAGGAAGCCGCGCTCCTCCAGCGCCGCGAGGATCGGGGCGACCCGCTCCCGCAGCTCCACGCCGAGGAGCAGGCCGAGCCCCCGCACCTCCCGGATCCGTTCGGAGCGGATCCCCCGGAGACGGTCGAGGGCCAGCTGGCCCAGCCGCTCGGCGCGCTCGGCGAGGCGGTCGCGGACGACCGTCTCAAGGGCCGCGATCCCCGCCGCGCACGCCAGCGGGCTGCCGCCGAACGTGGAGTGGTGGGACCCCTGGAACCGGGACTCGACCTCGGGGGTCGTCACGGTCGCGCCGATCGGCACGCCGCCGGCGAGCGATTTGGCGAGGGTGAGGAGATCCGGGACGACCCCCGCGTGCTGGAAGGCGAACAAGCGGCCGGTGCGGCCGATCCCGGTCTGCACCTCGTCGAACCCGAGGAGCGCCCCGACCCGTTCGGTCACCGTACGCGCCGCGCGGAGGTACTCGGCGCTGGCGACGTGGACCCCGCCTTCCCCCTGCACCGGTTCGATCAGGAGCAGGGCGGTCCGCTCGTCGACCTCGCTCTCGAGGTCCTCGGGCTCGTTGAAGCCGACGTGGGCGAACTCGGGGACCAGCGGCTCGAACGGTTCTCGCAGCTCGCGGCGCCACGTCGCGCTGAGGGCCCCCAGGGTCCGTCCGTGAAACCCGCGACGAGCCGCGACGATCTTGGGGCGGCGCGTCGCGCTGCGCGCGATCTTGATCGCCGCCTCGACCGCCTCGGTCCCCGAATTGGACAGGAACACCGACCCGAACGACGGGGGCAGGAGCGACAGGAGCTTGCGGAGGAACTCGGTCCGAACGGGGCTCTCGTAGCCGCTCCCCAGGTAGAGCAGCTCGCCGGCCTGGGCTTGGATCGCCCGCACGACGTCCGGGGCCGAAGCACCCAGGTTGCCGACGCCGTGGCTCGCCCCGAGATCGACGTACCGCCGACCGGAGGCGTCGAACCACGAGGCCCCCTCGGCCCGTACGATCACCGGTCGCGCGCGGCCGTGCGCACCGAACTCTGCCCCACCGCCCGGCCCGCTCACGCGATCACCGTGCCGTGGCCCGCGAGCGCCGCCGCGATCGGACGATCGACCGAGGAGGGGGCGATGATCGCTCGCCCGACCCCGGTGGCGACGGCCTGCCGCGCCGCCAGGAGCTTCTTGCGCATCCGACCCGAAGCGAGGGGCAGCACGGCATCGACCTCGGCCGGGGCGACGCGGGGGACGACGGAGGCGGGGTCGCCGGGGGCCCGCAGGAGGCCGGGTACGTTGGTGAGCAGCACGAGCTCCGTCGCCCCGATCGCCGTGGCGACGCCCGCCGCCACCTGGTCGGCGTCGACGTTGACGATCTCGCCGGTCTCGGTGACGGCCGGGGGCCCGACGACCGGGAGGATCTGGCCCGCGAGCATCCACCGCAGGAGGTCGCCGTCGACGCGCTCCACGGCGCCCGCGAGCTCGTCGGGGAGATGGACGACCTTCTCGCCGACCCGGGCGCGGGCCCCGGTCTTCTTCCGGGCAAGGATCAACCGGCCGTCCACGCCCGACAGCCCGATCGCGCGCACCCCCCGGGCCCCGAGCGTCGCGACGAGATCGGTCTGGACCCGGCCGGCGAGGCCGAGGACGACCGCCTCGAGGTGGCGCGCGTCCGACCGACGGGAGACGACCCCGCTCGGGCTCGTGTAGTACTCGGGCGCGATCCCGAGCGCGGCGCTGATCCGGTCGACCTCGGCCGATCCGCCGTGGACCAGGACGCAGTCGGGCCGGTCGACGAGCTCTTCGGCGAGCGCCGCGACGGTATTGCCGGGAGCCCCTCCGATCTTCACGACGATCGCCACCGCTGCCTCCTCGCGATCTAGACCGGGTGCAGCCCGAGGAACCCGAGGCCGGTCGTCTCGGGGAAACCGGCGCGCACGTTCAGGCACTGCACGGCGTTCCCGGCCGCCCCCTTGCCCAGGTTGTCGAGCGCCCCGAGCACCACCGTCCGGCGGGTGTGCGGGTCGGCGGCGAAGCCGAGGTCGCAGAAGTTCGTGCCCGCCAGGATCTTCGGCTCGGGTTCCCGGTGGATCCCGTCCGCCTCGTGCACGAGGCGAACGAACGGTTCCTCGCCGTACGCCCGGCGGTACAGTTGCCAGAGCCCCTTCTCCTCGAGCGGCTCGGTCGGGAACGCGTGGACCGTCGCGAGGACCCCACGGACCGCCTCGACCGCGTGGCAGGAGAGCGCCACGGTCGCGCCCGTCTCCTGCTCGATCTCGGCCGTGTGGCGGTGGCCGGCCGGGGCGTAGGCGCGCATCACGCCGGAGCGCTCCGCGTGGAGCCCCGCGGGCCCGGCGTCACGGCCGCTCGCCGACGATCCGCTCTTCGCGTCGATCACCACCGGGCGGGCTCCCAAGAGCCCGGCGGCCGCGAGGGGCCGCACCGCCAGGATCGCCGCGGTCGAGATGCAACCCGGGACCGCGATGAGGCGCGCCCGGCGGAGCTGGTCCCGGTGGAGCTCGGGCAACCCGAAGACGGCGTCCGCGAGGAGCGCGGTGTCGGTGCGCTCCGTCCGGTAGTAGTGGGCGTACGCGGCCGGGTCCTTCAGTCGGAAATCGGCGGAGAGGTCGATGACGAGGCTTCCGCCGTCCAGGAGCCCCGGTACGATCGGGGCGGACTCGGTGTGCGGGGTCGCCAAGAACGTCACGTCCGTGGGCTGGAGCTCGGTCCGGGGGACGAACTGGAGCCGGGTCGCCTTGCGCAGGTTCGGGTGGGCCTTGGCGATCGGCTTGCCCGCCATCGTCTCCGAGGTGACCTGCGTCAGCTCGACCTCGGGGTGCCCGAGCAGGAGGCGCACGAGCTCGCCGCCGACGTACCCCGAGCCGCCGACGACCGCCGCCTTCATCGTCGGGCGACCTCAAGCGCGTAGTCGACGATCCGGCCGGCCACGTCGACCCCGGTCGCTCCCTGCAGGGCCTTGAACTCCGGGGTCGGATTCACCTCGTGGACCACGAGCTCCCCCCGCCGCTCCATCAGGTCGACCGCGAGGACCCCGCCGCCGACCGCCTGGGCCGCGCGCACGGCGAGCTCGGTGAGCTCCGGGCCGAGCGGGGCGGGCTCGGCGACGGCCCCCCGGGCGGCGTTGGTGCGCCAGTCGTCCGAGCGCCGGTACATCGCCCCGACGACGGTATCGCCGACGACGAACGCCCGGAGGTCCCGCCCGGGCTTCTCCACGAACTCCTGCACGTAGAACACCGAGTGGATCGGCGAAGGGAGCGCCTCCTTGTGCTCGAGGATCTGCTCGGCCGACGCCGGGTCGTCGACCTTGGCGAGGAGCCGGCCCCACGAGCCGACCGCGGGCTTGAGGACGGCCGGGTAGCCGATCGCCTCGATCGCCTTCGTCGCCGCTTCCGGGGAGAGCGCCACGATCGTCCGGGGGGTCGGGATCCCCCGTTCCGCGAGCCGCAGGGAGGTCCGGACCTTGTCCCCCGCGAGCTCGAGGACGTCAGGCTCGTTGACGGTCCGGACCCCGTAGTGCTCGAAGCACCGGCCGGCGTAGACGGCCCGGGTGTGGCTCACGCTGCGGTTGAGGACCACGGGAGGGAGCCCCTCCGGGCGTTCGAGCCCGAACGTGACGTCCCGGTCGTCGAACCGGACCAGCCGGACGCCGCGGCTCTCCGCCGCGGCGAGGATCGCCTTCTCTTCGGGGCGGACGATCGTCAGGAAGAGCCCGAGGGACGGGCCGCTACTCACCCCAATCCTCGGCCTCTTTCGGGGCCGTCTCGACCGCGAACGGGGCCGTGGTGAGGACCTCGAGCTCCGTCCCGCAGTCCGGGCAGGGGAAGATCTCCCCTACGATCTTTTCGTCGTTGGCGACGCTGGCCGCACACGTGGGGCATTCGGTCATGCTGGTGCCTCCCGGACGAGGCGGTCGACGTCGTCGACCGACCGTGCGAGGGAGGAAAGGGAACGTTGGCGCTCCTCGAGCCGCGCGTGGGCGAGCGCGAACTGGCGGGCGAGCGGGGTCTCGCCCGGACCGCCCGGGGAGATGCGACGATCGCTCGCGGCCTTGGGGTCGAGCGCCGCACCGAGCCCGGGGGCGAGGGCGAGCAGCCGCCGCCGGACCTCGTCCGGACTGAGGGCGGTCGTGCCCGGACCGAGGGCCGCGGCGACCGCCTCGTGGGCCTGCCGGAACGTGCGACCCCCGGCGACGAGATGCTCGGCGACATCGGTCGCGTAGAGCTCCGGGTCGCTCGCCGCGCTCGTCAGTCGTGCCCGGTCGAACCGGAGCTTGCCGACGAGCACCGCGAGCGCCTCGAGGGTCCCCTCGACGCTCGCGACGGCGTCCAGGACGGGGCCCTTGTCCTCCTGGAGGTCCCGATCGTAGGCGAGCGGCAGCCCTTTGAGCGTCGTGAGGAGGGCGAGCAGGTCACCGACCGCACGGCCGGTCTTGCCGCGCACGAGCTCGGCGACGTCCGGGTTGCGCTTCTGGGGCATCGCGCTGCTGCCCGAGCCCAGGTCGGGCGTGCGGTCGAGGAAGGCGAACTCCCGGGAGGAGAACAGCACGATCTCCTCGCCGAGGGCGCTCGCGTGGACCGCGAGCAGGGCGAGGTCGAACAGGAGCTCGGCGAAGTAGTCCCGGTCGCTCACCGCATCGAGCGAGTTCTCGAACGCGCGGGCAAAGCCGAGGCGCTCGGCCACGTACGCGGGATCGATCGGGAGGGTGGTGCCGAGGAGCGCCCCCGCGCCCAGGGGCGAGACGCTCGCCCGCGCGGCGGTCGCCGCGAGCCGATCGAGGTCCCGGTCGAACCGCCAGAAATGCGCGAGCAGGTGGTGGCCGAGGGCGCCCGGCTGCGCCCGCTGCAGGTGCGTGTACCCGGGCATCGGTGTGGCCCGCTCCTCGGCCGCCCGATCGACCAGGGCCCGCTGGAGCTCGAGGAGGCGCCGACCGAGGCCCGCGATCGCGGCCCGCAGGTACAACCGCTCGTCGAGCGCGATCTGATCGTTGCGGCTCCGGGCGGTGTGGAGCTTGCCCCCCACGGGGCCGAGGAGCTCCGTCAGGCGGACCTCGACGTTCGTGTGGACGTCCTCGAGATCGGTCCGCCACGGGAACGTTCCCGTGGCGATCTCTCCCGCGATCGTCCGCAGTCCCCGCACGATCGCCTGCGCCTCCGCGGGGGGGACGATCCCCGTCCGGCCGAGCATCTCGGCGTGCGCGATGCTACCGGCCAGGTCGAACGGGGCGAGGGCCCGATCCACGGCGAGGGAGCTCAGGAAGGCGATCGTGGGGGTGCGCACGTAGGAAGGCCCGGGGACCGCTGTGGCGGCCGGTGCGGCCGGGGCCATCGTCAGGTCCGCCGCCGCGCCGGTCGGGGGTTCGGCGCCTCCGCGGCGACCGGGGCGGGCGCGGTCGCGGCCCAGGTGCGCGCCGGGAGGCCCCAGACGTAGATGAACCCCTCCGCCATCTCGGGGCGGAACCGATCGCCCGAGGCGTACGTCGCGAGCGACGGTTGGTAGAGCGAGTAGGGGGACCGCCGGCCGGCGATCGAAGCGGTCCCCTTGAACAGCTTCATCGACACCTCCCCCGAGATCCGCTCCTGCGTCGATCGGACGAACGCGTCGAGCGCCTCGCGCAGCGGAGCGAACCACAGCCCGTCGTAGATCAGCGAGGCGTAGCGAAGCTCGACCGACCGCTTGAACTCGAGGACATCGCGGGGCAGGATGAGGGCCTCGAGCGCCTGGTGCGCCCGCACCAGCACCGACGCCGCGGGGCATTCGTAGATCTCGCGGGACTTGATCCCCACCACCCGGGACTCGAGGTGATCGATCCGACCGACGCCGTGCTCGCCCGCCAGGGCGTTCAGGCGTTCGATCAGGACGTCCGAGGGGAGCCGCTCACCGTCGAGCGCGATCGGCGCGCCCCGCTCGAACTCAAGCTTGACGTACTGCGGGACCTCGGGAGCGGTCTGGGGCGACCGGGTCCAGCCGAACACCTCCTCGGGCGGCTCGACGGCCGGGTCCTCGAGGACCCCGCACTCGATCGAGCGGCCCCAGAGGTTCTCGTCGGTGCTGTAGGGTGACGCGCGGGTCGCCGCGACCGGGATCCCGTGGGCCTCGGCAAAGGCGACCTCCTCTTCCCGCGTCATCCTCCACTCCCGCGCCGGGGCGATCACCCCGAGCTCGGGCGCGAGGCTCGTGGTCGAGAGATCGAAACGGACCTGGTCGTTGCCCTTGCCGGTGCAGCCGTGGGCGACGAACGCCGCGTGCTCCTTCCGGGCGATCGCCACCAGGTGACGCGCGATCAGCGGCCGGGCGAGCGCGGTGCTGACCGGATAGACCCCCTCGTAGAGGGCGTTCGCCCGGAGCGCCGGCACCACGAACTCGTCGGCGAACTCCCGCTTGGCGTCCGCCACGTAGGCGGCGACCGCGCCCGACGCTTCGGCCTTCGCCCGCACGCGCTCGAGATCGACGGGCTGGCCGACATCGACCGTGAGCGTGACGACATCGAGCCCCTTGGTCTCCCGCAGCCAGGGGATCGCGACCGAGGTGTCGAGCCCCCCCGAGTAGGCGAGCACTACCTTCTGTCGGACCAACGGCGTCGCCTCGTGAACGACCGCGCCACGGCGCGCGAGGGATTTATAGGGCGCGACCGCCTACCGACACGATTGGGCATAACTGTCCAAATTTTGACAAACATGCCGAACCGAGCCCCCTCGATCGCCCGCCAGGTACGCGAGTACCTGGATGCGGACCCCGTCCTCGCCGACGCGATCCGCTCGGGCGTCGCGAACCACTCGGCGATCGCGCGTCGGGTCGCCCTCGATCTGGGGATGACGCGGCGGGAGGCGGTGATCGCGGCCGTGCGCCGATTCCCGCGGGGCCGGGGCGAGGCGGTGCGGGAGGCCGGCGTCCGCCGCATCCTCCGCAAGAGCCGCATCGAGACCCGGACGAAGGTCGCGGCGATCACGCTCACCCTCGGTTCCGATGTCCTCCACCATCTCGGGGACGTCGTCGAGGAGCTGCTGGACGAGGGGTCGCTCTGCCGCGTCATCCAGGTCTCGCGGGGGACGGTCGTGCTGGTGGACGAGGATTCCGTCGGCCGGGTGCTTCGGACGCTGAGGGAGGCCCAGGTCGTGCGCGTCCGCAAGGGCCTCGTCGAGGTCGCCGTCACGAGCCCGGAGAGCATCGAGGAGACCCCGGGGCTCCTCCGCCTCCTCACGGGGGTGCTCGCGAGCCAGGGGATCAACATCGTCGAGGCGCTCTCCTGCTACACCGACACGATCTTCCTCCTCCACCACAACGACCTCAGCGCGGCCGTCTCGGTGCTGACGAAGGCCCTCGTCTAGGGCGCCCGGCGCGCTCAAACGGTAAGTGCGGGGGCGGGCTCGCGGTCCCTCCGGCCCCCTACCGAGGCAGGCCGCCCGGAGCGACATTGACCGGCAAGGTCGTCCGCACCACCGTCTCGCTCGAGCCCGAGCTCCTCGCCCAGCTCGATCGCTGGGTCGCCCGCCGGAGCAACCGGAGCCGGTCGGACGCCGTGCGGGACCTCATCCGCCAGCACGCGACGCGCGAGACCCTCGCCGATCCGGGCGCCGATGCCCTCGGCGCGGTCGCGCTGCTCTACCGGCATACGACCCCGAACGTGCTGCGCCGGCTCACGGCCGTGGAGCACCGGTGGGGCGATCACGTGCGGTCGACCCAGCACATCCATCTCGAGGGGGATGCCTGCGTGGAGGTGGTCGTGCTGTTCGGCCGCCGCTTCGAGGTCGCCGCGGCGGCCGAGGAGCTTCGCGGGGTGAAGGGGATCCTGGGCGGCGGCTACCTCTCGGCCTCGCCCTCGGTGGCGGGAGGCACGACCGGCCATCGCCACCCCCATCCCCGGACCGCCCGGCGCGGTTCCCCGGGGCCACGGTAGTGCCCCTCTCGCCCGAGACGACCCTCGCCCGCTCGGTCCTCGAGCGGTACCTGGGAGTCCGCGCGGGCGAGGTCGTGGTCGTGGAGGCGTGGAGCCACGCGCTCCCCTGGGCGCGAGCGTTCGCGCCCGAAGCACGCCGGCTCGGGGCGGACCCCGTCCTCGCCGTGGAAGACGAGGAAGCGTTCTTCCTCGCGCTCGCGACGGCGCGTCGGGGCGGCGTTCCCCGGACGGCGGAAGCCCTCGCCGAGATCGGAGATGCGTACGTCTACTTCGGAGGACCGGAGGAGTTCCCCCGCCTCCTGGGCCTCTCACCGTCCGACCGGGCAGGGGTCGTCGACCGGCACGGTGCGGGCTGGCGTCGGCGGGCCGCCCGGAGGCACCTTCGGGCCGCGCGCCTCGCGATCGCGCAGGCGACGCCGACCGCCGCGGCGCGGTACGGGGTCGATCTCGCCGCTTGGCGTCGCGAGCTGCTCGCGGCGAGCCTGGTCCCGCCCGGGGCGCTGCGTCACCGGCTCCGCCGCTGGCTGCGACGGGGGGTCCGGGGGCGCTCGGTCCGGATCACCCACCCGAACGGCTCGGACCTGTCGATCTCCCTCGCACCGCGCCGGTGGCGCGCGGAGATCGGGGACCCGCCGCCGGGTTCGCCGTGGATCGACGTACCCACCGGCGCGCTCCTGCTGCCGATCCGGCCCGGCGGGACGCGCGGGACCTGGGAAGCGAACCGCGCCAGCTTCGATCGCTTCCAAGAGCCTCCCGTCGCCCAAGGGGCCCGTTTCACCTTCCGCGACGGCCGGCTCCGCGCGTTCGAGTTCGACCGGGGCGGCGAGACGTTCGCACGGGCGTACGCGGCCGGAGGACCGGGCCGCGACCGGCCCGCGGCGCTGCTGATCGGCCTGAACCCGGCGATCGACCGGGCGCCCGAGTGCGCCGAGCTCGGCGAACGTTCGATCGCGCTCCTGCTCGGGAGCAACCGGCGGGCCGGCGGACGAAGCACCACCGGGATCGCCTACCTCTCGGTGCTCGCCGGCGCGGACCTCGAGCTCGACGGACGCAGCTGGGCGAGCGCCGGCCGGCTCCGCAACGCGGGAGCGCTCCCCCGGTCGGCTACCGCCCGGTCCGCTCGGTGAGGACCGGTGCGATCGCCTCGAGCAGCCGGCCGGCATCCTCGAGGTGCCGCACCGACAGCTGCTCCACGTTCACCCCGAGCGGGGGACGGACCCCGTCGGCCCGGCCGGCGTCGCGTATCGCCCGCCAGACGGCGACCGCCCGCTCGATGCTGCGGTGGGACCCTTCCCCGTTCTCTCCCTCCAGGATCGCGCGCTCCGCCTCCTCCGACACGTCCGCGCCGAGCCACCGTACGAACTCAAGGTCCGCCTCGTCGGCGACGGGAGCGAGGCTCACGACGACCGCGGCCGGCGGGATCCCCGCCGCCGCGCAGAGCCGGTCGTACTGCCGGACCAGCTCGACGACCGGGGCGGGATCAAAGACCAGTTGCGTCGTGAAGAACCGAGCTCCGGCGCGCGTCTTCGCGACCATCCGGTGGGGCTCGCCGCGTCGTTGCGGGATCGCCACGTTGCCCAAGATCCCGCGGGCCCCGGAGAAGATCGGGTGGGCGAGGGCGTTCGCCTCGGCGACCGGCGGGCCGGGGTAGGGGATGAAGCGGCTGCTCCCCCCGACCAGTACCGCGTGGCGCAGACCGAGGGCGACCGTCTCGCGCGCCCAGGCGCGCAGCGCCTCGGCGTCGGTGAGGTGGGCTACGACCTTCGTTACGATCGCCTCCGTTCCGGTCCGCGCGGCGAGCTCCTTGGCGAAACCGCGCGGATCGCCCGCGCGGTAGCGTGGCCGCCCCTCGTGGTTCTCCTCGACGAGCTCCGGGACGTTCACGGCGTCGACCCGGGGCGTCCGCTCGAGCGTACGGACGACCTCCCCGAGCCTCGCTTCCAGACGAGGCGGCGGCGTACGTGCGGGGGGCGGGACCGGCGCGAAGAACAGGGGAGCCGAGCCGAGCGCGATCTCTAAGGGACGATGCGGAGGGTTCATCGGCCGCGAAGGGGCGGGCGAGCGACGGACCCCGTTAAACCGTTGCTCCGGAGCCGCCGGTTGCTCGGGGCGCAACGGGGGGACCGTCGGAGCAAGAGACCGACCGACGGATCGGGCCGCCCGCCGGACGGTCGCCAACCGCTATCCGCCTTCTCCCCGTTCTCGTCCCGTGAGCGCCCGACGGATCGGGTCCTGGCTGTCCCTCCTGCGCCAGTCGATCTCCGTCGGGTACGACTTCGGGGCCCGCCCCCTAGAGGCGCTCCTGTGGGTCGCGGAGACGGTCGAGCGCTCCGTCTACGAGCCGGGCTCGCTCGTCCGGATCCCGGACGGGTACGCCTTCGCGCTCGCCAATCCTCCGCTCCGCAGCGGGGCGTTCGCCACCGCCCGCCTCGCGATCGACCGGCAGCCGGTGGACCCCGCCGACCTCTTCGTGCGCGAGCTCGGACGCCCGTGGCGGAGCGCGGCGTCCCTCTCGCGCGACGACCCCTTGCGGCTCGCCCCCGGCCGCAGGACGGAATTCCGGGCCCGGGTCGCCCCCGGGGTCTCCGCGCGGACCGTGGCGTTCCGGCTCGAGCTGGAGAGCGTCGCGATCCCACCCCTCGTCTGGTTCGAATTCGAGGATCTCCCTCGCGCGGAGGGCGACCGGTGACCGGCGACGCCGGCCCCCAGTTGCTTCGGAGCCTCGCCTCGGCGCTCGTGCTCGACGGGAACGGCGACGTTCAGCTCGAACGGGAGACCCGGGGAGCCCCGATCGAATGGGGCGGGGTCTACGGCCAGCTGGTCCGGCTCACGGGCCCGTGGCGCCTCACCGTCGATACCGGTCGCACCGTCCTCACCCTGCCCGAGGGCCGGACCCGCGGCCAGACGGTCGGCGAGCTGTTCCAGACCGTCCACCGCTGGGGCGAGCTCGAGGCGAGCCAGGAGATCGCCCCGATCCCGGGCGATCCGGGCGCCGTCCGGACCCTTCGCCTCACGTCCCACGCCGCCACCCCGACCCCGGTCCAGGTCGAGAGCGAGCTCGTTCCGTACCTCCTGCCCGTGCTCGTCGAGGGGATCCGTCCCACCGACTTTCGCGCCGAGACCCGGGCCGAGGAGCTCCGGATCAGCCACAAGGGGTTCGGGCTCTCGATCCGCTCGTCCGTCGCGCCGTCGTACCTCCTGGTGAACCGGGCCTCGTGGCGAGGCGGAAAGTATGCCGGACCCATCGATCGGTTCGCCTCGATCCACGAGCTCGTCGTCCCCGCCGGCGGGACCGCCCAGGTGACGTTCGCCGTCCGGGGTGGCTTGGGCCGGGACCTCGACCGGACGCCGCACGACCCGTTCCCGCGGCCCGGCGACGCCGCGGCAGAGATCGCCCGGGCCGACTGGTCGTGGCTCGCATCGACCCCACGGATGCGCTTCCCCGACGCCCCCGAGCTCGAGCGAGGGTACAACCTCGCTCGCCTCGCCCTCCGGCGACTGTTCACGGACCCGGGGGACGACCTCACCGGGCTGGTCGCCGGGTACCCCTGGTACGCCTCGATCTGGGGGCGGGACCTGGCCTGGATGCTCCCGGCGGTGATCTGGCTCGGGGACCCTACCTGGGCCGCCCGCTCGATCGCCTCGGCGTTCCGGTTCCAGGACCGCGCGGAGCTCCCGATGCTCGGCGGGGAGCCGGGGGAGCTCCCGATGCAGCTGTCCCCCGGGCCGATCTTCTTCTACGGCACCTCGGACACGACGCTGTACTTCCCGGAGCTCGTGCTCCGGTTGCTCCGGCACACGGGCGATCCCGAGCTCGCCCGCGCGTGGACGAAGAACGTCGACCGAATCGTGGCCTGGGGGCTCCGGCGCACGGACCCCCGCACCGGCCTGCTCCGCAACGGCGGCGAGGCCGCCGCGATCGAGGCGGCGACGGCGGCGATCGCGAAGGTGCGGTACGGGATCGACGCGGTCGACACCACGATCTGGGACTCGGCGGACCGTCGGGATCACGCGATCGACGTGCAGGTCCTCTGGCACGGGGCCCTCCGGGCGGCCGTCGAGCTCGCGGCCACGATCGGGTCGGAGCGGGACGTCGCCGAGATCGCGGCCCTGTCCGATCGCGTCCGGGCGACGATCCGCTCCGCGTATCCGTGGGCTGAGGAGGAGTACCTCTACGACAGCGTCCGCGCCGGCCGCCCGGTCGCGGAGCTCCGCCCCAACGCCCTACGCGCGGTGAGCGCGGGCCTTCTCGACCCAGAGCTCGCGCGTCGGGTCGTGGCCCGGGCCGCCCGCGACGATCTCACCACCCCGTGGGGGGTGCGCACGCTCTCTTCCCGGGACCCGCGGTACTCCCCCGAGGCGTACCACGGCGGCCAGGTCTGGACGATCGCGACGGCCTGGGCGGGGGACGCGGCGTTCGCGGTCGGGGACGCCGACCTCGGGGTCGACTATCTCGGCCGGATCGCCCGTCGCTTGATCGACGAGGGCGGCGGCGCGAACGAGTGCTACCGGGGGGATCGGCCCGAACCGTTCGACTCCTGCTTCCTGCTCGGTCTCAGC
>JASHQF010000062.1 GCA_030037695.1 Thermoplasmata archaeon
CCCTCCTCCCAACCTTTTTCGATGCCGGACGCGTTCGTACCGTTGCTCACGCGGCTGAGCAGCTCCCGCTGCTACCGCCGCCGGGCGGGACACGGACCACGACCGCAGGCTTCCTGAGCGGGACGCGGCAGGCGTGGGCCTCGGCCTGGCTCCGCGAGAACCTGGAGCACAGCTTTCCGTTCCTCCTCGGCGGAGCGGCGCTCGCCGCGGTCGGGGTCTGGTTCGAGCTCACCCAGGCGCCTCGATCGGCCGGGCACCCCTCGCTGTGGATCCTCCTCGCGGGGCTCGGTCTGACCCTGGCGGCGGGGGGCGTGGCCCTGACGCTCGTCGACGAGCCGACGGAACCGGTGTCCGCCCCATCCGAACAGGGCGATTATGTCTGGGTCGAGCGCACGGAGTGGGAGCGTCTGCAAGGAGGATCTACTGCCCCGGAACCGCCAGCGTGGGAAGAGGAGGCCGCGGGTGACTCAACGCCGACTGGGCCAGAGTTCAACCCGCCCGCCGCCCCCCTGCCCATCGCACCGACGTCGGGAGGTCCCCTGACACCGAGGCCCGCAGCGGCCCCGTCCAGCGCTGCGGCGGCACCCGTACCGCCCGCAACGAGCAATTCACCGCCTCCCGCCGGTCCGGGGCTCGCCCGGGGCCCGGCCTCCGGGCCCGCCCCCGGTTCCTCGACCTCCCTGCCCCCTCTGACCACCAAGCCGCCCGTCTGGCTCGAGGGGCCGATGAAGGAGCTCGAATCGGTCCTGGCGGAGGTGGAGAAGACCGCCACGAGCGTTGCCCTCCCCCCGATCGTGCGCCCGTCGGCTCCCGTCGCGGTCGTCCCCTGCATCTCCTGCGGCACTTCGGTGACGTCGTTCTCGGAGCAGACGTGCATCGTCTGCGACCGCCCGATGTGCGACGCCTGCCTCGACCAGAGCGTGATCGGGGGACGGCCCGCGATCTGCCCTAACTGCTACGCCCACCGCGGGACGTAGCGGAGCGTCCGAGCTCGGCTATTGGGCGCAGGGGGCGTGAGGCCCCCTGCGCTCTACGCCGGGCGCGCCCACCGGGACGAGGGGGTCGTCCCCAGGCGGAAGAGGGCGCGGCGCGGCCGGCGCACTTCGTGGGAGCGGCATTGGACGCACCAGACGACGAGCTCGCCCGGCGCGGCGAGCTCCGGGGTGGGCATATGGGCCGATTCGTCGTGGCCGCAGCGGCGCCGGAGACACGGGTGCGAGCCACGAGGATGCACGGCAGGGCTCAAGGCCCGGATTCTATGCGCACTAATGCGTATTAAAGCCTTCGACCCCCGACCCTCGGGCGTCAGCCCGAGAGGGCGCGGAGCTGGCGGTTGACGTGCGCCGAGCGCTCCTTCTCGGAAAGCTCGCGCAGGTGGACGGAGATCGACAGGGTGCCGGTGACTTCGAGGGTCTCCCGGACGAACGGGAGCTTCACGCGCATCCGGTCGAGTCGGATGTCGACCTGGCCGTGGTGGTTCGACAGCGCGTCCATTACGTCGAGAAACGGGTTCGAGCCGCCGGAAGGGGTCGAAGGGGCCATGGCACCTTATCGAAATGCTAGGATACGAACCTATCGAAGGTGGCCGCAGACGCGCGGCCAGCCCCCCGGGAACCGTTCAACGACCGCAATCGGGGAGATCGGAACTCGGGGAGTTCGTTCTATTTGTGAAGGAAATGGTGTATAAATTCCCGGAGGCTATCGGAGAGCGTGGCAGGACCGATCGGCCGCAGGGACTCTCCGCGGCGCGGGCTTCTCGTCGCGCTCAAGCGGCTCCCCGGCGCCTCGCTGGCGGAGATCGCGGGCGCGCTCGGGGTCTCCAAGGTCGCCGCCCTGGGCCACCTCCGGGGGCTGGAGCACGAGGGGTTGGTCGAGCGAGCCTACCGCGCGGGCAAGGTCGGCCGCCCCCAGGTGACGTTCCGGCTCACCGCCGCGGCCACCTCGCTCTTCCCCCAGAGCTACGCCGAGATGTCGACGCACGCTCTCGACTTCGTGGAGCGCCGGCTCGGCCGACCGGCGGTCCGCGACCTCCTGGACGAACGCGCTCAGGAGGTGGCCGCGAGGAGCCGCCCTCGGATTCCCCGGGCCGCCCTCGCCGCCCGGGTCGACGAGCTGGCGAAGATCCGCACCGAGGGCGGCTACATGGCCGAGGTCGGCGCGCACCGAAGGGGTTCGGTCGAAATGCTGGAGCACAACTGCCCGATCCTCGCCCTCGCGGGCCGCTACCCGGAGGCGTGCGATGTCGAACGCAGGATGTTCGAGTCCCTCTTGGAGGCGAAGGTCGACGTCGCCCACCGTGTCGTCGCGGGCGACCCCGTCTGCCGGTTCCTGATCCGATCGCGGGCGGCCTCCGGATGACGCCGACCGACGACCTTCGAGTGGCCGTCGTCACGGGGGCGAGCCGGGGGCTCGGTGCCGTGATCGCCGAGTTCCTGGCTCGGGACGGCTACCGGGTCGTCCTGGCAGCCCGGGGGCCGGGACCCCTCGCCTCCCTGGCGCAGCGACTCCGTGAGATCGGGGCGGAGGCGATCGAGGTCGTGGGCGACGTGAACGAGCCCTCCGTTCGCGAGCGGCTCGCCGAGGCGATCGCTACCGGTGGGAGGCTCGACCTGCTGGTGAACAATGCGAGCGAGCTAGGACCGTCCCCGCTCGTGGACCTTCTGGAACTCGCCCCCGAGGAGTTCGAGAGGATCCTTCGCGTGAACCTCCTCGCCCCGATCGCGCTCGTGCGCGCCCTGCTCGCTCCGCTCGAGCGGGCCGGCGGGCTCGTGGTGAACATCTCGAGCGACGCAGCCGTCGAAGGGTATCCGCGGTGGGGTGGGTACGGGGCCAGCAAAGCCGCGCTCGATCTCGCCACCCGGACCCTGGCCAAGGAGCTCCGCTCGAGGGGCATCGCCCTGGTCTCCGTCGACCCCGGCGACATGCGGACCGCGATGCACCAGGCCGCGTTCGTGGGCGAGGATATCTCCGATCGTCCGCTGCCCAGCGTCACTCTCCCGTTCTGGGCGTGGTTGGTCCATCAGCCGCGCGCGTCCGTCACGGGACTCCGCTTCCGCGCCCAGGCCGACCGCTGGGAGGTGCCCGCGTGAGCACGGGCGCGCCGGCGGCGGGGCCGATCTCCCCGAAGCTCGCTGACCGCCCTCCGGAGGCCCGAGGAGTCGAACGGGACCGGGTCCGCCTCCTCGTGAGCGAGCCGCAGGGGGAGACCCATCGTCGGTTCGACGAGCTCCCCCAGCTCCTAGAGCCCGGCGACCTCCTCGTCGTGAACGAGAGCTCGATCATTCCCGCGAGCCTGCCCGCGCGGGGACCGCCCGGGGAGTTCCGGGTCCACCTCTCTACGCGGTACGGCGACGATCTTTGGCTCGCCGAGCCCCGCTGGGGGCCGGCCTCGCCGGGCCCGGTGCCGATCGCCGCGGGAGACTCCCTGCGACTCGCGGGGGTCCCCGGGCGGGTGCTGGGGGCGTACCCCGGGATCCCGAGGCTTGCGTTCCTTCGGGTCGACGGAGGTCTTCCCGCCGCGATCGAAGCGGAGGGGGAGCCGATCCGGTACGGCTATCTGGCCGGAGCAGCGCCTCGCAGCGCGTACACGACCGTCTTCGGGCGGGTCCCGGGCAGCGTCGAGATGCCGAGCGCGGGCCGCCCGTTCACGGCGCGGCTCGTGGACCGCCTCCGTGCGCGGGGCGTGCGGTTCGCGCCGATCGTCCTCCACGCCGGGGTCTCGAGCCTCGAGGCCGGGGACGTTGACGGGGGTGGCCCCCCGGTCTTTCCGGAGCCGTTCGAGGTTCCCCGGTCCACGGCCCAGGCCATCGCGGAGACGCGCGCGCGAGGGGACCGGGTGATCGCTGTCGGCACCACCGTCGTCCGGGCGCTCGAGTCCGCGGTCGAAGGTTGTTCGGTCCGAGCCGCCCGGGGGTTCACGCGGCTGTACCTCTCCCCCGCCACCCCGGCTCGCGCGGCCGACGGATTGATCACGGGGTTCCACGAGGCGCGCACGACCCACCTTGCGTTGCTCGGGGCGGTCGCGGGACCTCGGCTCGTCGAGAGAGCGTACACCGTGGCGCTCGGCGAGGGGTACCTCTGGCACGAGTTCGGGGACAGCCATCTCCTGCTGCCGCGATCCGCGCGGGTGGCCGGATAGAACCGCAACGGGGTGCCGTGGCCTCCCGTGGGCCGGTCCGCGTTCTCCGGCGCGATCGCCTACGACGGCCCGTCGGGGAGTCTGGAGAGACCTATCACTAGCCTCGGGCGAGTCCCGAGCCGCGCAGCGGACGGCGCTCGACCGCGCAACGGTTCCCAATCCCCGTGCCTCTCGATGTCTCCGAGAAGCCCGAGTCCCCCGACGTCGGCCCGAAAGGGAACGGGAAGCGGACGGTGAGCGAGTCGCGGCGGCTCACATGCAGAGGATGTAGCCGAGTCCCCCGTGAGCGTCCTGAAAGTCGGATTCGTCCTCCGCGCCGACCACGACCCGGGACGGCCCGATGGCGACGGAGCTACCGAACGCGCCATACTCCTGGGCGTTCGGACTCCCGTACCGGTCGAGCGGCGCCGAATTGCCCGGCGCGAAGAGGTAGACGTTGCCCGACATTACGATGGGGGCGACCGGGTCGCCGCGCTCGTGGGGCGCCCCCACCGCCATGCTCCCCCCGTCGTAGGCAACGGCAAACCCGAACGATCCGTTCAACTGGGGGTCGAGGCTTGCCAGGGTACCCGTGAGGGCCCCGGCCGTGGTGAACGTGTAGGCCCGGCCCGAGCCCGCGATGCCCGCGTCGTTGAACCCGGGGGCCCCTACGAGGACGAGGCTGCCCGACACGGCAACGGACCAGCCGAAGCGGTCCTGATTCTGGGGATCGGGGTTGGTCAGGGTGAGGTTGGTCGAGAGCTTGCCGCCCGAGGTGAGGGTGTAGAGATACACTCGACCCGGGGCGGCGTACGACGCATTGTCCACCCCCGGGACCCCCACGACCACGGTGTTGCCGCTCACCGATACCGAGGCGCCGAACGACGCGTTGAGCACCGGCTCGGGGTTCGGGATCGAAAGGGCGAGCGTCCCGTTCGTAGCGAAGTAGACGAACACCTCGCCGGAACCGTCGAGCCCCGAGAGGTTCTGCCCCGGCGACCCCACCACGACCCACGCCGCATCCACGGCCACCGAGGCGCCGAACGAGCCCGAACGGTCGGGAGCCCCGCTGAGGAGCTGATGTTGGAGCGCACCGGTGCTCGTGTTGTACTCGTACGCTCGACCCCCCTCCGGTACGTTGACGCCCCCGGTGCCCGTGGAGTTCTCGCCCGGCGCGCCCACGACGGTCGTCGAGCCCGAGATGCCTACGGAGAATCCGAACTCACCGAACTGCCCCGGGTGCGGGCTCGAGAGGATCTTCGCCGACAGGCTGGCCGTCGACACCACGTAGACATTGCCCGAGCGGATGACCCCGTTGGCGGCCCCGGTCTCGTTCGGGGCTCCGAAGACGGCGATCCCGTCCGACAGCGCGACCGAGGTACCGAGCTGGCTGGCCTCGGGGAGCGCCGTGTCCATCGTCCCCACGGTCAGCGGGACCTCGCCGAACAGGTACGCCAGTCCCGCGTTCTGGCCCGCTCCGGCCAGGTTCCCCGGCCCGAGCGAGTAGTTCGCGCCGGGCCGTCCTACGAGCACGGTCGAACCGGAGACGGCGACCGCGTAGCCGAACTCTCCCGTTCCGTTCGTGATCGGCCAGGTCGGAGTCAGGACCGAACTGAGGAACGTCCCGTCGGTCAGGCTGAAGACGTACGCGGCGCCCGCTACGAACGGGGCCACCGTGCCGACCTTCGACGCGTGCGATTGATTGGTCCCCACGACCAAGGCGCTCCCGTCGGTCGCGAGCGAGAACCCGAACGAGGCGCCGGTCTCGGGATCGGGAGAGACGATCTGGGAGGTGAGGTTCCCGGGCATGTCGATCAGGTCGACCTCACCCGCGCCCTTGGGCTCGAGGCTGGGCATCTCCCCCGGCGCGCCGACGGCGAGCATCGGACCGGAGATGGCCACCGAGGCCCCGAAGTACGAGTTGGCCTGCGGCACCGGGTTGTTGTACTCGTTCACGAGATCGCCCGTCACCGACGAGAAGGTGAACACCGTGGAGATGTTGGGGTCGCCGATCGCGACCTCACTCGCCGAGATCGCCACCGAGGCCCCGAACGTCTGGTCGGCGGCTCCGAGCGGCGGAGACAGGAACGTCTCCGCCCCATTGACGGCGTCGATCAGGAGCGCCGCACCGCTCGGGTAGGACTGCCCGGAGTAGTTCATATCGGGTGCCCCCACCACGATCGTGTTCCCGCTGATCGCGACCGCCGCGCCGAAGTGAGAGTCATCGTCCCAATCGATGGAGCCGGAGGTGAACGGAAGGTAGTACGTCTTCAGGAGCGTACCGTTCGACAGACTGTAGAGATACACCGCCCCCGCTTCGGATTGGTTATGGTACGTGTCGGGCGCGCCGACGACGAGGAGGTTCCCGCTCGCCGCGACCGTGGCTCCGTACGAGGTGGACTCAATGAGCTCGGGCGGGTGCAAGGTGTAGTTGGCTCCGGTGGTACGATTCTCGACCAGGACGCCGCCCACGTGCAGATACCCGTACTCGCTACCGTTCGGCTGCCCCACGACGAGATAGTTGGAGGTGAGGGCCACCGACTTCCCGAACGAGCCGTTCGGCGTCAGGATCGAGGGGGTCACGAGCGTCGGTAGGAACTGCGGGTCGACCCCCGTCGGCCGTACGCCCGACGCTCCGGCGCGGGACGAAACCAGATGCGAGGGAGCCCCGGCGGTCAGCAGCGCCAGGGAGGCGGCGACGACCACGGCCGCGATCGTCGCAGCCTCGAAAACGCGGGAGCGAGACCACCGCAGCGCGCGCCAGGGTGCCCCGCGCCCCACGTCGGCGCGCTACGGGTTCTCTCTATAAGTAGGTTCTTTGGCGTCGCGGGCCCGCCTTCCTGTGTCCTGGGTCGCAGGGGGGGTCCCGCCGGTGTCTTGGGCGGTGTTGGGACCGAGCTTGGTGGGTCATGCGGGGGTTCCGAGCGGCGTCGTTCGATCTCGCCCGCGAGGGCGCGAGACCCTCAAGCCGCCCGCACCGAGGACAGCTCCGCCGGCCTGCCGGACCGGGGCCTATTTCCCCGACAATCCTGCCCGCGAGCGGAGGGCGTGGTAGAACCCTCCAAAGCTCGTAGCGGTCGGTGTCCTGAGCCCCTGGGAGCGCATCTGCTCCCGGACCTCCTTCGCCCCCTGGCGGAGATCGAGGATCTTCGCGGTGTCGTACTTGTACTGGAACGTCCCGGCGGGCCCGCGGGGGAACGGCTCCCAGTCCTTCGGGGTCGTCGCGCGGAGATCCGAGGCGCGCTTACCGTCCGGGGAGGTGAACGGCGGGAGCGTCAGGTGCTCCTCCGTGAGCCAGAGCATCGTCGCGTCGCGGATCGCCTGCTCGGTCGTCTCGTCGAGCGCCCCCGGGGCGACCTCCGACTGCACCCAGCTCACGAGCGCGTCGAACGTCTTCTCCGAGTTCTCCTCGAGCATCTGCAGGACGGCGAGGCGGATCGCGCTGCGGCGGAGCTGGCCGATGCCGGACTCGCTCAGGCGGTACTCCGCGGTGAGGCCGACCAGGTTCTCCGCGTTCCCCGCGAGCTCTTCGAGGGAGAGCACGAACAACGGCGCGGCCGGCTCGGTCGGGGGGACGAACCAGAGGGAGAACGCCCGCCCGTTCGTGAGGAGGATCAGCGGGACCTCGGAGTCCTTCGCCCGGTCGCCGATCGCGCCGAGCTCGGTGACGCTCGCCGTGCGTTCCCGGACATCCAAGAACAGCTTCGGCTTACCGTCCGCGTCCAGGAGCGCGTAGTCGACCGTCTCCTTGCGCTTCGGGGAGTGGTAGTCGAGGAACACCTGGCGCTTGTCGTGCGGGTCCCAGCCGAGCGCCGTGAGGAACGGATTGACGATCCAGTGGCGGATCTGCTGCTCCGTGACCTCCTGGACGTCGCGGAGAACCTCGCCTGCCACCTGGCTGAAATCGGAGAGTCGTCGGCTGAGATCGAGGGCTTCCATCGGCTCTCGGTTGGTCACCTCGGGGCTAAAAACCCTGTGCCTCGAGGACGAGCCTCAGGCGCGCCGCTCCGGGGAACGGGCGGCCCGGCCCTTCCGGCCCGCCGCGCCGTCGCGCGTCGTACCGGTCGGTGGGGCCGGAGCCGGATCGAGCGCCCGAAGTTGCTCCCGAAGCTCCTCCGCGAGCGCGTGCCGCCGGCAATCGTCCTGGAGCCTCTGGTCGAACGGGGAGAGATCGGCGAGGAACGCGAACCGCCGGGCCGCGTCCCTCAGCTCTTGGTTCCAATCGCGGCGTCGACGGCGGCCGATCAGACGCTCGAGATCGGGCCACTCCCGGCGACCCTCGGCGAGCGTTCGCAGGATCGCCTCCGGCTCGAACCGTTCCCGGTCGTTCCAGAGCTTCGCGACGGCGAGCGTGCGGACGAGAGGCTGGAGGAACCCCTTGCTCGCGTAGCGCGTCGCGTCGTAGAGGTCGCGCTCGGTCGCCCGCTGCTGTATCGCCCGCAGCTTCTCGGCCAGCGCCTCCTCGACCCGGAGCGAGGGGATCTCGGGGGGGTCGAACGGCAGATCGGCAAAGTACGGCTGGTCGAGCGGCCGCCACCGCCGGGGGGCCAGGAACGGCGCCTCGCGGTAGGAGATCTCCAAGCGGAACCGCCCCGCGTCCCAAGCGTGCGCGTACGCGACCCCGCACGCCCAATTCCGCCGGGAGGTGCGGTACGGGTCCACGACCTCGAACCGGACCCCGTGCTCGGCAGCGGCGAACGCAGCCCGGAACTGCTCGAGCGGATCCTCCGCGAGCCCCACGCTGGTGAAGTCGAGGTCCTCGCTCAACCGCCCGACGTCGCCGGTGACCATCATCCGGAGGTAGGTGCCTCCCTTGAAGACGAGCCGTTCGAGGAGCCCCGCGTCGCCCAAGGTCTGGAGGGCGTAGAGCAGGACGATCTCCTGCTGGGCGATGTGCAGGTCGACCCCGAGCACGTTCGCGAACCGGTTCGCCGTGGCGCGCGGGATCAACGGGGTTCGACCTCCGAGCGCCAGCGGTGCGGGTCCGTGTTCTCCACGAGACGCCACCTCGGGTCGAGCGTCCCACGCCGAGGGTGCTCCCGGCCCGCCGCGAGGAGGGCGGGCGGTTCGGTCGGGCCGGGCAACCAGGCCGTGGTCCATCGGGCCGGGGGTCGCCGGACGAGCGGGAGGTGCTCGAGCCAGAACCCGAGCCGTCGCGCGAGACGACGATCGCCGCGGCGTCGGAGGTAGGAGGCGAGCCGGTCCCAGCGGACCTCGGCCGAGCCGCGCGAGATCACCTGCGCGACACCGCCGAGACCCCCCGAGAACTCGGGTCGGTCCAGGCAGTCGAGCAGCGTCCGCTCGGGGTCGCTCACCCGAAGGACCTCCCCGCGGCGGCGCCACGGCACGCCCCCGAAGAACCGGTCCGGCGCGAGTCGAACGAACCGGAACTGGGCGACGTGCCGGGGTCGGAACGTCACGCGCCGCGGCGTGGCAAGGTAGTACACCCGGCCCGCCTGGGCGAGATACCCCCGAAGCTCCGCCGCCGTGCCGTAAGCGAAGAAGTACGGATCGACTAGGTGGCTGCCGTACCGGAGCGGATCCGCGTCCGGGAGGCGGTCCGGGCCGTGGTGCCCCGGATTGACCAGGTACCGACCCCGGCCGATCCGGGCGAGCCAGCCCTTGCGCAGGAGGTCATGCGCGAGCTTGCGCGCGTGGACCGGACGGACCCCCGCGAGGCGCTGGACGTCCGCGAGATCGAGCGTTTCCGGACCCTCGGCCTCCCGCCCGAGGATCACCCTCGCCTCGGTGAGAGAGAGCGAGCGCGCCGGTGGGGGCCGGTCCATGGGCGTGTTCTACGTAATTGTTACCAATATAGTAACATTTCTGCCTA
>JASHQF010000063.1 GCA_030037695.1 Thermoplasmata archaeon
CTCTCCGCCTCGGAGCGTAAGCTGCTCGAGCTCCTTCGATCCTCGACCGGCGGCCCGATCGACGAGGAGACGCTCCCGGCGCGGTCGGGGGAGCCGATCGATGCGGTGCGCGGGAGCTTGCAGCGGCTGCGGGCGAAGCGCCTCGCGGTCGTCCAGGAGGAGCATTCGTCGATCCCGCGCCTCACGCCCCGAGGGGAGTCGACCGTCGCCTCCGGGCTCCCCGAACGGCGCCTCTACGAGGCCCTCCGACGTCGCGCGCCTCTCGACCTGGCCGCCCTCGACGCCGAGGGGCTCGCCGGCGAGGAACGCTCGGCGGCGATCGGGCTCCTGCGCCGGCGGGGCTGGCTCGCCGACGGCGTCCCGCTCCGCTGGGCGACGGGGAGCGCCCCGGCCGCGCCCGAGTTCCCCGAGGAGGCGAGGCTCCGGGCGATCGGCGAGGGCCGTCCGGTCCCGGATCCCGCGGCCCTCGCCGCGCTCGAGCGCCGGGGCCTCGTTCGGATCGAGCATCGCTCGCGCAAGCGCTGGTCGGCCTCCGAGGAGGGCCGCGCGCTGCCCCTTCCTCCCGAGGGGACCGACCCGATCGGGGGCCTGACCCCGGCCGTCCTCGCCTCGGGGTCGTGGCACGATCGCCCGTTCCGGCCGTACGATGTGCGGGCGCCAGTGCCCCTCGTGCGGGGCGCCCGGCCCCACCCGTACCTGCGCTGGCTCCGGGAGTTCGAGGAGGTGCTGATCGGCCTCGGCTTCGAGGAGGCGGAGGGGCCGCTCCTCGAGACCGAGTTCTGGAACAACGACGTGCTGTTCATGCCGCAGGACCACCCCGCCCGCTCGATCCACGACGCCCTCGCCGTCGAAGGCCTCGAAGGGCACCTGCCGGCCGGCGAGCTCGTCGACCGCGTCGCGGCCGCCCACGAGGGCCGGGCGCTCCCCGGGGCGAGCGAGCCGCTCGGGCCGGGCTGGTCGTCGCGGTACGACCGGGCGATCGCCGCGCGGCCCGTGCTGCGCTCGCAGACGACCGCCGTCTCGGCGCGGTTCCTCGCCACCCGACCCCACCCGCCGTTCCGCATCTACTCGCTCGACCGCGTCTTCCGCCGGGAGGAGGTCGATGCCCAGCACCACCTCGAGTTCCGCCAGTCCGAGGGGATCGTCGGGGGCGAGGGTCTCACGTTGCGCCACCTGGTCGGTCTCTTCCGCGCGTTCGCCGACGCGATCGGGGTGAAGGAGCTCAAGTTCCGGCCGAGCTACTTCCCGTTCACCGAGCCGTCGATCGAAGGGTACGTCCGGCATCCGCGGCTCGGGTGGATCGAGGTGCTGCCGGGCGGCGTCCTGCGGCCCGAGGTCCTCCGCCCGCTCGGGATCGACGTCCCCGTGCTGGCGTGGGGGATCGGGATCACCCGCCTCGCGATGGTCGCCCTCGGGGCGAACGACATCCGCGAGCTGTTCTCGGACAACTTGGACGGCGGACCGGGCGGGGGGTTCTAGCGATGCCCCGGTCGACGCTCGCCCTTCCTCGCCTGCTCGAGCTGCTCCCCGGTCCGCCCGAGATCGGCTACCTCGAGGAGTTGCTGTTTGCCTCGAAGGCCGAGGTCGAGCGCCGCGATGCGGAGACGCTCGAGCTCTCCGTCACCCCCGATCGCCTCGACCTCCTCTCCGAGGGAGGTCTCGCGCTGTACCTGCAGGGGGCGCTCGGGGCCGCGCGCGGCGCGCCGAAGGTCCGGCGGGGCCGCCCGCCGGCCGGCGGGGCCGCGTTCACGGTCGACGCCTCCGTCGAGGCGATCCGGCCCGAGATCGCCGGGGCGATCGTCCGGCCACCGCCCCGAACTCGCCTCGACCCGGGGCTCCTCGCCGAGGCCGTCCGGTTCCAGGAGCTGCTGCACGCGACGATCGGGCGCGATCGTCGGGCGATGAGCCTCGGCCTCTATCCGCTCCGCCGGATCGCGTTCCCGGTACGGTACGCCCTCGAGCCGACCGCCTCGGTCCGATTCGTGCCGCTCCACGCGACCGAGGAGGTCGGGGCCGACGCGTTCTTCCGGTCCGACCCCATGGCGGCGCGGTACGGCCCGCTCGGGCGCGTCGGCGACCGTTGCCTCACGCTCCGGGACGCCGCCGGCACGATCCTCAGCCTCCCGCCGATCCTCAACAGTCACACGGCCGGCGAGGCGACGCCCGGGGACCGCGGCCTCCTGATCGAATCGACCGGCCAGCGGCGTCGCGCGGTCCAGGACGGCCTTGGACTCCTCCTGGTGGCGTTCGCCGCACGCGGCTGGTCGATCGCCCCGGCCGCGGTCGAGGGCCCGGGCGATCGCCGAACGGCCGGCGAGGAGGTCGTGCAGCCTCGATCCGTGCCGCTGCCGGCTCCCGTGGTGCGGGCGATCGCGGGGCTAGGGGACGGTCCCCTCGATGTCGTGGGTCGTCTCGGGAAGGCTCGGCTCCGCGCGCGGCGGGTCCGGGGCGGCTGGTCCGTGGCGGTCCCTTCCTGGCGTCCGGACCTCATCGCGCCGGTCGACCTCGCGGAGGAGTACGTCCTCACCGAGGGGATCCGGCCCGAGGACGGGGTCGTCCCCGCGAGCGTGACCCGCGGCCGACGGCGACCCGAATCCCGGTTCCGGACCCGCGTCGCCGAGGTCCTGCTCGGCCTCGGCCTCTCCGAGCCGCACACCCCGCTGCTCGTCTCGGAGTCGATCGTCGGCCAGCTCGGCGGGCCGCTCCCGATCCGCGTCGCGAACCCCGTCTCCGCCGAGTACGCGTTCGTGCGCGACCGGGTCCTCCTGTCGCACCTCGAGCTCCTCGGTCGCAACACCCGGCACGGCTACCCCCAGCGGTTCGCGGAGGTCGGCCCCGTCCTCGTCCGGGCCGCCTCCGAGGAGAGCGGCGCGGGGACCCGCTACCATGCGGCGCTGGTGGAGGCGGCCGAGGGGGCGGGGTTCGCGTCGGCGACCGCCCTCGTCGACGACGTCCTGCGCGAGCTCGACGTCGGCGCGGTCCGCGAACCAGCGGATCTCCCGGGCACGATCCCGGGCCGGTCGGCGCGGGTACGCGTGGCCGGCGACGCGGTCGCCGAGATCGGCGAGCTCCACCCCCGTCTCCTCGCGGCGCTCGGGGTGCCGGTGCCGGTCGCGTGGGGGGAGATCGACCTCACCGCCCTCGGTCCGCTCGTGGGCCGCCGCGACGGGGCTTAAGAGCGGCGCCCCGGTCCAACGGTGATGGCGCCCCGCGCCCGCCGAAACCCCGGCCGCGTTCGCGCGCCACGGGCCGCGGCCGACCGGGGGGCTCCGCCCGAAAGGATCCCGCTCGTCGTGGGCCCGCCGGAGGACCCCGATGCCGCGTTCCTCGAGAGGGTCGGGTTCCCCGGCGAACCTCCGTTCACCCGCGGGATCCACCCCACGATGTACCGGGGACGCCTCTGGACGTTCCGCCAGTACTCGGGGTTCGGGAGCGCGGCGGCGACGAACCGGCGGTTCCGCTACCTGCTCGAGCGCGGTCAGACCGGACTGTCGGTCGCCTTCGACCTCCCAACGCAGAACGGCTACGACGCCGATCACCCGAAGGCGAAGGGCGAGGTCGGCCGGTGCGGGGTCCCGATCTCGACGCTGGACGACCTGCGCACCCTGTTCGGGGGGATCCCGCTCGGCGAGGCGACCGTCTCGATGACGATCAACGCGACCGCGCCGATCCTCCTCGCCCTCCTCGTCGCGACCGCCCAGGGCTCCGGCGTCCGGCCCGAGAAGCTCGCCGGCACCGTCCAGAACGACATCCTGAAGGAGTACGTCGCCCGGGGGACGTACATCTTCCCCCCGGGGCCGTCGCTCCGCCTGGCCGTCGACACGATCGAGTACGCGACGCGCGAGCTGCCCCGGTGGAACCCGATCTCGATCTCGGGCTACCACATGCGAGAGGCCGGCGCGACGGCCGCCCAGGAGGTCGGGTTCACGCTCGCGAACGCCGTCGCCTACGCTCTCGCGGTGAAGGAGCGGGGCCTGGACGTCGACGAGTTCCTGCCACGGCTCTCGTTCTTCTTCTCCTGCGACATCCGGTTCCTCGAGGAGGTCGCGAAGTTCCGCGCCGCCCGGCGCCTCTGGGCCCGGCTCGTGCGCGACCGCCTCGGGGCCCGTCGGGCCCGCTCCCAGCAGCTCCGGTTCCACACCCAGACGGCCGGCTCGACGCTCACCGCCCAGCAGCCCGAGCTCAACGTCGTGCGGACCACGATCGAGGCGCTCGCCGCTGTGCTCGGCGGCACGCAGTCCCTGCACACGAACGCCCTGGACGAGGCGCTCGGGCTCCCGGCCGAGCCCGCGGCGCGGCTCGCCCTGCGAACGCAGCAGATCCTCGCCGAGGAGTCCGGGGTGCCGAACACCGTCGATCCCGTCGGCGGCGCGTACGAGATCGAGTACCTCACCGACCGGATCGAGGCCGAGGCCCGGACGTACCTCGAGCGCATCGAGGGGATGGGCGGGGCCGCACGGGCGATCGAGCGGGGCTTCTACCAGGCCGAGATCGCGCGCGAGGCGTACCGCGTCGCCCGGGCCCGCGAGGACGGGTCGGAGACCGTCGTCGGGGTCAACGCCTACCGGGAGGGGCGCCGGGGGTTCACCCTGTTCCCCGGGGCCGGGCCGGCCGCCGCCGGCGAACGGATCGACCCGGCCGAGGAACGTCGCCAGATCGCCCGCGTGCGCGCCGTGCGTCGCTCCCGCGACGCCCCGACCGCCGCCGCGGCGCTCGACCGGCTGGGCCGTGCGACCGACGAGGGAGGCAACGTGCTCCCCCCGACGATCGCGGCGGTCCGGGCGGGCGTCACCCTTGGGGAGATCTCCGACCTCTGGCGCTCCCGCTTCGGCGAGCAGATCGCCGCCCGCGCGTTCTAGGGGGCGACGATGGAGCTCGATCACCTCGGGATCGCGGTCCGCAGCCTCGCCGAGGCGACCGATCGCTGGGCGCCGGTCCTCGGTCCCCCCGAAGGTCCCCCCGAGGAGGTGCCGTCCCAGGGGGTCCGCGTCGCGTTCCTCGGGGGCCGGGGCGCGCCGGTCGAGCTGCTCGAGCCGACGTCGCCGACCGCCCCCCTCGCCCGCTCGATCGAGGCCCGTGGGGAGGGGCTGCACCACCTCGCGTTCCGGGTCCCGAGCGTCGCGCAGGCCCTCGGCGCGGTGGAGGAACGGGGCGGACGACTCGTCGACCGGGCCCCGCGGCCCGGGGCGAGGGGTCGGCTCGTCGGCTTCGCCCACCCGAGCGCGTTCGGCGGCGTCTTGGTCGAGTTCGTCGAGGGTGGATGAGCGCGATCACCTCCGCCCGGATCGCCCCGATCTTCGACGGCCGGGGGCAGCCGACGGTCGAGGTCGAGATCGTCGCGGCCGGCGGCGCCCGCGGGCGCGTAGGGGCCCCGAGCGGGGCGAGCACCGGACGGACCGAGGTCCGGGCGCTGCCCGAGGGCGGCGTCGCCGCCGCGATCCGGGAGTTCCGGTCCCGTGTGGCTCCCGCGCTCGTGGGGGTCGATCTCGCCGACCGGGCCGGCATCGATGCCCGTCTCCACGAGGTCGACGGGACCCCGGAGTTCTCCCGGATCGGAGGGAACACGGCGACGGCGACGTCCGTCGCGAGCGCCCTGGCGCTCGCGGCGGAGGGCGGTCGGCCGCTCTGGGAGGTGCTTCGGCGGCCCGGGGTCGACGGGAAGGCGTTCCCGGCGATCGTGGGGAACTGCCTCAACGGCGGACGCCACGCGATCGGCGGACCCGAGTTCCAGGAGTTCCACGCCATCTCGGACGCCCCTCGCCCGGACGACGCGATCCGGGCCGCCCTTCGCGTCCATGCGCTCGTCGGCGAGGAGCTCCGTCGTCGGTTCCCGAAGCTCGCGCTCGGCCGGGGCGACGAGGGCGGGTGGGTCGCTCCGCTCGGCAACGTCGACGCGCTCGAGGTGCTGCGCGACGCCTGCGATCGGGCGCGGGACGAGCTGAAGATCCCGGTCCGCCCCGGCCTCGACCTCGCCGCGAGCGAGTTCTACCGCGACGGACGGTACCGGTACCGGGACCAGACCCTGGACGAGGACGGCCAGATCGGCTTCGTTACGGGGCTCGTCGAACGGTACGGCGTCGTCTACCTCGAGGACCCGCTGGACGAGGGGGCGTACGGGGGATTCGCGCGCCTCACCGGCGCCCTCGGTGCCCGGATCCAGGTCGTCGGCGACGACCTGTACACCTCGCACCGCGCGCGGCTCCAGCGGGGGATCGACGAGAAGGCGACGAACGCGATCCTGATCAAGGTCAACCAAGTGGGCACGCTCACCGACACGTTCGCGACGGTCGACCTGGCCCGGCGCCACGGCCTCGCCACCGTCACCTCCCACCGCTCGGGGGACCTCCCGGAAGGCTGGCTCGCCCACGTGGCGGTCGGCACCGGAGCCTGGGGGCTCAAATGCGGTCTTCTCGGCGGCGAACGCGTGGCAAAGCTAAATGAGCTCCTGCGGCTCGGCCGCGCCGCTCTCGGGGACGATGGCTGACGAGGAGGTCGCCGCTCAGGAAGGCCCCGCCGATTCGGACGGTCCGCTGACCGCCCCGGGCGAGCTCCTGATCCCGGAGGACACCTACCTCACGTCGGGGGTCCACATCGGGACCCAGCAAAAGTCGGCGTCGATGCGCCGGTTCGTCTTCAAGGTCCGATTCGACGGCCTCCACGTCCTCGACGTGCGCGAGACCGACCGGAGGATCCGCCTCGCCGCGAAGTTCCTCGCGCGACTGCCCGCCGATCGGATCCTCGCGGTCTCCCAGCGCCAGTACGGGCAGAAACCGGTGCGCCTGTTCGCGAAGACGACGGGGGCGGTGTCGTTCGCCGAGCGGTTCGTCCCGGGCTGCCTCACGAACCCGAACCTCCCCGAGTACTTCGAGCCGAAGGCCCTCGTCGTGACGGATCCGGCGACCGACCAACAGGCGCTGAGCGAAGCGGTGTCGATCGGGATCCCCGTGGTCGGCCTGTGCGACGTCAACAACGAGACGCGGTACGTCGATCTCGTGATTCCGGCGAACAACAAGGGTCGCCTCGCGCTCGCCACCGTTTATTGGTTGCTCGCCCGTGAGGTGCTGCGGGCCCGCGCCGGCGGCGCGGACGTCGAGTTCCCTCTCACGATCGAGGACTTCCAGGCGGCGCTGTAGAGTCCTCTCCCGGCGCGCCGGCACCGTCTTATCGGGGGCGGCCCTTTCGTAGCTGTGAGCCGCGCCGTGTCGGGCCTCTTCGAGCTCCTCACCGAGCACGGGGTCTCGGAGAAAGGGGCGCGCCTCTATCTCGCCGCCTGCCGGGGGGGCCCCGAGACCGCGAGCGAGCTCGCCCGTCGTGCCGCGGTCCACCGGGTCGAAGCGTATCGTGTCCTGAAGCAGCTCGCGGCGGACGGCCTCCTTTCGATCACAGGGACGAGCCCCCAACGGTTCGTCGCGACCCCTCCGAGCGAACTCGTGGACAGCTGGATCCACCGGGCGAACGCGCGCGTCCACCACCTGGAGAGCAACCGCGCCCGCATCCTCGCCGACTGGGAAGAAGCACGCTCCGAGGTCGACGGTCACGATCCGCGGAAGTTCGCCGTCCTCGACGGTCGAGCGACGATCCGACGGTTCCTCGGCCGCCGCCTCGGGGCGGCCGAGCGGGAGATCCTGCTTACCGGGGCCGGCTCGTGGCTCGCGGGGCTCACCGACGCGGGGATCGACCGGACGGTCCGCGACGCGGCCGGCCGCGGGGTGAAGGTGCGGGTCGTGACCGACGTCACGCCTCCGGACCTCCCCGTCGCGAAGCACTTCGCGGGATTCTCCGAGCTCCGCCACGCGACGACCCCGATCTCGAGCCGGGCGGCGATCGTCGATCGGTCCGGCGTGCTGCTGTACGTCTCCGGGGAGGACGGCCTCGGTCGGAGCGTCGAGGCGCAGGTCGCCCTCTGGTCGATCGACCCTGCGTTCGTCCAGCTCGCCCGGGACTACCACAAACGGTTGTGGGGCCCCGCGACGCGCTCCGAGGAGCGGTTCGTCGAGCTCGAACACCCGCCGTCCGCCGTCCTCCCCGTGGTGGCGGGCCGGGATTCGGTGCCGTTCCAGCGGCTCAAGGAAGTGACGCGGCTCGGCATGCGCGCCGCCGGGGTCCGGGAGCTGCATCTTCGGTTGCCGGAACTGATCGAGGCGATCGCCCGGCAACTGGGTCGGGAGGTCGCCGACGAGGTCGAAGGTCGGACCCCCGAGGAGGTCGCCCGTTCGCTCGCCCAGTACTACGCGACCCACACGATGGGCCGCATGGAGGTCGTCCGCGGCAAGCCCCTCACCCTCCGCGTCACCGGCTGCTTCGCCTGCACTGAGGACTCCCCCGAGATCGGGAGGGTGCTCTGCCCGAGGCTCCTCCGGTCGGTCCTGGAGGCGCGCCTCGGCGACCACTGGGAGGTCTCCAAGCCCGACCCCACGAAGCACGCCGCCCGAGGCTGCCTGTTCGTCGCCACCGCAGGATGAGGGCCGGTCAAGGTCCGGCCAAGATCGTCTGACTTCCCGTGGTAGGGTTCGCGATCTTGGAACTGTGAGGACCGCCACGAGGGCGACCGGCGATGACCATCCCACTCCATTCGCCTACTCCAGGGGCGCCGGTACCGATATACGGGTCCGAAGCTGAGGTTCTAAACGCGGCGCGAGGGTCCCATGAAGAGAGGCGCCTGGCCCCACTGCCTCGGGATTGGAGTCGCGATCGTCGCGGTGACCTTCACCTCGGTGAGCGCCGTCTCGGTGCCAGCCAATAATTCCTCAGCGCCAGGGCCAACCTTTGCGTCGGGCCTCAGCACCGGCATATACCTCACCCTGGCTTGCCTTCACAGTTCGGTGACTCTGAACGGGACTCCAGTCTGCGACGACCAGAGCGCCGTTCAGGTTGGGTTTGGCCCCTCGACCGGGTCCGCAGTTTGGGCATCCCTCGAGGCGACTCCAGACCCAGGGTATGTCTTCTCGGAATGGGACGGACTTACCATAGGGTGCTTTGGTACTTCCATCACTTCGGGATGTCCGAACTATAACGCGAGCAACCCTGCAGATCTTGCTGCATCCTGTCCTTCGGGTGACCGATGCACGGGTTCCTTGGTGGCGGATTATCGACCAGGGATCTATCTCTCAGTGTTCTGCCCCGACTCGGGAGTGACGCTGAACTCGACGTTTGCCTGCCAGAATCAGGACGGGTCTCAGATATACTTCGCCCCAGCCAATGGATCCACATATTGGGGTTCACTGCAGGCGACGCCGGACTCAGGTTACCTCTTCTCGGAATGGACAGGACTGAGCGGAGCCTGTTTCGGAACGAATGTCACGCGGGGCTGTGCGACTTCGGCAACATCGAATCCGGTGGACATCGCAGCCACTTGTCCCTCCGGTCAGTTCTGCGCAATCGACGTCTTTGTGGGGACACAGCAGACGGGAATCTACGTCAACTTCTATTGCCCGACTGGCGAAATCACATTCAATGGGACGTCCGAATGTGACGACCAGTCGGGGATCCAAGTACGCGTTGCCTCGGCCAATGGGGGCACATTTTGGACCAACGCGCAGGCCATGCCCGACTCGGGTCACCAGTTCGGCCAGTGGTTCCTTGGGGGCATGTGCCTCGGTAAGGTGCCGGAGTCGGGGTGCGTAACCTGGTCCGGTACCAACCCCCAGGTCATCTCTGCGACCTGCCCGAGCGGGAACCAGTGTCTGGATACAGTAGATCTCGCGACCGATTTCGTGCCTCACGATGTCTCTGGCTTGAACTGGGCAGGGTTTGCTGTCGCCCCCCAAGCTGGGACAATCACGGAGGTGCTTGGTTCCTGGATTCAACCGACTATCACATGCGGGAACAATGGTCCCGAGCCGCCCGACGTCGTGCTGTGGGCGGGTATCGACGGGCTCTCCAGCGGCATGATCACTCCGGAGCAAGGAGGCACGGCTGGATGGTGCATTGATGGGTCGCCCTCCTATGTGGCATGGTACGAGTATCCGTCGACTGGGGGGCTACAGAACCTGAGCACGTCCACGTACCCTGTGACACCGGGTGATCGGTACGAGGCGTTCATCACTTACGACCCCTCAACGATTCAATTCGGGATCACCCTCTACGGGATCGACTCCGGCTGGAGCTTCTACTCTGGGCCGTTCGTCCAACTTCTCGCCCAAGACGCTTCGGCAGAATGTATCGTCGAACGGGCGAACGTTTCGGGCCACCTCGCGGATCTGGCGAAATTCTCAACGGCTGAGCTTGGGATGGACTATACTGGGGAGGGCAGTTGCTACGTGGGGACCTCAAGTTCGGACGGACTCCAAGGCATCGGCGACTACCCATCGATAGAGCGCATCAATATGGTCGATGGCGGCGACCAGACGCTTGCTGCGACGTCCGGGCTTGCGTGGGGCAGCTTCACGGTCAAGTGGGATGCCTACAGTTAGATCGAGCAGGGCAATTCCCGCCGTCGAGAGCCGCATCGCCGTGTCCGCTTGCATGTCCAGTTTCCCCCACCGGCTCGGCGGGACAAGTAGTAATCCCGGTCCGGATTGGGGGATGACTTGTAGCGATTGTTGATACAAACGAGACAACGCACGGCCCAAGGTATAAATAGCCCCCCCGATTACGGGGGCGTAGAAGCTATGAAGCCCACCTCGGCGTCCTCGGCAGCTCGAGCCTCCGCCGCGAAGCCTGCCTCTCGGCCCGCCCCGGCCCCGGTCGCGGAGCCGTCGGGTCCGACGGAGGACGCGTGCCCGAACTGCGGCTCCTCCCACCTCATCCGGGACGAGATCCGCGGGGAGATCGTCTGCGCGGACTGCGGGCTCGTGGTCGACCAGAGCGCCCTCGTGAGCGACCGCGGCCAGCGCGGCTCCAAGGACGACACGGGCCGCGAGGCGCGGGGCTGGGGGCCCGTGATCTCGCCCCTGATGCCGGACAAGGGCCTCTTCAGCGAGATCGGGGTGCCGACCCGGGACTTCCAGGGGAACTCGCTCTCCCGCAACACCTCCCTCAAGTTCTACCACCTCCGCAAGCTCAACCATCGGCTGCGCGCCGCGCGGACGCACCAGCGGAACCTGGTCGTCGCGCTCGGGGAGCTGAACCGGCTCGCCGGGGTCCTCGGCCTCTCGCGGGAGGTCAAGGAGTCGGCGACGTACATCTACCGTCGGGCGCTGGAACACAAGGCGACGCGCGGCAAGAAGATCGTGGCGCTCGTCGCCGCGAGCGTCTACGCGGCGTGCCGCCAGTGCCACGTCCCCCGGACGATGAAGGAGATCATCGCCCACTCCAAGGCGACGAAGATCGAGGTCGGTCGGGCGTACACTCTCCTCGCGCGCGAGCTCAAGCTCGGGCTGAAGCCGGTCGAGCCGAGGGACTACCTCGTGCGGTTCACCCAGGACCTCAACCTTTCCAAGGAGGTCCGCCAGAAGGTGCTCCAGCTCCTCGAGCAGGTCGAGCAGGTCTACTCGACGAGCGGGGTCCTGCCGAACGGGATCCTCGCGACGATCATCTACATCGCGTCGAACCTGATGGGCGAGCCGCGGAGCCAGGACCGGATTGCGGCGGTCGCGAACGTCACGCCGGTGACGATCCGGAACCACTACAAGGAGCTCTTGGACCTCCTCGGCCTGCCGAAGAACCTCACCAACCCCCAGGCGCGCGGCACCGTGCCTCCTGAGGGCGAGGAGACGGTCACGGCGGACGTCGCCGCGGCCGGCCACTGAGCCTCAGATCCCCGAGCGAGGGGCCGCCGGGCCCGCGGCCGTCGGCCCGCGAACCGTTTCCCCCGCCGTTCCCCGGAAACGCCAAGAGTCCCCGGCGCGGTCGTCGCGCGTGGCGGGACCGCTCAGCTACTCGTCGTACCGGACGTACCAGGAGTGCCCGCTCCGCTGGAAGTTCCTCTACGTCGATCGTCGCCCGGAGGCGCCGAAAGGGTACTTCACGTTCGGCCGCGTGATCCACGCCGTCCTCGAAGAGCTCGTCCGGCCCCTCGTCGAGCCCGCCGCCCGGCGGTACGGCGGGCAGGGCCAGACGACCCTCGACGCCTGGAAGGGGGGCCCCCCGGCGGGACCGCGCGCCCCGCCGTCCCTCGAGGAGATGCTCGCCGCCTACGACCGGAACTGGAGCTCGGAAGGGTACGGCTCGCCCGACGAGGAGGCCCGGTACCGCACCCTCGGCCGCGAGCTCCTGGTCCGGTTCCACGAGCACCTGGTGCGGGTCCCCCCGCATCCGGTCGCCGTCGAAGAGCACCTCGAGGCGGAGTGGGAGGGGATCCCGATCCACGGGTACATCGACCGGATCGATCGGGTCGACTCCGGAGGGCTCGAGATCGTCGACTACAAGACGTCGCGCGAGCTCGCCCCGGACGAGGCGCGCAGCTCCGACCAGCTGGCGCTCTACCAGGTGTTGGTCGAGCGCAACTACCACGAGCCGGTCCACGGCCTCACCCTCCTCCACCTACGCTCGCTGCGCCCGGTGCGGGCGCTCCCCCGGTCCCCGCCCGCCCTCGAGCCGCTGCACGCCCGGCTCGGCGAAGTGGCGGACGGGATCCGGGAGCAGGCGTACGAGCCGACCCCGGGGCGCCACTGCGCGCGGTGCGAGTTCCAATCGATCTGCCCCGAGTTCCGCACCGTCGCCGGCCCGGACGGCGAACGGCTCGCCGCGCTCGTCGACCGGTTCCAGCGGTTGCGGGAGGAGGAGGGGCGGCTCGAGGGCGAGCTCGCCGAGACCGCGGCCTCGCTCCACCGGGCCGCGGAGGAGCTCGGGGTCCACCGGGTCCCCGGCTCACGCACCGTCGCGGTGCGACGCCGCGAGATCGCCTGGCAGTACACCCTCGACGCCGTGCGTCCCCTGCTCGAGAGCTCCGGCGCGGCGGCCCGCCTGGCGGGCGAGGGTCCCGAGGAGGTCCGCAAGTTCCTGCGCGACCCGAAGGTGCCCGCCGCCGTGCGTCGTAAGGTCGCCGAGACCGGCTCGCGACGCGTGCGGTGGTACTGGGAGCTCGCCCCCCCCGAGAACGGCGGATCCTAGCGGCGCGGGCCCCAAACGCTAAACCCCTGCCCGAGTGCTCCGCGTAATGGGGGTTCGGCTCGCCTCGGGGGACCGCCTCGCCTCCCTCGAAGGGCGGAGCCCGACCATCGCCACCCTCTGCTCCCACTCGTCGCTGCAGATCTTCCACGGGGCCCGCGCCGAAGGACTGGCCACCCTCGGCCTGTGCGTCGGGCGACCCCCGAAGTTCTACGACGCGTTCCCGCTCGCGCGCCCCGATCGGTTCGTCTCGGTGCCGCGGGTCAAGGACCTCGCGGGCGTCGAGCCCCAGCTGAAGGAGCAGGCGGCGATCGTCGTGCCCCACGGGTCGTTCGTCGAATACCTCGGGGCCGAGCTGTTCGGGAAGCTCGACGTCCCCGTGTTCGGCAACCGCGCCGTGCTCGGCTGGGAGTACGACCGCGAGAAGGAGCGCGAGTGGCTCGAGTCGGCCGGCGTCGCGATGCCCCGCCGCTACGCGGACGCCTCGGAGGTCGATGGGCCGGTGATCGTGAAGTATTTCGGGGCCAAGGGCGGCAAGGGGTTCTTCCTCGCGAAGAACCGCCGGGCGCTGGAGGGGTTCCGGCCCGAGGGCCCCCACGTGATCCAGGAGTACATCCTGGGCACGCGCTACTACATGCATTTCTTCTACTCGCCGCTCTCCGACCGAGGGTACCGCGTCGGCCACGGCTCCCTGGAACTGCTCGGGATGGACCGCCGCGACGAGGCGAACATCGACGAGCTGTACAAGCTCGGGGCGCAGGAGGAGCTCCTCAAAGCCGGGCTCCGGCCGACGTTCGTCGTCACCGGCAACGTACCGGTCGTCCTGCGCGAGTCGCTGCTCGAACGGGCGTTCGAGACCGCCGCCCGGATCGTCGAGCGGTCGATCGAGCTGTTCGGGGGGATGGTGGGGCCGTTCTGCGTCGAGGGGATCATGACCGAGGAGCTGCAGTTCAAGGTCTTCGAGATCTCGACCCGGATCGTCGCAGGGACGAACCTGTTCATCTCGGGCAGCCCGTACTCCGATCTCGTCGCCCCCGACCTCTCCACCGGGCGCCGGATCGCGAAGGAGATCCTCCTCGCCCGGAGCGAGGGTCGGCTCGCCGAGATCCTGAGCTGACGGGCGTCCGGGGAAGGGCGGGGCGGCTCCGCCGTCGGGAGCCAAGGGCTTAGAGCCGGCCCCGTTGCCCCGCCCCGGTACGATGCCGTCGGCGCTCTCCGCCTCCCACCTCGGCAAGGTCTACCCGCACGCGTCGGGCGACGCCGCCGCCCTGGACGACCTGAGCCTCGAGGTCCCGACGGGACGGACGTACGGTCTGATCGGGCGCAACGGGGCCGGGAAGACCACGTTCGTCCGGATCGCCTCGACGCAGCTCGCCCCGAGCTCCGGGCGCGTCGAGATCCTCGGCCTCGAGGCGGGACGGGACGACCGGGCGATCCGCCTGCGCATCGCCTGCGTGCCGCAGGAGTCCCGCCCGCTGTACTTCCTTCGCGTGGAGGAGGTGGTCTACCTCTACCTCAAGCTCCGGGGGATCGCCGCGGTCGAGGCCCGCCGGCGGACCCGGGAGATCCTCGACGAACTCTCGCTCGCCGACGTGCGGACCCGCCTCGTGAGCCGCCTCTCCGGGGGCCAGCGTCGCCGGACGATGTGCGCGATGGTCCTCGCCTCCGACGCCGAGATCCTGTTCCTGGACGAGCCGACGACCGGCCTCGACCCGATCGCGCGCCGCGAGGTCTGGCAGGCGATCCGGCGGACGAGCCGGGAGCACCGGACGATCCTGCTCACGACCCACTACCTCGATGAGGTGGAGGCCCTCTCGAGCCGCCTCGCCCTCCTCGAGAAGGGGCGGCTCGTCCTCGAGGGGACGCCCGCGGACCTGCGGGCCCGCGTCCGGTTCCCCTACCGCGTCACGGTGCAGGGCCCGATCCCGCGCGCGGAGCTCGACTCCTACGGCCGGGTCTCCGAGATCGAGGGCGGGTTCCTCGTCTTCACGAAGGAGGCCGCCGCCCGCGAGCTCGCCCGGCGGGCGCTCGAGGTCGGGGCGCGCCTCTCGATGGGCCCGGTGAGCCTGGAGGACGTCTTCCTCGAGGTCGTCGGGCGCTCGATCGAGGAGGAGCCGGCGGCGGACGACGGCGAGGAGGCGTGGGCGTGAGCGCGCGCCACCGCCTCCGCTCGCTCCTCACCCTCGTCCTGCTGAACGGTCTGATCCCGATCCGCACCCAGCCGATGTACCTCGTGAGCCTGCTCGGCTCGCCGCTCGCCTACCTGTTCTTCATCGACGTGATCTCGCGCGGGACCCTGCTCGCCTACGGCGTCACGGGGGGCCTCGTCCTGATGATGCTCTCGGCCGGCACGAGCCTGCAGTCCGACCTCACGCACTACAAGCACGACCTCAAGTTCCAGGACGTCGTCGTCGCCTCCCCGGTCGAAGCGCCGGTCTACGTCGGGGGGATGGCGCTCAGCGAGCTCGTCTACTCCCTGCCGGCGGCGTCGGTGTTCTTCGCCCTGTTCGTGGTGAACGGCTTCGCGACGCTCGAGAGCTGCGTGGTGCTCGTCGGCGTGCTCCTCCTCGTCTTCGGCTTCGCGACGGCGCTCGCGTTCACCCTGGCCACGTACTTCCAGGACGTCCGGGAGACGTACATGTACAGTCCCCTCCTGTCGACGCTCCTCACGGTGATCCCGCCCGTCTACTACCCGCTCTCCGACCTTCCCCGCTGGGCGCAGATCGCGGCCCGGTTCTCGCCGACGACGTACGCGGCGGGCCTCGTGCAGGGGTCGGTCGGGCTCGCCCCGCTCTCCCTCGACGGAGGGATCCTCGACTGGGGCATCCTCGGCGCGGCCGCCGCCGGACTGTTCGTCGTCGCCGGGGTCAAGGCCCGCTGGAAGGAGCCGTGAGGCGGCCCGTTCCGGGGCTCCGGGCCCGTCGCGCCACGAGGCCTTAAGTACCCACCGTAGGGTGGAGCCCGCGCGATGCTCTTGGCGGCGGACCCCCGCGCGTTCGAGAGCGCGGACGAGAGGTTTTCGCGATGCCTGTTCTGCGGCCGGGAGCTCGTGCTGCTGCCGGACGACCGGCGCCACGGAAGCTGCTTCGATTGCCTCGCGCTCTCGATCCCGCCGACGACGGCGTGCCCCCGCTGCGGCACGATGATCCCTCCCGAAGAGCGGGGGCTCGGCTGCCCCAGTTGCCCGTGGTATCCGGGCGGCGCCTAGTCCCCCCGGCGCGACCGATCCCGGTGCCGGGCCGATGAGCGGACCGGCCGGCACCGCCGCGGTCCCCTCGCTCCCCGGCGGCCCGCCGGGGGCGGACCGCCGTCAGGCGGCCGTCCTCCTCCTCGCGACGCTCGGGACGGTGATGGTCGCCGTCGACAGCACGATCGTGATCCTCGCCCTCCCGACGATGGCCCGCGAGCTCGTCTCCCCTCTCGACACGGTGATCTGGACGATCCTGGTCTACCTATTGATCACCGCGGCCCTCACCACCCAGGCCGGGCGGCTCGGCGACGTCCTCGGGCGGGGTCGGATCTACAACCTCGGCTTCGCCGTCTTCACGGTCGGCTCGGCGCTCTCGGGGTTCGCCCCGAACGCGCCGTTCCTGATCGCGGCCCGAGGGGTCCAGGCGGTCGGGGGCGCGATCATGTTCGCGAACGCGGGCGCGCTCATCACCCAGGTGTTCCCCGCGGAGCGTCGGGGCCGCGCGTTCGGCTTCCTCGTGCTCGGCTGGAGCGTGGGAGCGATCCTCGGGATCCTCCTCGGCGGCGTGATCACGACGACCCTCGGCTGGCGGTACAACTTCTTCATCAACCTCCCGATCGGCGCGATCGCCGTCGCCCTCGGCCTCGGCTCGCTGCCGGCCTCCGAGCGCCAGCCGGCCCAGTTCGACATCCCGGGGTTCCTGCTGTTCTCCGCCTCCCTCAGCGCCCTCTCCTACGGCGCGATCGAGTACGCGGCGAACGGGCCGGCCCTCGCGAACCTCGCCTACGTCGTCGCGGGGCTCGTCCTCCTCCCCGCGTTCGTGGCGGTCGAGCTCCGGAGCGCCCACCCGATGCTCGAGCTCCGGGAGCTCACGCAGCGGCTCCTCGGCTTCTCGCTGCTCGCGAGCCTCCTGCAGGCCCTCGGGTACCTCTCCGTCGTCTTCCTCCTCACGATGTACCTCCAGGGGATCCGGGGCCTGAGCCCGCTCGACGCCTCCGTGCTGCTCGTGCCGGGGTACCTGGTCGGGGCGGTCGTCGGCCCGTTCATGGGCCGCCAGGTCGACCGGATCGGGCCGCGCGTCCTCGCGACGCTCGGCCTGGTCCTGATGCTCGGCGCCGTCCTCGCCTACGCCCAGCTCACCCTCGGGTCGTGGCTCGGCTGGGTCCCCGTGATCTCGCTCGTGAGCGGGATCGGCATCGGCACGTTCTTCCCCGCGAACACGACCGCGATCATGAGCCAGGCCCCCCCGCGGCGCCTCGGGGCGATCAGCGGCCTGCGGGCGGCCCTCACGAACATCGGCACGCTCCTCAGTTTCGTCGTCACGCTCTCGATCGCCTCGGCGAGCGTCTCCCGCGCGACCGCCTACCAGGTGTTCCTCGGGACGACCGACCTCACGGGCGGGGTCGCGGGCCAGTTCCTGGGCGGGCTGCGCGCCGCGCTCTACGGGAGCGCCGTGATCCTCGCCGTCGCCGCCGTGCTCTCCTGGTCCCGAGGACGCACCGGGCCCCCGGCCCCGGTCGGAGCGGCGCGCGCTGGGGCGCCGTGAGCCGGGCGTTCCGCCAACCTTATCGCTCGGCCCCGGTCCCACGCCCTCGGACGTGCCGAGGTGGCTCAGTCCGGTACGGCGCGAG
>JASHQF010000064.1 GCA_030037695.1 Thermoplasmata archaeon
TGGCCGCGGGGCACGAAGGGCTCCGGCGGGCCCGGACCGCGCTCGCCACCGCGCGCGCCAGCCTGGACGAGGCGTCGGCGCTCGGCGCGGAGACGAGCGAGGCGGCCGCCCATCTGGCCGAGGCCGGCGAGGAGCTGACCCGCGGCCACTACGCCCAGGCGATGACCCTCGCCGGCGAGGCGACGGAGCGGAGCCGCTGGTCGATCGACCGGATGTTCGCGGTCCCGCTCGGGGAGCTCCGCCGGGAGGTCGAGGCGGGCAGGGGCCGCGGGCTCACCAGCGCGATCGAGCCGCTCGACGTGACCGTCACCGAGGCGGAGGCGGCGCTCCGGGCCGGCGCGTGGCCGCGCGTGCGGACCGCGCTCGCGCGGGCCGACGCCCAGAGCCGCAAGCTGTTCCAGGAGGTCGTCGATCGGCTATGGCGGGAGCTCGGCGAGGCGTCCGGACCGGCCGCGGCCGAGGAGAAGGCGCGCCGGGCCGACCTCAAGGGGCAGCTCGATCGCCTGCGCGACCGCCGGGACCTCGGCGAGGCGCTCCGGATCCTCGACGCCGAGCTCGAGCAGGCGAAAGGACGGCGCCGCGAGGAGATCACGAAGGCGATGGCGGAGTTCCGGGACCGCCTCTGGGTCGGGGAGCGGCTCGGGCTCGACACGACCCCCGCGATGCAGACGTTCAGCGAGGCCCGCGTGGCGCTCGATGCGGAGAAGTTCGGCAGCGCGCTCCAGCTGCTCGACCGGGCGCGGGCCGGGCTCGAGGAGACCGCCCGGACCTCCCTCGGCCGACGTCGCAAGGAGCTTCAGTCGGAAGTGACGTTCGCCGAGGAGGGCCTCCACGTCGCCGTCGGGCCGGTCAAGGAGCGCCTGCGCGAGGCCGACGAGCTCGCCCAGGCGGGCCGGGTGATCGAGGCCGGACGCCTCGTCCTGGCCGCGGTCGAGGAGATCAACCTGCGGAAGTCCCTCCACCGGGAGCTCACGAACCTCCACTACCTGCTCGACGCGGCGCTCGGCCGCGCGGGGGACCTAGGGGTCGACACGACGGAGGCGCGCAAGCTCCTCGCGGAGTCGCTCACCCTGCGGGAGAGCGACTACGCCGCGGCGCTCGAGAAGGCCCGGGAAGCGCTCCGGCTCCTGCGCCAGCGGGGGGTCTCGATCGCCGAACCCGCCGCCCCTCCCGCGAGCGGGAGCGGCCTCTGGCCGTTCCGTCGACCCCCGCCTACCTGAGGCTCGCGAACGTTACGCGGTTCCCAGCCCGGTCGTGCCGGGCGGGGGCGCCCCGGGGGCCATCCGGGGAGGTCCCAACGGAAGTCGGTCGTACTCGACCGTATGACGGATCCCGCGCCGACGCAGGAGCGTCGAGACGACCTCGGTCACCTGGACGACCTCCTGGCACCGGGCGGGCTTCGTGAAATAGAACTCGGCCCGCCGCTCGTCCGCGATCGGGAAGATCAGGCGGAGCCCGAACGCGTCCTGGCGGTTGTAGCCGATCGGCTTGCGGTCCCCTTTCAGGTCCCGGACGTTCTCGTCCAGCAGGATCTCGGGCAGGAGCGGCTCGGAGTCCTTGACGAACGGCCGGTTCATCTCGACGACCCTCCGATGGATCTCCGGGTAGACGCGCACGAGGTCGCGGTACGAGCGTCGCGGGTCGAGCAGGATGTGGCCGCTGCGGGCCTTGACGGGGGGGCTCATGGCCGTAGCACCCGTTCGACGCTATAGAAGCTTGCGTTGGATTCCGGCGACGTGCCCGGGGGATGGTGCGTCGGCCCGGTAGCGCGCTCCAGTCCCCAGATCCCGGCCCTGACACCTAGACAGGTGGGGATATACGTCGTAGGCCCGGAATCCCTGCCACGGAACTAGAACTGGGGACCGGAACATCGCTCGGGCGAGGGGGCTCTAACGACCGCAATGCCTACCCCAGATGCGTTCCCCGCCGCCCCCCCCTCAGTTCCGCAGAAACTCGCGAAAGGCTCAAAGGGCGGGTCCCGTACGGGCTTAAGGCGCTCCCGTAGTCTAGTGGTCAAGGATAGAGGCCTCTCGAGCCTCTGACGCGGGTTCAAAGCCTCCCGGGTGACCCCCGGGAGGGGGGACTCCCGCCGGGAGCACCTTCCGGGCCTGTACCGGACCCCCCTCCTGCGGCGGTGGAAGGGGGGTGCCCGAGACCCCCGAAATAGCCTCCTAACTTTCGCCAAACTACATATACTGCGGCTCGTTCGGGACGGCAGGGTCGGCGTATGTCGAGATGGTGGAATTGGTCGAGAGAGACAATCGTGAAGCGGTCGCTCGTCGCTTTTGTGACGCTGGCGGTCGTGGTGGGGTTCTCCCCCGCGGCTGTGGCGATGCAGGGCGCGAGTGCCGTGCCGGCCGCGTCGGTCGCCGGGTCGACCGGAGCGGCTGCGGCAGCTCCACAGGTGGCGCCTGCGACGGGGGACTATTCGCCGCATCCAGGGCAGCTCATCGTCCATGAGATCGCTCCTGGTGGTGCGACGACCGAAGACCCCTCGGTCTCGTACGACACTGTGAGCTCCGAACCGATTTACAACACCTACGAAACCTTGGTCACGTACAACGGCAGCGGCACGGTGACGTTCTCGCCGGTGCTGTCGACGTGCGTCCCCGGGACCGTGGAGTGCCAGACGGACTACGGCGCGAACTTCACGGGCATCTACAACCAGACGGGACAGCCGTTCACGGGCACGAACGGGGAGCCGATCTACTGGTCGTTCCCGATCGACCCGAACGCGCACTTCTACGACCCGTCCTCGAACGTCAGCTGGAAGGTCTACCCCGACGACGTGATGTTCGGGGTCGTCCGGACGATGTCGTTCGCGAACCTACCGTTCGTCGCGTCCCAGAGCGGCTGGATCATCTCCCAGGCGCTGCTGCCGATCGGGAGCCCGACGTTCGACTTCAACCCGACGGCGAACGGGCCGATGCACTATCCGTACAACAACACACCGAAGAACATGATGAGCTCCATGCTCATCAACAACACGCAGTTCTGTCCGAGCGCCGCGATCCTTCACGGGAACGGCTGCATCACCTTCAAGGCGGACGGAAGCGGCCAGGACTGGCCCGAGTTCCTCCAGTTCGTCTCGGACCCCCTCGGCCAGGGCGTTGAGCCCAGCGGGTGGTTCTCGGCGAACTCGGCGGGCCTCCCCGGCTGGCCCCACTCCTCGGCGGGCGGCGGCGATGGCTCCACCTGCCTTCCGGGCAGCTGGAACAACGCGACGAACCACTCGGCGCACTGCGTGACCAGCACCTCGGACCCCGTCTTCCAGAACTGGCTCCACAACAGCTCGACCGGCGGCAACGCGTCGTACTGGGACGGAACGCAGCTCCTCGCCCTCAACGGCCCGCGCATCGTCCAGGGGTTCACCGTCAACCAGAACCTCGTGGGCTCGGGTCCGTACTCCGCGGCGGTCAGCCTCGCTTCGGGTTACACGCTCACCGCGAGCCCCGCCTACCAGCAGCCGATCGGCTGCTCGGGCGGCACGGTGAACGGGATCACCTACGCGAAGTACGCGGCGAACTACTGTGATCCGACCCCCGGCTCGTACGTCGGCACGGTACACGTCATCTACGACCCTGACGACACGAACTCGATCTCGGGGTTCGGCGCGGGGACGATCGACTTTGGTGCGATCTTCCCTGACCACACCCTGACGAACCTGATCCCGTTGAAGAACGCGGGGAAGCTGACCTACACGAAGATCCCGACGATCGGGAACTTCTTCTTCGGCTACTCGGCGCTGTTCAACCAGTCGGCGTTCAACTCGAGCCCGCTGTTCTCGGGGGAGCCGCACGCGACCATCCCGCAGGACTTCTTCTCGTACGAGGCGGCGCGGGCGTTCTTCACGAACGCCTACCCGTTCACGAACGTGGAGAACCAGATCAACACCGTCGGGGGACTGCAGTTCTTCTTCAACGCGGGCGGACCGATTCCCGCGTTCATGGGAGACTACTACCCCGGTAACGAACCCGGCGACGGCTGCTCGGTGATCGCGCACGAGCAGGGCTGCAACGTGACGTACCCGTCGACGAACCCTGACACGAACGCGAACGACACGGGCGGCGCGGCGTGG
>JASHQF010000065.1 GCA_030037695.1 Thermoplasmata archaeon
ACGCCGGACAGCTCTTCGCGCCCTGGGGAAGCTCGGCGGAGCACCCTTCGCACTTCATGGCACGACCTCGCTCCGGGACCGGGCGCGCCTACAAGACCGTTTGCCGGGGCCCCCCCTGGCAGCGTTCGGCCCGACGGCGCGCCCCGGAACCCGTGCGTCGGGCCCCGCGGGAGCCTTCAGGGTGTGGGACCGACAGGACCGGGCGCCGGAGCCAAGGCTGCGGGGGGCGGGAGGGGCTTCGTCCGTTTCGGGAGCGCGGCGATGAGGGCCGCGAGATTGAACACGAGCGCGACGAGCATGAGGAACCAGCCGACGTCCGCCCCCCAGACGAGGAGGCCGTCACCGCCCGCCCCCGAGCCCCAGAACGAGTGGCACGGGGAGACCGACGTGTCGTTCGTGGCCGAGCACAGGCCGAGCGACATCTGGCTCGACCGCTGGGCCAGGATCGGCTGGAGGGCGGGGGCGACCGCGAGCGCGAAGGCGCTGGTGACGACCGCCGCGACGAGCAGCTTGCGGACGATCTCGCGCGAGGCCGGCCCCCGGAGCCGTCCGAGCGGAACGAGCGCGGCGAGGAAGCCGAGGAGGAGGCCGAGGCCGAGCAGGCCGATCCCGAGGGCGAGGATCGCCTCGTAGAGGGCCTCGATCGGCCCGGCCCCGACCGACGCGTACGGGACGACGATCGATTCGGTCGGCCGGACCGAAAAGAGCAGGAGCGTACCGCCGGGCCGGAACGTGATCATCCCCGTGGTCGGTAGGTAGATCGTCCACCAGGCGGTGAGGATCGAGGCCCCCGCGAGCCCCCCTCCCACCCAGGAGAACGCCGCCGCCGCCCACCATCGCGCGGGGCGGACGGGACCGGGCTCCGGCGCGAGGGACGCTCCGGTCGCCGGCGGGGGTTCGGCGTTCACGGCGCTTACCCCCGTGCCCGAGGGGGGACCCCTATTTGGACCTTCTTCGGCCGTGGGCCGGTCGAAGGCCCTTCGCCCGCGCCTTCGATCGCGGTCGCCCTGCTTCGGCGCGCGGGGACGGTCCGGTCGGAAGGTGGTAGCTCCTCAGCAGCGCGGTCCAGCGAGGGTCCTGGCGGAGCGGGTCGAAGAAGACGCCGGGGTAGTAGATCCAGAGGACCTTGTCGCCCTCGCGGTACGCTCGCTCGAGCAGGTCGAGCGCCTGCGACGTCTGCCCGAGGGCCGCGGCGAGGATCGCTCGGTGGGTCGGCGAGACGTACGTCCGGAACCCCCCACGGTCCGCTTCGGCGAGGACCGCCCGACCTTCCTCGGGCCGCCCGAGGAGCGCCGTCAGGATAGCGTGGTCGAACCGCTCGTCCTCGTCCGACGCGTCGAACGGACGGTCGGCTTCGCGGGCCGCCTCCGCCGTGCGCCCGGCGGCGAAGTAGAAGAGGCCCGCCATCGCCCGGTGGCGCCCGGGGTCGGCCGAGGTGTCCCGCAATTCCTCCATGAGGCGGACCGCCACCTCCGTGTTCCCGGAGTACAGCTCCGCCATCGCGATCGACCCCTGCAGGTGGCCCCCCGGATCGAGCCGGGCCGCCCGCCGGAGCTGGTCGATCGCCTCCTCGAACCGTTGCAGGGCGACGAGCATCAGACCGAAGAACCGGTAGGCTTGGACGTTGCTCGGGTTCAGGGCGATCGCCCGACGGAACTCCTCCTCGGCGAGCGCCCAGTCCTGGTCGAACTGGAAGGCGATGTTGCCGAGGGTCGCGTGCGCCTGGGACGACTCCGGATCGAGCTCGACCGCGCGCGCGGCGAGCTCGCGGGCCCTCGGCATCACTTCCGCCATCGACACGACGTCGGCGGCGACGGAGACGTACAGGTTGGCCCAGGCGGCGAACGCCTCGGCGAACGCGGGATCGCGCTGCGTCGCCTGCTCGAAGTACCGCGCGGCCTCGAGGTAACTGTCCGGGCCCTGGTTCACCCGGTGGGGCTCGCTGTACTGCTGGCGCGCTGCGACCAGGCCCCGGAGGTAGAGGTCGTAGGCGGCGAGATCGGCGGTCGGACGCCGCGCCGAGCCGCTGCCGGGGTCCGCGGTGAACTGGAGCCGCAGCGACTCGGCGGTCCGCTCGGCGATGTCGGTCTGGACCTGGAAGACGTCGTCGAGCTCCCGGTTGTAGCTGCTCGCCCACAGGTGGGACTGGGACGCCACGTCGAGGAGCTGAAGGGTGATCCGGATCCGGTTCCCCGCCTTGCGCACGCTCCCCTCCAGGACCGTGTCGACCCCGAGCTCGCTGCCGACCTCCCGGATGGATTTCGGGGCCGCCTTGTACGGCATCACCGAGGTCCGCGCGATCACGCTGAGGTCCTGGACGTGCGATAGGACCGAGATCAGCTCCTCGGTAAGCCCGTCGGCGAAGTACTCGTCGTGCGGGTCGGGGCTGATGCTCGCCAGGGGCAGGACGGCCAGGTGGCGTCCCCCCGAGCCCCGAGCGACCGGCGGGGCGACCTCCTCCGGGCCCGAGGTCGAGGCGAGGGCGTAGACCGTGACCGGCTGCCGGACGTTCTTGAGCGTCGCGGGCGGGAGTCGGCGGGCCGGGACGCCCAGCTTGTTCCGGACCTGGTCGTAGACCTGCTGGGTGAGGCAGATCCCGCCCGGCTCCGCGAGCCCGTGCACGCGGGAGGCGAGGTTCACCGCATCGCCGTAGATGTCCCCGCCGCGCTCCACGATATCGCCGAGGTGGATCCCGATCCTGAGCTGGACGGGGGCCCCGCCGGCCGGCCGCACTCCGCCCTCCGCGATCGTCCGCTGGATCTCGAGGGCGCACCGCGTCGCGTCCAACGCGCTGTCGAAGTCGACGAGGAACGCGTCCCCTACGACCTTCACCTCGCGGCCATGGAAGGACCGGAACAGAGGGCGCACCACGCGGGCGAGCCGATCGAGGACCGCGAGCGCTCCCTCCTCGTTGTCCTGGGCGAGCGCGGTGTAGCCGACGAGGTCGATGAACATGATGGCGGCGAGTCGGCGCGGCGCCACGGACGGCCTACGGCGTCCGCGCTTGTTAAGCGCTCCGAACGGACCGCCTGCAACGGTTCCCGCGAGCCCGTCCCGGCTACGTCGTTCCCTTTTCCCGGTCGAGGAGGATCGCGAACAGGAGCGGGCCGAGGGGCTCGGCGTTCCCGATGAGGTCGAGATTGTAGGTGTCCCGCACGGAGGCCCACGCCTCGTGGATCTTGGCCGCCTCCCCCCCGGTGGCGTCCTTGAGCGCGAAGTTGTGGTGCAGGAGGTTCCCGTGGGCGGTGAGCGTCGCACTCCCGTCGACGTACTGGGCTGTGGCCGTCAAACCCCCCATCAAGCTCCGCTCGACCCGCACCGCGAACAGGGGATTGCCGTTCTCGTCCGCGAGCGTGGAGACCGCGGTGTTGCCGGTCACCTGGATGGCGATCGCCGCGCGGGGGCTCCCCGAGGCGTCGGCGACGACCCAGTGCAGCGAGAGCGTCGGCGGCCCGACGATCCCGACGTGCAGACCGGTGGGGGCGGTCGGGCTCGCGCGTCGGAGGAAGTTCGCCATCAGATCGGCGCGCACGTTCTCCGTGACGGTGAACAGGTGCCGCTTTTCGTGGTTCAGGACCCGGTAGTCCCGCCCATGGGTCAGGAGCTGGTGCTGGAGCAGGAACGAACGCGCTCCGGCGAGGCCGAGGGCGGAGCCTAGCGCCGCGATCGACTCCGCCGGGGGCGCCGCGGGGGCCGGCGGAGCCGAGGGAGCCGCGGCGGCGGGTGCCCCGGCCGAGGCGAGGGCCCCTGCGCCCCCGACGGGAGCTCCGCAGGAGGCACAGAATTGCGCGTCGACGGGCATCGGCTTGCCGCATTGGGCGCAGAACGCGCTCGCCATCGACCCGAACGAGCGAGGGACGCGGGTAATGGAGTTGTCGCTGGAGGCCACTCCTAGGGACCCACGGGTGCCCTCCCTTCGCGGAGCGGCAGGGGGCGCCTCCCCACCGGTCGGTCCGGGCCCGGCCCCACCTACACCTCGACCCCAGGGGCGGAGGCGCTACGCCACGCAGTTAAGAGCCGCGTCGGTCCGGGTCGCGCTCGAATGGAAGGCGACGAAAAGGTGGCGGGAGTTCGCACCCCCCAGTCCCAGCTGCCACCGTGGCAGTCCGAAGGGACGGACCTGAGCCGCGTCCTCGCGCTCAGCGACGGGATCTTCGCCTTCGCGATGACGCTCCTGGTGCTCGGGCTCGCGCTCCCGGCAGGTTTCCAACCGTCCCGGATCGGCGCCGCGCTGGTGACGCTGCGGCCGGCGTTCCTGGTCTACCTGCTCAGCTTCGCGGTGATCTTCTTCTATTGGCTCGCGCACCACCAGCTCTTCGAGTACATCACGAGCTACGACCGGAGGCTCGTCGACCTGAATGTCGCGTTCCTCCTGTTCATCGCCGTGATGCCGTTCGTCACGAATCTCCTCGCGGCGGCTTCCGGTGAGTTCCTCGCCGCGGCGGCCTATGCCGTGACGCAGATCGCGGCGGGGTCGTCGCTCGCTCTCGTCTGGGCGTACGCCTCGCATCACCACCGCCATGTCGACGCCGCCATGCCCGACGAATGGATCCGGTACATCCGCCTCCGTTCGGTGATGACCCCGGCCGTGTTCGCGGCGTCGATCCCGATCGCCGCGTGGAACCCGGGCTACGGCGAGTACGCGTGGCTCACGGTCTTCGTCCTTCAGGTCGTGCTCCGGCACCGCGCGCGGAGCGCCTGAGCGCGTCGCGACGGGCCCGGTCGCCGATCGCACCCGTGCCCCCCCTCAGGGAGTAAATAGGACCACCCGGTAGGATTGCGCGTGAACGCGTTCTCGAGCCTTCTCCGATGGGCCGGTGCCCTGACCGTCCTCGCCGCGGTGGCCTCGTTGCTCGTCTCCTCCCTCGGCGGGGTGGCGTCGGCGGGCGCCGGAGCCTCGGTCGCGACCCCGTATTCGGTCACGTTCTCCGAGACCGGATTGCCGACGGGGACGAACTGGAGCGTCCACGTCGCCTTCGTGGGCTGCGGGTGCGACGGGGTGCGCCGGACCGTCGCCTCGACGACCCCGTCGATCACTATCCCCATCACGAACGGCACGTACAACTACAATGTCCTTGCCGTGCCGGGGTACTTCGTGAACGGCTCCGCCCGGGGCGCGTTCAACGTCTCGGGAGCGAACGCCACGCCGATCGCGGTCGCCTTCGACCCCCTGGTGACGTACGGCGTCCAGTTCCGTGAGTCGGGGCTCCCGAACGGGACCGGCTGGTCGGTCCAGGTCCGGGGCAACGCGACGGGCCAGGAGCGGATCGCGGAGGACCGGACCGGCTCCTCCAACGTCACCACGATCGAGCTTCCCCTGCCGAACGGGACGTACCACTACACCGTCGATAGCGTGGCAGGTTCGTTCTTCCTCAACGGCTCAGGGAAGGGTCGTTTCACGGTGCTGGGAGCGTCCCCGGCAACGATCCCCGTGGAGTTCGAGACCCCGCCGCTGTTCGCCGTGACGTTCACGGAGACCGGACTCCCCGCAGGAACCAACTGGAGCGTCCGGGTGAACAGTCCCGGACCGCCCCGGATCCATTTCACACACTCGTCCACCACGACGAGCGTCGTCTTCGAGGTGCCGAGCGGTACGTACTCCTTCGTGATCGGGGAGGTCCTCGGCTTCCGGCTCAACGGGTCGGTCGGGGGGACGTTCGTCGTCACGAACAGCTCGCTCGCCGAGAGCGTCGTCTACGTCGCCCTCGCGCAGGGGGCGTTCTACCCCGTCGCGTTCGAGGAGAACGGTCTCCCGAACGGCACCCCGTGGGCAGTGACTATCGCCGCCACGCACACGTTCGGTCCGAGCCGCAAGGAGACACAGTCGTCGAACGGCACGACGGTGGTCGCCCTGCTCCAGAACGGGACGTACCGCTTCACCGTGCACTCGATCCGCGGCTACGCCCTGACGGCCGGAGGGTCCGGCACGATCACCATCGCCGGCTCGTCGCCATCGGTCCGGGTCGTGAATTTCACGGCGATCCCGACCTACACGATCACCGTCAACGAGAGCGGTCTACCGAACGGCACGAACTGGAGCGTGCTCGTGCGGAGCCAGAGCGCCGGCTCGACGCTGTGGCCCGTCCGGGAGACCGAGGTGGGCAACGCGACGGAGATCACCTTCCAGGTCCCGAACGGCACCTACTGCTACCGGGTCTACGCCGTGCCGGGCTACACGATCAGTTCGGGGTCCGCGACCGGCTCCCTCACCGTCGCGGGGGCTTCCCCGGCGGAGATCGAGATCGGATTCTCCCCGAGAGCGTAGGCCTCCGACGCGGTCCCCGCCGGGTCGCCCGGAGGGGACCCGACGTCGGATCGGTCCGTCTCCGAGGCTACGGGCCCCGCCGCCCGGCCCGAGTCCGGCGGGCGAGACCGGCAAGGAGGAGGGCGATCCCGGACCCGGCGAGGGCCAAGACTTCCGCGCCCTCGACCCACGGGCCGAGGGATCCCGCGGGCACGAGGGCCACGAGCAGGACCGCTGCGGTCACGCACGAGGATCCCAGGGTGACGAACAGTTCCCACGGGAACGGGCCCCAGCGACCCCCGAGCAGTCCGAACCGGAGCATCGATCGGCATCTAGGGCGTCGCGAGGGCCCTTTAGGGCGACCGCTCCACCCGCGCTGGGAACCTTGATGGCGCTCCCGGCGTGCGGTCCGGCATGGCGGAACGCGCGACCCCGATCTTCGACGAGTGGCTCCGCGCCGAGCTCCCCGTCGCCAGCAAAGGCTGGGGAGCGATCCTGATCGACCAGACCCTTGCCCTTCCGACTCTCAGCGGCACCTGCGCCCTCGAGGTGGAGTTCGTGCGCCCCGGTCGCCTGGTGCAGTTCGAGGCGCCCGGCGAGGCGACGCTGGACAAACTGCTCCGACGATTGCTCGACGTGCTCGAGGGAACCGTGCTCCGGACGGACCGTATGCTGCGCTCGGACGGAGAGCTTGCCTCGGTGGAGGCCCGGCTCCGGATTGCGAAGCCCGGAGAGCGAACCGGCATCCACCTCGTTCTCCGGGAGCTTGCGCCCTCGGCCCGGGGGGACGGGCCCCGCTCCGAGGTTCCCTGAGCGGCCGGCCAAAGGGTCGGGAGCGTAGCGCTGACGCCGGAACGTCCCGCGGGGGCGCGCGACCCTGCTTCGGAGCCCCGCTCCCCAGCTCCGGACCGGGTCGCTCCGGGGGGACCGATGAACTTCCGACGGCCGCTCGTGCTGGACGGACGGTTCGTTCGGCTCGTGCCGCTCGAGCGGGCCCTCGTCCCCGCCCTCGCCCGGGCCGGGGCGAGCCCCGAGATCTGGCGGTACTTTCGGTGGGGGGACCTAGGAACCCCCGAGCGCATGGCCACGCATGTCGACTGGTGGCTCGCCGCGGAGGGCCGCGGGGAGGCGCTCCAGTTCGCGACGCTGGAGAAGCCCGAGCTCGTGCCGATCGGCGGGACCGGGTACCTCGATATCCGCCGTGAGGACCGGGGCGTGGAGGTCGGCAACACGTGGCTCGCGCCGAGCCGCTGGAGATCGCCGGTCAACTCGGAGACCAAGCTCCTGCTCCTGCACCACGCCTTCGAGGTCGAGGGGTGCGAGCGCGTCCAGCTCAAGACCGACGAGCGGAACCTCCGTTCCCAGCGCGCGATCGAGCGGATCGGCGCCCGGCGCGAGGGGATCCTCCGGCGTCACCTGATCACGGCGGACGGCACGTTGCGTTCGTCCGTGTACTACAGCGTCCTCCGGGAGGAATGGCCCGAGGTCCGGGAGAGATTGCGCCGGTTCCTGGAGCGGCCCTGGGCTCCGGCAGCGCCCGCCTCCGGCCCCTTCGGCTCCGAGACTCCTCCGAGCGACGCACGGAGCCCGACCGCTTCCGGGTAAACGCTTTCCCCACCGTGGACTCCGATCGGTCGGCCCATGCAGGGGCAAGTTCGTTGGCTGCGCGAACGCGTCCGGCGACGACGGGGGAACGCCCTCCCCCAGCCGCGGGCTTCCCGGGGGTCCCGGTGACCCCCGAGCCGGTCGTGGTCGGCCGCGACGTCTGGAAGACCTACGGGGCCGGAGAGACCGCGGTCGCCGCGCTGCGCGGTATCGACCTCACGATCGCGCGGGGCGAGATCGTCGCGGTGATGGGGCCGTCGGGCTGCGGGAAGACCACGTTCCTGAACTGCCTGAGCGGCCTAGACGACATCTCGCGGGGCGAGGTGCTCGTCGAGGGGACGAACATCCACCGGATGTCGGACGCGGCGAAGAGCGAGTACCGCGCCCGACGCACCGGGTTCGTCTTCCAGTCGTACAACCTCCTGCCGATCCTCTCGGCCGAGGAGAACGTCGAGATGCCGCTCCTGATCGCGGGACGGGCCGCCGGCGAGGCGCGGGCCGCCGCCCGCGAGATGCTGACGCAGATGGGGCTCGGCGACCGCCTCGGGCACCGGCCGGCCGAGCTCTCCGGCGGCCAACAGCAGCGGGTCTCCCTCGCCCGGGCCCTCGTCGCCCGCCCCGCGATCGTCTGGGCCGACGAGCCGACGGGCAACCTTGACGCCGAGGGCTCGAAGGAGGTCACCGACCTCCTCCGGGAGCTCAACCGCCGGTTCCGGCAGACGATGGTCGTCGTGACGCACGACGCCGACGTTGCCCGGGCGTGCGATCGCACGCTCCGGATGCGGGACGGCCAGTTCCTCCCCTAGGGAGCGCGCCGGATGGTCAACCCGGTCGTCGGCGGCGCGGTCCTCCTTCTCGGGGCGATCGCCGTGGTCACGCTCGGGCTGGCGTTCGGCCACCGCCTATCGTTCCGGATCGCGATGCGCAACGTCCGCCGCGGGCGCGGGCGCACGGTCCTCCTGATCGCCGGTCTCGTGGTGGCGACGACGATCATCTCGGGGAGCCTCGTCGTCGGCGACACGATCCAGACGCTCAGCTTCCACTACACCTACCTCGGAGCGGGCTATGTCGACGAGGCGATCGTGGGCACCTCGACCTCGGGCGGGGCCGCGTTCTATCCGTACTCGGTCTACAACGCTACGATCGCGGCGGCGGCCGGCGACCGCTCGATCGTCGGGATCGCCCCCGAGATCGTCGCGCCCGGGGCCGCCTACGACCCGAGGACCGGCGTTCCCGAGACGAACCTCAACCTGGTCGGGGTGAACGGGAACCAGAGCGCGGCCCTCGGGACGTTCGTCGCCGACAACGGGACCACGCTTGCCGGCCCGGCCTCGGGCGGCGTCCTCCTCGATCAGCAGACGGCGACCGCGCTCGGCGCGGAGGTCGGCGACACGGTAATCGTCGTCGGGGTCGCCAGTATGGACCTCACCGTCCAGGCGATCGTCCAGGAGAACGTCCGCGGGGCGTTCATCACCGCGGGCCTCACCCCGGGCGACCTGTTCGTCACCCTCGCGGTCGCCCAGCAGCTCGAGAACGTCTCGGGGGAGATCAACTACGTCGCGGTCACCAACGCGGGTTCCCAGGCGGGGGGCGCGACCTCCTCGTCGCAGGTCGCGAACTACCTCAACGCGAGCCTCGCGTCGGTGCTCGGGGCGAGCCACCTGGCCGTGACCACTCCGCTCGCCTCGGCGCTGAAGTCCGAGGCGATGAGCAGCCAGAACTTCGAGACGCTGTTCCTCGTGCTGGGCCTGTTCTCGATCCTCGCCGGGGCGATGCTGATCGTCGGGATCTTCGTGATGCTCGCGGAGGAGCGCAAGGGGGAGATGGGGATGCTCCGCGCCGTCGGGATGCGCCGTCGCGACCTCGTCTATGCCTACTTCTTCGAGGGGGTCGCCTACTCGGCCGGGAGCGCCCTCATCGGCACCTTCCTGGGCGCCGGGGTCGGCTTCGTCCTCATTTCGCTGACGGGGACGATCCTGCACGGCGAAGGGATCCCCGAGAGCGCGATCCTTGCCTCGTTCACCGTCACGTCCGAGAGCCTGATCCTCGCCTACGTGGTGGGGTTCGTCCTCACCCTGGTCACGGTCGCGGTGGCCTGCCGCCGGGCGAGCCG
>JASHQF010000066.1 GCA_030037695.1 Thermoplasmata archaeon
CTCCCGGGGCGCCCACGACGGCGTGGGTCTGGTCACGGAGTGCCCGCCGTCGCCTGACGATCCAGCCCGATCGGCTCCTCCGACCGGCCGAGCGGCGCGGGCCGTGGGAAGCGGTTCCGCCCGAGGCGGCGGCCCGCCGGGCCCGCGTGACCCTTTCGGGCGGCAACGGGGCGATCCGGGGCTCGGTGCTGCTGACGAGCGGGGCCGCCCTGTGGATCTCGGGTCGCGCCGTGTCGCTGCGGGAGGGGGTCGAGCTGGCCCGAGGGACGCTGGACGGAGGCGAGCCTCTGACGCTCCTGGACGAGCTGGTCGAGCTCGGGCGGCGCTACCAGCGGAGGCCCCGATGAGCGCCGGCTTCCTGGCGGAGATCGCGGCAAAGATCCGGAGCGAGCCTGCCGATGCGGAAACGGAGGCGAGTCCGTCCGGAGCTCGTCCCTCCCGACCGAGTCTGGCCGCCGCGGTGCGCCGAGAGCGAGCGCGCGGCGCCCTCGTTGTCGAGTACAAGCGGTCCTCGCCGGGCCAGGCCGATCCTCGCCTCCCCGTCCGGCCAATCCGGGAGTTCGTTCGGGTCACCGAGGTCCCCGGGCTCGCGGGCTACTCCTGCCTCGCGACGCGCCCCCGCTTCGAGGGCTCCCCGGAAGACGTAGCAGAGCTGGCGAGGTCGACCCCGCGGCCTGTGCTCTACAAGGATTTCGCCCTCGGGCCCCATCAGCTCGAACGCGCGGCGCGGTCCGGGGCCAGCGCCGTGCTGCTGATCGCGCGGCTGGAGGGGACCGGGCTCCTCGACCGCCCGCTCGCCGAGCTCGCCGTCCAGGCGAGGGCGCTCGGGCTCGAGGTGGTGCTCGAGTTCCACGGCGAGGCAGAATTAAGCGTGGCCGACAGCGTGCGGGCCGACGTGTACGGCGTGAACGTCCGGGATCTCGATACCCTCGCCCTCGACCGTCCGACGGGATTGGCCACGCTGCGCGCCGCCTCGCGGAGGGGACTCGACCCGTTGCTCGGTTTGAGCGGCGTGGAGGGTCCCCACGAGGCTCGGGAGTTCTGGACCGCCGGCGCGGACGGGCTGCTCGTCGGCACCGCGGTCGCCCGGGCGGGCGACCCGGCCCGATTCCTGGCGTCGCTCGCCCGGCCCTCGGGAGGGACCCGCACGTGAGGACGTTCGTGAAGTTCTGCGGGCTCTCGACCCCCGAGGCCCTTCGAGAGGTCCCGAGCGGGGGAGCCGCCGGGTTCGTCCTCGGCGTGCCGGAGTCGCCGAGGAACCTCGCTCCCGAGCGGGCCCGGGAGCTGATCGACCACCTGCCCTCGGAGGCCGAGGCGTGGGCGGTCGTCGTGCGGCCCCCCGCGGAGCTCGTCCACCAGCTGTTCGACGAGGTCGGCGTCGACCGGGCCCAGGTCTACGGGCCGGTACCTGAGGGGCTCGAGTACCTCGAGATCCACCACCTGGTACCGTCGGTACCGATCCCGGTGCCCGGGGCGGGCGGCGAGGCCCCGAAGATCCCGCCGGCGGAGGACTATCCGAGGGTCCACCTCGATGCTGCGGGCCAAGCGAGCCCGGGAGGCAGCGGGGTCCGGGCCGACTGGACCGTCTGCGCCGACATCGTCGATCGCCATCCCGGCCGCAAGTTCGTCCTCGGCGGGGGGCTCGATCCGGAGAACGTCGCCGAGGCGCTGGCGATCGTCCGCCCGTGGGGCGTCGATGTCTCCTCGGGGATCGAGTCCCGACCGGGCGTGAAGGACGTCGAACGGATGCGCCGGTTCGTCGCCGCCGTCGAGCGGTTCGAGAAAGGCGATGCCTAGGCGGTACGGACCGTTCGGCGGTGCCTACGTCCCCGAGACCCTGGTGCCGGCCCTCCGCGAGCTGGAGAGCGCCTGGCGGGAGGCCCGTCGCGATCCGAAGTTCCGGGCCGAGCACGATCGACTCTCCCGGACGCTTGGGGGCCGGCCGACGCCGCTCTACTTCGCCCGACGCCTGACCGAGCGCGCCGGGGGGGCCGAGCTGTGGCTGAAGCGCGAGGACCTCCTCCACGGCGGCGCGCACAAGTTCAACAACGCCCTCGGCCAAGGCCTCCTCGCCCAGCGGATGGGCAAGCCGCGCCTGATCGCCGAGACCGGGGCCGGCCAGCACGGCGTCGCGACCGCGATGATCGGCGCGGTCCTCGGACTCTCCGTCGACGTGTACATGGGCGAGGTCGACATGCGACGGCAACGGCCGAACGTCGAGCGGATGCGTCTCCTCGGCGCCCGGGTCGTCCCCGTCACGACGGGAAGCCGGACCTTGAAGGATGCGATCAACGCGGCGCTCCGGGACTGGATCGCGAGCGTTCGAACGACCCACTACCTCCTCGGTTCGGCGGTCGGGCCCCATCCGTTCCCGACGATCGTCGCCGGGCTGCAGAGCGTGATCGGCCGCGAGATCCTTCGGCAGTCGCGCGCGTCGTTCGGCGGCCTCCCCGAGCTGGCGGTCGCCTGCGTCGGCGGTGGCTCGAACGCGATCGGTACGTTCCACCCGCTGTTGAGGACCCCGATCGAGCTCCTCGGGATCGAGGCCGGCGGCCCCGAGGGAGCCCGCCGGGGAGCCGACACCCTCACCCGCGGGAGCCCGGGGATCCTGCACGGCGCTTACACCTACGTACTGCAGGACCGCGACGGGCAGATCGCGCCGACGGAGAGCATCTCCGCCGGTCTCGACTACGCCGGCGTCGGGCCCGAGCACGCGTGGCTCCGGGAGTCCGGGCGGGTCACCTACCGCGCCGTCTCGGACCGGGAGGCGCTCGCCGCGTTCCGCTGGCTCGCCGAGGACGAAGGGATCCTTCCGGCGCTCGAGCCCGCCCACGCGATCTTCGCGGCCGTCCGCGAGGCCCGGCGGCGCCCGAAGCGGTCCCGGATCGTGGTGACGCTGTCCGGCCG
>JASHQF010000067.1 GCA_030037695.1 Thermoplasmata archaeon
GAGATCCCGGCCGGGCTCCGCTGGTCGGAGGTCGTGCGCGAGGTGCGGCGGGCGTCGGGGGGCCGGGGGTTCTACGAGTGGCGCCTCGACGAACCGGGCCCCACCTAGCGCCGGCTGCCGGGGCTAGTTCGCCACCAGGCTCGAGGCGACGCGGACGGCGTCGAACCGCGCGGCGAGGGCAGGGCCCCCGCGTGCGAGGTCGGCCCGTCCGCTCGGGTCGGCCAGGAGCTCCGTGATCGTCGAGGCGAGGTCGCGGGGGTCGCCCGTAGGCACGGCGCGCACGGCCGGGACGAGCTCGCGAGGCAGTCGGGTCCCGGGGAGCGTGATCGAGGCGACGCCGGCCCGCAGTCCCAGGACCAGGCCGGCGTCGATCGAGGCAGACGGCCCGGGGAAGACGGCAAGATCCGCCGCCGCGAGGGCGGTGGTGAACGTGGCGAGGTCGCGTTTCGCGACCGTGGAGATGCCGGGCCCGTGGACGCCGTCGACCCCTACCGTGACCATGCGGACGCCGGGGAAGATCGGACGCACGCCGACGAACGCGTCGCGGACGGCGACGACCGACGGCAGGGGTGAGGCGGAAGGGGGACTGACGACGACGACCACCGGTACGTCGTCCGGGACCGTGAGCGCCCGGCGCGCGTCGGGGCGAGAGGGAGGAGGGGGTCCGCGGCGGACCGGCGGAGGGGTTGGCAGCGCCCGTTCGGGGTCGACGCCGTACTCTCGCTCGAGGATCGGCCCCAGGTCCGGGTCGTCCGCGAACAGTCGGAACGCCTCGGCGACCGCCCCGCGGCCGAGCTTCCGGCGGGCCCGGCGGGCGTTCCACGCTTCGATCCGCCCGAGGACGCCCGCCGGCCTGTCCTTCGACGTGCCCGGGGCGAGGAACGATCGGTCGGAGGAGCGCAGGACGCCGACGATCCGGGGTCGGCGAGCCCCATGGCCCAGGCCGAGGGGCCCGAAGCCGAGCGGGTCGCGGATCACGAACTGGGCCTCGGAGCGGATCGTCCGGGCAGCGGCGCGAGCGCTCTCCGCCGAACCGATCGGGGCCCCCGCGCCGTCGAAGGCGACGGCCGGGACGGGCGTCGGGAGGTCGTCCCCGCCGTTCGACCGAGGGTAGGCGACCCGAACCGAGTCCCCTCCCCTCGCGAACCCCTCGGCGAGCGCCCAGGCGAACCCCGCTGGGTCGTACGGGTCATCGACCGGGGGCCCGGCCGCGACCAGGTCGATCGTCCTCGGGGCCATCCGCGCCGACGAGGGACCGGAGGGGGCGAAATACGTTCGCTTCGACCGCGCCCACTAAGCGACGAGGCCGAGGTCGGGGGCGATCGACCGTCCCGCGATCCCGGCCGGGGCCCCGAGGCCCATCGCGTCCAGGATCGTCGGAGCGACGTCGAGGAGCCGGGCCCGGGGGAGCGTCGCCCCCGACGGGACCCCGTCGCCCGCGGCGATCAGGATCCCGTTCATCCGATGGGTCCCCGAGCCGTAGAAGAACTCGGGACGGTCGCGGACGAGGGGGCGCGCGTAGGCGAAGTCCATCCGCGGCTCCGTCTCCATCGCGTCGATCCGGATCAGGAGGTCCGGGACCGGACCGGCCGGGGAGGTCCGGTAGAGCTCGCTCGGCGAGAACACCTCGATCTTCGCCTCGGGGAACGCCTCCAGCCGCGCGCGGATCTCCTCGAGCGTCGCCGCGCGCCGGGCCGGCGTGAGGTCCGGGTTGAACGGGTTCAGGTAGATCCCCTCGGGGACCGGGTAGGAGTAGGCGACGGTCCTCCGCCAGTCGATCCGGTGGGCCGCCTCCTCGAACGAGGTCCCCCGGTTGAGGCGGTGGGCGATCGCGGCGAACCGCCCGTCCCGCAGGAGGTCGGCGAGGCGGCGGGACGCCCGGCCCGCGAGCGGCAGGCGCTGCATCCCGAGGACGAGCCGCGAGAACGCCGAGCGCTGCGCGAGGTGGGAGTCCCCGGCGAACGTGATCAGCTTCTGGTCGAGGAGCCAGCGGTTGACGAGGAAGTCCGAGCGGATCGCCCCGTGCCCGTGGTCGGAGATCACCAGCGTGACCGCGTCGCCCCCCGGCGCCCGGAACGCCCGATCGACATCGCGGCACGCGGTGTCCAGGGTCCGCCAGAACGCGAGGAGGTCGGCCGGGATCTCGGGGACCGGCCGGCTGAGCTCCGACCAGAGCTGGTGCTCGAGGCGGTCGGTCTCCCGGAACAGGGCGAACAGGAAGTCGGGGCGTTGGCGCTCCGCGAGCGCGACCCCGACACGGGCACGGTCGACGACCGCCCGGGTGGCGCTGGAGACCCACGCGTCCCGCTCCGCCTCGCGGAACGGGGGCAGTTCGCCGGGGTAGGCGTCGCCGCCGAGGATCCCCTCCACCTCCCTGCGCAACCCCTTCGGGTACGTGTCCGGCCGGCCGCTGAGGACGCCGGGAAGGACGAACCCGTGGACGGGATAGGGCCGGGCGATCGGGAAGTTGAGGACCCCGACCTTCCACCCGACGCGCGAAAGACGGTCCCAGAG
>JASHQF010000068.1 GCA_030037695.1 Thermoplasmata archaeon
AGGTCTGGGGGGGTGAATCCCACGCAGCCGGCTGGCCCGCTCCCCCGGCGCGCCCTTTTCCCCCCGCGCACCCCTGCGTTCGGGCGCCATGGACCGGAGCGCTCGGGGCGTGGCCGCCCCTCTGGCCTACGGCTCGTTCCTCCTGTTTGCCCGGAGCGAGCCACTGACGGGCAAGGAGGGGTACCTCGTCGCCGAACAGCAGGCCCGAGCCCGGTGGAGCCGGCTGTTCGTTCCCCTCCCGCCGGAAGCTCCCGTACGGGGAACGGACCCGGCGGACCCACCCCGCGACTTTCCCTGGGACGTGGGCCTGTGCGTACGACTCGCCGTAGAGATCGCGGAGTCGACCCACGTACCGTTACGCATCATCGACCTCGCTCACCCCGACAACGACCCAGAGCTCACCGCACGATGGATCCACGAGTCGACCGTGCTGCCGTTGCTGGTCTCGCCGACCGGGAGATCGATGGAAGGGCCGGATCGGTTCGTTCCGAAGGAGCTTCGGCGGTTCTACGCTGCCGGTTGATCCCGACTCCAGCCCCGCCGGAGCTCCCCAGCGCGGGCGCGCCGCGCAGCTGCTCGACCTGGACTGGGGAGCCTTAGCGGCTACCGACGAAGGAGGAATTGGACCTCGCAGTGGGCCCAGGCTCGCGCGCTTTTCCAGGGGTCGGTAGGGTAGACCTCCCGGACCTCGACGGTACCCTTCCTTCGGCCCCGATGCGGTAGGCGCGCCCAGTCCTGAAGGGCGTGGTAGATGAGCCGCGAGGAGACCCGCTCCGGGTCGAAGACCACGCTGGCTGCGGTGCCGCCCCGGAGGGTCCGCAGGCGGATGCGCCCGTCCACGGGCGGCGACCGTCGGATCTCGAGGCACGCCTCCCAGCGGTGGTGGCCACGATCGACGAAGATCCAGCGGCGACCGCGTACCCGCACCCGTTTGGCCCATCGCGCCAGCTCGCCGAACTCCGTGCGGAGATTGTCGAACTTCCACGCTCCCACGCGCACGATCGAGGCAACGCGCACGTCCCGCACGCGGCGAAGGACGATGTCGATCGGAGGCGAATCCGGCACTTGGAGCGACCTCGGCGCGAAGGGAGATGTCCACCCTCTTTACCCTTGGAGCCGCCCGTGGGCGGCGAGCGTTAGATACGTGTCGGCGCGTTCGCGGCTCGATGCCGGCGGTGGAAGCCCATCTCCGCGTCCGGCACCCGTGTCCGTACTGCGACCTCTCGGTCGAGTTCCCCTCCACGTTGCTGCTGCTCTGGTGCGACAACCGTCGGGACGTCTTCCTGGTCGCCGCGCCGGATCCCGAGGAGCTGGAGCGGGTCCTTGCGGCCCTCCGGGACGCGTTCCGTGCCCGCACGCTCGTACGGGAGGGGAACGATGCGCTCGTGGTCGTGCCGGATTTCGAGTGGGCCGATCCGCCGTCGGTCACCGGCCTCGCCCGCCAGGGGGGCGTCTGGACGCTACCTCCCGTCGTCTATCTTGAAGGGCGGGAGACGTACCGGTTCCTCTCGCCGACGAAGCGCGAGCTCTACGCCCTAATCGCGCGACTCCGCCGTCTCGGTGAGGTCGAGCTCCTCGCCGTGTCGACCCGGTCCGGATTGTCCCGGCTCAAGGACCTCCCGATGGAATCGACGACCTCCGCGCTGGGGCTGACCGATCGCCAAACGAGTTCCTTGGTGGCCGCGTTCGAAGGGGGCCTCCTCAGCGTGCCGGCGCGGGCCGGTTGGTCGGAAGTGGCCCGGCGCATCGGCCTCTCCCGGTCGACGTTCGGGGAACATCTTCGCAAGGGCCAACTTCGGCTCCTCGAGAACTGTTACCCTGCGCTCCGGGCCCGGATCCGGGAAAGTGGGGTTGCGACGATCCTGCCGCCAACCCGGCCGGTTCCAGGCCCGCGGCGCGCTCCGCTGCGCGGAACGAGGGAACCGTAGCCGGCCGGCCCGCCGAGCTCGGAGAGGGTCACGGGCGCCGGTAGCCATGCCGAGCGAGGAACTTCCCCCGCCCTACACCTGTACCGCGCGGGGGCGCCCGCCCCCGGACGGGGGGGCCGGCCGACGGGAGGCCCCGGGACCGAAGGCGAAAAGACCGAGATCGCGGCGCCGGAGCGGCAGGCGCCCTCGCCTCCGCGCCCACTGCGCGAGGGCCGGGCAGAGTCCTCCCCCGGGACCGTGGTCGACGATGACGACGCCCCTCGGCGAGAGGCAGCGGTCCAGGATCCGGAACTCTCGGGCGGTCTCGGCATCGTCGTGCGGAACGTCGTAGACGAAGAGGTCGATCCGGGGCAGTTCGCGGGCTAACAACGGGAGCAGATCGGTCTTGTCGCCCAGCCGGAGATCCCATCCCCGACGCAGCGACCTCGGGACGGCCCATCCCGACGACCGCCCGGGGGGGAGCGACCAGGAGTACCGCGGGGGTGGGGCGCCCTTTCGAGGCCGCGGCAGCGCGGGGAGGTCGATGGAGTGGAGCGTTCCGCGTCCGTTCCGCACGAGGCCCCGAAGCAGGTACGCGGACGAGACCCCGGAGGAGACCCCCACCTCGACGACATGGCGCGGTCGGAGGAGTCGCGTGATCGCCTCCAGTTCGAGCGGGGCGTCGATCTCCACGTACGATTCCCGGCCCTCGCTTCGGTGCAGACGGGCGAGGTGGTCGTAGAGCCGGCGGTTCCGTGAGGCGGCACGAAGCTCCCGCTCGCAGACTGCGACGGAGCGCCCGGTGAGTCCGGCGACCCACCCCGCGTCGGGGTCGGTTTCAGGGTGCATCGTTCGGGCTACCGGGACCCGAGGTTTTCCGGGTCCTCGATCCACTCGCTCGGCCGCTCGATCCGCGGCCGCACGGCGGCGACCCGGTCCAGAGCGTCGTCCAGCGAGATGCCCTCGGACCGGTGGAGGTACCACGCGACGCCCAACGGTCCGCGACGGATGCCGTGACCGCAGAAGACGAGGATCGGCTCCCCCTTGCGACGGGCCTCCGCCATCGCCGAGGCGAGCCGGTCGAGGTTCCCGGGCAGAGCTTGTCCCCTGCCGGGGTCGTAGATCGGTATGTGGGTCGCCCCCCGCAGTTCCTCGGGCCGGTCGTCCTTGACGCAGAACCTCGTCCCCGCGAAGCTCACCGAATCGCTCCACCCTCCGACGTACACCCCGGGGACGATTTCGGAGGCCCCGGGTTTCCTTGCCTTGGAGTTCGCTGCGGGTACCGCCTTCCTGACCGACATCGTCCCACCGATCAAGCCACAGCGAGCGAGCCCATCTCGCTGATGCCGCCCCAGGGCGGTCCCGGTTCGAAATCGCGTGCCGAGCCCGGGCCCCTCGCCGGAGGTTCCCTGCGAGGCTACGCCCGGCCGTTCGGCGCGAGGAGCGTTCGTCCGCGGCCGCGCCCCGCGCGATAGAATCTCACGTGCTCGGGACCGATGATCAGCCGTCCGGCCCGCGTCTCGACGACGGCGCGATTCGCGCCCAGTTCCACAAGGACGACCCCCGGCCGCTTGGACGGCATGGGGACACCCTAGGCCTTCCTCGGTATGAATACACCGCTCCGGGGTGAATATGGGACGGCTTCGATCGGGTCCGCGGATCACCATGGCCGGGGGCCGGGCCCGTCGCCGCAATCCCGGCAATGCCGTCAGCCGGGGCGCGCGGCCCGGTGCGTCGCAGCGCGGTCGGCCTTGCGGACGCGGGAGGCGGCGATGCGCGCGTCTTATACCGGAGCGAATTGCGCCGGCGTGGCCCACCGGACCAGCGCTCTCGTAGCGCGGGGAGTCGCCGTGATCGCTTGCTTTGCCCTGCTGGGGGTGACGTTCTCGGTCCTGCCCGGCATCGTGCGCGGGGCCCACGTCCCGGCCCTCAGTGCGACGAGCGACAACGTCACGATCGATGCGACGACCGATCTCACGTTCGTGCCGTCGTCGTTCTCGGTCTATCCGGGCGCGATGGTCCATCTGAAGCTCGTGCAGCAAGCCTCGACCGCCCACACCTTCAATCTCTCCTCGGACCGAAATGCGACGATCCCGACCGGGGACACCACGAGCGAGGTCGAGGCATTCCTCCAAGCGCACGGGGTCTTCGTCCAGCACAACCTCGGCTCGGTGCCCGGGAACACGACCTACCTCAACTTCACAGCGCCCGGGGTCGGCACGTACGAGTACGTCTGCGTCCTCCACTTCAGCGACGGAATGCGCGGAGTGATGACGAGCACGCGAGGCACGCCACCCTCACCGTCCGCGCTTCCGGTCCCCCCGGTCGACCTCGCGATCTTCGGCGGAGTCGTGATCGCCATCGTCGCCCTGGTCCTGTTCCTCCTCCGTCCCGGGCGCCAGGCCCGTCAGGCGCGCGAAGAGGAGATCGCCCGAAACTCGGCCCGCCGACGTCGGCCCCCGACCTGAACGGCCTCCCGGACGAGGGTTTAATCGCCTCTTCTCGATCCGTCGCCGTGCCGGGGACCCGTCGCCTCGCGGCGATCATGCTCACCGATATGGTCGGCTTCGCCGCCCTCACCCAGCGCGACGAGGCGCTCGCCCTTCGCCTCCTAGACGAGCACCGCGCGCTCGTGCGGCCCGCCCTCGCCCAACACCGAGGGCGCGAGGTCAAGACCCTCGGGGACGGCTTCCTCGTCGAGTTCGAGAGCACGCTCGATGCCACCGCATGCGCGATCGAGATCCAGCGTCGGTTCGAGGAGCGGAATCGGACCTCGGGCCACGAGCGGATCCTCCTGCGCATCGGCCTCCACGTGGGGGATGTGGTCCACGACATGGGGGATGTCTACGGCGACGCCGTGAACATCGCGAGCCGCCTCGAGCCGCTCGCCGAGCCCGGAGGGATCCTCGTCTCGGGGGCCGTCCATGATCAGGTCCGGGGCAAGGCGGGCGTGGAGTTCTCGCCCATCCCGTCGCCCACGCTGAAGCACATCGCGGCCACTGTCACCGCCTACCGCGTCGAGCTTCCGTGGCTCGCGCTCGGCGGGGGCGGGCCGGGATCGCTGACCCCGTGGACCGACCGGGACCGCGAGTCCGAGGCACTTCGACGTGCCGTGGAGCAGGCGATGCGCGGCGAGGGACGACTCCTGCTGGTCCAAGGGGAACCGGGGGTCGGAAAGTCCCGCCTCGCCGAGGAGGTGCTCGGTGAGTTCGAGCGCCGGGGACTCCGGGTGCTGCGAAGCCGCGCCTACCGGGGCGAGGAAGGCGCCCCCTACGGTCCGTGGGCCCGCATCCTGCGATCGCTCGCGCGCGACGCGACCACCGACGTGCTCCGGAGCGCCTGCGGCCCGTTCGCCGATGAGGTCGCCAAGCTCGCTCCCGAGATCACCGCGCGGCTCGGCGCGATCGCCCCGGGCCCCCCGCTCGAGGCGGTGGCCGCCCAACGAAGGTTCCTCGAAGGGATCTCGCAGGCGTTCCTGAACCTCTCCGGCGCGGGACCGGTCGCCATCTTCCTCGAAGACCTCCAATGGGCCGATCCCGCGTCGTCCGACCTCCTGGGAGTGCTGGTTCGTCAGCTCGGGGCCCATCCGCTGCTCGTCGTCGCCACGTACCGACCCGCCGACCCCGCCGAACGGCCGGGGCTCACCGAGCTCCTGGTCGAGCTGAAACGGATCCATCGGCTCGAGACCGTGGAACTGCGTCGCCTCGGTCCGGCCGAGTTCGCCCGGCTCGTCGCCGCGGCGCTACGACCCTCCCCGGTCTCCGAGGAGGTCTCTCGGTTGCTCTACGAACGGAGCGGCGGGAACCCGTTCTTCGCGGAGGAGCTGGTCCAGAAGCTGGTGGGGGACGGCGCCCTCGCCCACGAACCGAGCGGTTGGGCGCTCCGCCCCGGCGCGCCCCTCCGGCTCCCCGAGACCCTGAGGGCGGTCCTTCGGGAGAGGTTGCACGGCCTTGACCCTCCGACGCTGCAACTGCTTCGGATCGCGGCCGTGGCCGGGCCCTCGTTCCCGGCCGAGCTGCTGGAGAAGGTCTCCGATCTCGGCGAGGAGGCGTTCCTCACCGCGTTCGAGCGGGCCTACCAACGTCGTATCCTGGAGGAGCGGAAGATCGGCGCCGGTCGGTCCGAGCTCGCGTTCACCGACCCCCAGATCGCCCAGGGGCTGTACGAGGAACTGACGCCGGTCACGCGTCACCGGCTCCACCGCAAGATCGCCCTCGCGCTCGAATCGCTCGACCCCGACGCCACGCCACGGAGGGCGGCCGAGCTCGCCCACCACTACCTCGAAGCGAACGATCCGGCGAAGGCGCTGGAACACGTTCGCCAGGCCGCGAGGAACGCGGAGACGGTGTTCGCGCGCGACGAGGCACGGCGCCACTCCGAGACAGCCCTCGAGCTCCTCGCCGACCGTCCGGACGATCCGGCCCGGGCCGAGCTGCTCGAATCGCTGGGGGGGGAGCACGAGGCCCTCGGCCACCCCCGGGAGGCGATCCGTGCCTGGCAGGAGGCGGTCCGGATCTATCGACGGAACGGGGCGATACGTTCGGCCGCGAACCTCGAGCGACGCGAGGGCTATGCCCACCGGCAGTACCTGCAGGACTCCGCTTCGGCTCTGCACGCTCTCGAGGCGGCCCGGCAGACGCTCGAGCCGCTGGGGGAGACGCCGGAGCTTGCGGCGGTCTACGGCGATCTCGCCGACCTCTACTGGTACGATCGGAAGTCCGAGGCGGCCGCCGCCGCGTGCGAGAAGGCGCGGGCGCTCGCGGCGCGGACGGGCGCCTACGAGGTCGAGGGCTGGGCGGACCTGATCCTCGCCTCGCTCGCTCCCCCGGACCGCCGCGCGGAGATGTTCGGGCTGCTCGAGACGATGCTTCGGCTCGGGCACGAGCGTCACCTCCCCGAGGTGGTGATCGGGGCCTACCACAATCTCGCCGCCGCGACGTTCTACTCGCGCGGGGACCACGAGCGGGCCCTCCGCCTCGTCGACGAGGGGGTCGCCGAGGCGCAGGCGGTCGGGAGCAAGTCGGGCGAGATGCTCCTGCGCGCGAGACTCGCGCCGCTGTTCCTCACGAGCCGGGGCGAGCTCGACCGCGCGGAGGAGGCCGCCCGAGCGATGCTCGCTTACGTCGAGCTGTTCTCGCCGCGACCCGAGCCCCTGAGCCTACTGGTCCTCGCCGAAGTGGCGCAGATCCGGGGCGACCTCGAGCACGCCGAGGAGCACGGTCGCGAGGCGCTCGCGGTCCTCCGACACTCCCCCGATTGGAGCATCCGGAACCTCGTCGACGGGATCCTGGGATCGATCTTTCTCGAGCGGGCCGACCCGGCAGCCGCCGCTGCGGCCGTGCGCGAATCGTACGTCGCGACCCGAGCGATGGGCGCTTCGGCGTGGGGGGCGACGGGCCAGCTCCGTCTCGCCTCGCTCCTCGGGGAGGCGTTGCTCCGGGGGGCCCCGTCTACGGACGCGGACCCTACCGCAGAGCAGCTCGCCGACGAGGCGGACCGGATCGCGGGGGCGATCGGGGACGGGCCGGCGGTCGCCTTCGCGGCCGAGCTCCGGGCGAGCGTCGACGGACGGGCCGGACGTTACGAGGCTTCGATCGACGGGTTCCAGCGAGCTCGCGATGTCTGGCGCGCGCTCCGATTCCCGTTCGAGGAGGCGCGGCTCGGCCTCCGACTCGCCTCGGCGCTGGACCAGGCGGGCCGGTCCGCCGGCGCCGCGCGGGCCCGGGCCGAGGCCGACGTGTTGTTACAGGGCCTCGCCTCGCGACGGGGGGAAGGGAACCGTGTCCCCGGTACGACCGGGACCGACCTTCCGTCGGCTAGCCCCGAGGGCGCAGCCCCCCCGGCGAACTCCCGCGCCCCCTAGCCAGCCTATCGTTTTCTGCTCGTTCCGGTGGGACGACGACAGCGTAGGGGGGAGGAGGCACGGCCGTGACCGGATCGAGCCCGATCGCCTCGGCGCCGGTACCCGGAGCGACTCCCGCACTGCCCTCGGATCGGGCCGATTTTGGGTGGCTCATCGTCCTGGGCGCGGTCTGGGGTTCCGCCTTCCCGGTGATCCGGCTCGGTCTGCTCGACGGCGCCTCCCCGTTCGCGCTCGGCGCGGTGAGGTTCGGCCTCGCTTCGGCCGCCATGGCGGCGATCGCCGCCGCGCGCCGGGACCGCTTCCCGGATCGTCGCAGCGCTCTCATCCTGTTCACGGTCGGGGGGATCGGGTTCATCGGCACCTACGCCGCGTTCCTCAACTCCGGTGAGGAGGGCGTCTCCGGCGGGCTCGCGGCGATCCTGGTCGGCAGCCTGCCGCTCTGGACGGCGCTGCTCGGCTTCGCGTTCCTCCCGAACGAACGCGTGGGGCGGCTCGGGGCCGTGGGGCTCGCTGCGGGGTTCGCCGGACTGCTCGTCCTGTTCCTGCCGGCGATCGAGACCGGCGCGTTCTCGAACGCGCTGGCCGAGGTGGAGGTGGTCGGCGCGGCGATCACCGGAGCGGCCGGCGCGATCGCGTTGCGGCGGCTCCAGCACGGACCGCCGGGCGGCTGGGGGCTGACGCTCCAGTTCTCGGCGGCCGCCCTCCTCCTCGCCGGCCTCGCGTTCCTCCCGGGGTCGCGCTGGGCGTTCCCGGTGAACGACGGCACCCTCGGCGCCGCGGTCTACCTCGCCGGCGCCGCGTCGGTCGGCGGCTACGGCATCTACTTCATGCTCCTCCACCGGACGGGAGCGCTCCGCGCGAACCTCGTCGCCTACGTGAACCCGCTCGCCGGGGTCCTGATCGGGATCGCCCTGCTCGGAGAGGGCGTCAGCCTCTACGAGCTCGCGGGGTTCGCCCTCGTCCTTCTCGGGCTGTTCCTGTTCCACCGGGAGCGCTTGGCCGCGGCGGCGACGGGAGCGTCGCCCAGCGCGCCCCCCGTGCGCCGCTAGGGGCTCGCGCCGCCGGGCCGCTCGGCGACCGAGGGCCCACGCGGGGGCCTACGCGGTGAAACGGAGCGACCGGGTGAACGTGCGGGCCGGCAGGGCGACCGTACCCCGGGCGGGATGGGGGGTCGCCCCGAGGGGCCCGAGGACCACGAAACGCCAGGATCCCTTCACGATCTGCGGGAACTCGATCGACGGTCCGGTCGACCAGCGCGTCTGGGTCACCGGGCTCCCGCCGATGCGGTACCCCGAGCTGATCGTCACCGACCAGTTCCCGGGGACGGCCCCGGTGACGTTGAAGTAGAGGTCCTCGAGCGGGCCGAAATGCACGACGATCGTCGCCGCCCCGAGGATGTCGGCGGTCGAGTAGTTGAGGACCCGGAGACCCGCGACGTACGCCACGCCGTACCCCGCCGGGGCCGTGACCGAGAACGTGAGCGTCCCCTCCGCCTCCGCGAGCACGATCGTCGAGGGTCCGATCGACGGCACGGTCGTGCTGCCGCTCGCCTCGGGCGTGGCGACCGACCAGGACGCGCCGTCGGGGAGTCCGACCGCCCGGAACGTCACCCGCTCGGCCCGCCCGAAGTCGATCGTGACCGTCGCCGAGCCCCCGGCGATCGTCACGTTCCCGAACGCCGGGCTAGGGGCGTACCCGGGCGTCCCCGGGACGGACCGGACCGAGTAGGCGAACGTCCCGTTGGGCACGAGGAACTCCTTGGCCGACGCGCTGACCGTCGTCGGGGTCCCGTTGAACGTGAGCGACCAGTTGGTCCCGGCGGGCAGCCCTTCCTCCACGAAGAAGGCGAAGTACTGGGCCTGCGACACGTTGAGGTGGATCGTGGAGAAGTTCCCGGCGTAGACATAGAACTCGCCCTCGTCGGGGCTCACTACGTAGCCTCCCGACTCGACCGCGTCCCACGCATAGGTCCCGTTCGGTAACTGGAGGGTCAGGGTCCCGCCGTCCGCGGCGATCGACGCGTCGCCCACCAGGGGGTACGGGTCGAGCGGGTACGTCGCATCGTACCGACCGACCAGGATCTCCACGCTCGGGGTGCTCGGACCGTGCCCGGTGCTCACGCTGAACCCGCCCGAGTAGAGGGCGTACGTCAGGAGCGGGTCGAGGTCACCCCCGTTGTAGATGTAGCTCGCATCGTAGTACTGCGTTCCGTAGAGGATCGAGGCGAGGGTCGGGGCGTTCTCGTCGTACGGGAGGGTCCCGTACGGGTCGTTCGCCCCGTTGTACGGATTGTAGGCGACGCCGTAGTCCCACCAGTAGTTCCCGCCTTGCTCCGCGGTCCCCACGATGCTCCCGGTGAGAGGGACGAGCGGGAATCCGGCCGCATAGTGCACGTTCGCGGCGGGTTGCGGGGTGATGTTCCAGGTGACGGAGTAGTTCTCGGCGGCCCCGCTGTCGAGGTTCAGCGGCAGGAGCCAGGCGGTCGTCGCGGTGAGGAACGCGTTATCGTAGACGAGGTCCCCGCTCTCCGCGAGCTCGACCCCGAGGTCCGCGACCGACGGGAAAAGGCCGTGCGTACTGTTCGGGTTCTTGAGCTCGGAGAAGTTGTTCCCCCAGACCGTGTTGTTCCCTCCGCCGACGTTGGTCGCCCCCGAGAACGTCCCCCCGCTGTAGAGGAGCAGCCCCTGCTCGGCCCGGAAGTGGTTCCCGGCGACCAAGTTGTCGGAGGAGGCGTAGAAGACGACGCTGAACGTGTTGAACACGGTCGGGTACCAGGTGTAGTTGCCGAACCAGCCGCTCACGTTCGTGCCGTTGACGAGCGCCACGTGGCGGACCCCTTCGAACCAGTACGGGAGGTCGTTGGTCGCGGGGAGCGTTCCGCCCGGGGGCTGGAACGTGCTCGTCGACGTCGCGAGGCTCGCGGGCTGGTCGAACTCGACCGACGCGTTCGTGCCGAGGAGGAACACCCCCGGGAACACCGGGAACGTGTAATCGTTGTACAGCCCGAACTTGGGTCCGATCGGCGCCGCCTGGGTGTTCTCGATCAGGTACGGGTTCCCGGGCGTCCCGTCGCCCGCCGTGGAGAGCGCCGCGAGCTGGGCGTTCGACCAGGCCCAGAGCGGCGTATAGATCCCCTCGCTCGCGTTCGCCGCGAGCGCGAGGTCGACGGTGAGGGGCCCCCGCAGGCTGACGGTGGTCGTCACCGGCGTGAAATCGCTCAGCTCGGTGAGGAGCGAGTAGTTCCCCGGGGCGAGGTAGAAGACGTCGGTGGTCACGCTCGGGGCGTACGACGACTCCTCCACGGTGAACGCCCGCGAGAAGTTCTCGGGCGTGACGAACGTGAAGGCGTTCGACGGGCTCACGTCGACCGTGAGCGGGTAGGTCCCCTCCGGCCCGGAGGCGTTCCAGAGCCCCGAGAGGATCGTGGGGCCCGTCGACATCGTGGCGTACGTCGGCAATCCGGCGGGACCACCGGGGGCATCGCTCCACCCGACGTACGCGCCCGTGACCGTCTCCCCCGTCTCGCCGCCGTAGTTGTACGCGGACGGCACCGCGACGTACGACGCCCCCGCGAGGTACGCGAGGCCGAGCGTCGCGTCGGCATCGAACAGATCGGCCTGGCTCCCCCCGCCGGGACCCCCGAAGATCACCTCGAAGTCGTTGGTGAGCCCGACCGCGTTGTACGTCTTGCCGTTGGCGGCGTACTCCGCGGGCTGGCCCACGCCCGCGTGGCCGGCCCGGAGGGAGTTGAAGACGACATCGTCGTAGGGAAAGCTGAGCGTGGTCGTCCGGTTCTGGACGAGCACCGTGAAGTCGACGGCGTTCCGGCCCCCCACGACCGTGGAGTTGAGGTAGAGCGTGAGGTTGTACGGATAGAGGACCGGGACCGCCACGAACTGCTCGGCGTAGTAGTAGCCGAGCTCGGCCGAGAGGTTCGTGCCGTAGGGCCCGTGGCTATAGATCGTGCCGTTGGTGATCGAGGCGCCGCGCGCGCTGAAGTTCCAGACGTTCGTGACGAGGATCATCGTCCCCGTGCTCGGCTCGTAGGAGACGACGTTCTGGGTCCAGTACGCGTAGGTCCCGACGCCCTGGATCGTCACGTTCGTGAGGACGGCGTTGAGCTGCACCCCGAAGGCGTCCGGGGAGCTCAGGAAGAGGTCGTTCGCCGCCACCCCGGTCGCGTTGAAGTCGACGCTGGCCCGGACGCTCGTCGTGCGAACGACCGAGCCGACGACCGTGCCGTTCGAGGCGCGGGCGAGCCCGTAGTCGGCGAGCCCCACCGGAGCAGGGATCCCCGTGTAGAGCGGGGTGACCGTGCCGGAAGCTGCGGCCTGGGCGAGCTCCGTCGGCGTGGCCGAAGCGCGCGGCGGATACTCGACGATGGGGCTAAGCCCCAGGGAGCGGGTCGCCGCGAGCGCCGAGGCAGCCATCGCTCCCGCGGGGTTCGTGGCCGGAGCCGGCGCCGCCGCGGGCTCGGTCGCGGGAACGTGCGCAAGTGCCGGAGCGGCGGCCGCGGTCACGCCCGGTGCGGCACCGGGAGCGCTGTGCGCCACGACGAGCGTCGTGCCCGGGACCACGAGGGTACCCACGATCAGGAGGAGGACCACGATCCGCGACCCCACCGCCCGGCGCCCCCGCTGGACATCGGGACCCTTCGGATAAGGGTTTACGGATTCCTCGAGGGACGATCGGCCCACGCCGGGCCTACCGATCGAGACCGGTGCGCTGTCGGGCCCGCCCCGGGGGGGTTCTGGTGGGCTCACGCGTCGTAGGTGGGCCGGGGGCCTCGAGCCCGGCGGCGTCGCCGCCAGACCAAGACCCCAGCGACGGCGGCCGCCGCGACCCCGCCCACCAGCACGAACCCCCAGATCCCGAGGCCGAACAGGCCGAACGGCGGCGGGCCGGTCACGGTGACCGCGGCGATGTCTCTCGCACCCGCGATCGTGAGCGTCCCGCTCGAGGGGGAGGCGTGGTAGCCGGACGGCAGCCCGCTCACGCTCCAGTTGTACGTCCCGTTCGGCAGGTGGAGCGCGAACGTCAGCTGGTACTCGGTGCGCGTCGAGCTCCCGATCGCGATCGTGCAGAGGAGGGCGAGGTTGCCGGGGGCCAGCAGGATGACCTCGGCGTCGTACGTCACGAGTACGTAGGAGACGTCCACGGTGGTCGGCTTCGCGCCGACCGTGAACGCCCCCGACGTCGCGTTCGGTTTCCAGCTCTTGTTGGCGTCGGCGTCGGTGAACGTGTAGTGGCCGAACCGGAGCGTGGTGACGAGCGTCGAGCCCGTCCCCATCAGGGTCGGGCCCCCGGCGATCGCCACCGACCACGGGAACGGGGCGACGGGCCCGATCAGCGTGAACGTGACGGTGTTCGTCGTGAGGACCATCGTCACCGAGATCTCGACGGTCGTGCCGGTGACGGTGGCGTTCCCGCTCGCCGGGGACGCCGAGTAGTTCAGGGAGTTCGAGGCCGCCGTCCAGGCGTACCGGCCGTTGACGAGGAGCGCGTCGATCTCGGTGATCCCGGGACCGGCGTACAGGCGCACCCCGCCCGGGAGACCGATGTGCCAGCCGTCGACGTTGGGGAGCCCCGTCTCGATCCATTCGACCTTCGTCCCGCTCGGCCCGACCTCCGAGATCCCCTGCCCCACACCGCCCGACGCGTAGGCGAACGTCCACAGGTTGGAACCGGTCGCGTTGGGCCGGTAGGTCAGGTTCGCCGCGGATTCGAGGGCGTGCGAGTTCGTGCTGGTGACGTTCGCGGTCGTCGCGGCGACGAACGACGAGCCTCCGGCCGGCTCGACCCACGCCGCGAACGAGCCCGAGGTGCCGCTGCCGAACTCGCCGATCCCTCCCGGCGGCAGCCCTTCCAGACCGAACTGGGGGGCGAGGTAGCCGAGCGGGCTCGCCGAACCTTTCGGCCCGTTGGCGTACGTTTGACCCTGCCAGACGTAACTATAGTTGATCGCTCCGATGACGAACGCCGCCCCGGGCACGTTCAGGGCGAGCGGCGAGGCGCCCGAGACCCCGAACGTGAACTTCACTTGCGCGGGCACGCTCCCCGACGCCGGGACGAGCGCCGTCGTGAGGTTCATCTGCAGCGGCAAGGTCGACTGGTCGACCCCGCTCGCGGGTCGCCAGAACTCCGAGACCGTGAGGTTCGGGTAGAGACCACCGAACGGGAAGGAGATCCAACCGGTGAAGTTGAATCCCCAGGTCGAGCTCATGCGATCGACGTAGACCACGCTCCGGACCTCGTAGACCGGGGCGCCGAAGGTGTTCGCAAGGTAGAGGCTCTGCTCGATCGAGGCGTTGTGGGCGCTCGTCGTGGAGTTCTTGGGATACTCGGTGGCGGCGACGAGACCGGTCAGGTCGACGAAGTCGGAGACCGCCTGCAGGCGACCCCCGAGCCCGCTCGAGTCCGGGGGGGTCAGGTACATCGTGAAATTGTAGGCGTCGAGGGATCCCCAGCCGGTGGCGAGGTCGTAGCCCCGGACCGCAAGGTCCGCGTAGTTCCCGCCGTGGACGACGTCCCGCACGGTCATCGTCGGCAGCGAGGAGTTGAACGTCGACGGGATCGACCCCTCGATCGGACCGGTCGGGAGCGCGGCGAACTGCTCGTTCGCGACGGAGTACAGCTCAGGATCGAGGAAACCGACGGGCGGCGCCCCGACCGTGCCGAGGACGAAATCGATCTCGGCGATCATCCCGGCGACGACCGACGCCGCGATCCCCGTGCCCATCGTCGCGGTCCACGGACCGGCGCCGCTCACGTTCGTCGCGTCCTGCTGGTGGCCGTCGACGGTGATCGTGACGAGCGTGTTGTTCGCGACGGCCGCCAGGTCAGGTAGGCCCCGTCCGAGCCCGTTCAGGAGGTTGTTCGCCTCCGTCGAGGCCTGCCAGGTCGGTTCGCTCGAGAAGACGGCGCTGATCCCGCCTTCCGAACCGAGCGGGCCGCCCTGGGCCGTGTCGGACGCCGAGATGTTCCAGACCGAGGAGGATGCGATCGTGAGGTTCGACGGGCTCAGCGTCACCGACTCCCCGCCGACCGCCACGTCCCCGAACGTCGAGTAGGCCATCGACGCCGGGAACTCCGCATACGTACCCGTCCACGCCGAGCTCGCCGCGTCGTCGTCGGCGTCCCCGGTCGCCGCGACGACCGTGATCCGGCTCATCTGCGCCTGCTCGACGTCCTGGTACCAGGCGGTGTCGTTCCGGTCGGAGACCGCGTAGGCGGTCGCGACGACCGTGACCTGGGCGAGCCCGTCGCGGACCCCGGCCGGGAGGGTCGCGGGAGGGCTAAGGATCGTAGCGAAGGCGGCGTCGGCCGAGGTCCACGATGGCCCGTAGACGCCGTAGATCGTCGCCCCGGGGGCCATCGAGCCGATCGCGTCCAGGTCCGCCGTGTTGGCGAGCACCTGCCCGCTCGTGTCCCAGGAGGCGAGGCACCCGGGCGAGCTGGCCCCGTCGATCGGCACGGCGGTGAACGTCGGGACCGTCTGCGTTGAGGGGAGCGCCTCCTCGAAGTACGCGCTCAGGTCCGCCGGGTCCCACGGGCCGACGTCGGCTCCCGTCGTCAGGGCACCGCAGGAGGTCGTCGTCGCAGCCCCGCCGTAGCTCCCCGAGGCCAGGATCGCGGCGACGCTCACGTTCGTGGGGTAGCCGTACTCGACGAGCAGGGACCGCTCGTCGTACGCTACCTGGAAATCCGGAAGGTACTCGTACTGGACCCCCGAGATCGTGACGGGGGCGAGATATCCCGGGACACCGAGGGGGGCCGGAGCGACGAGCGGGCTCCTGGGCGATGCCCCGGCCGACGGCGCGTCCGTGACGAGCGGGCTCGCCCCCGAACCTCGCGTACCGAGCCCCGAGACCTCGGCGACCCAGGGAGCGAACGACGACGGGAGCGAGATCGGAGCGGTCGGGGCCACGTACGGTCCGAACGGTCCCGAGTACGTGGCAAGGGTGGTGCCGAACGCGCTGCCGAGCTCGGTCGGGGAGGCTGTGACCTCCAGCGATACCCGGTCCGGGAATGTGGTGACGTTCGCGGGACCGAGCGAGGCGAAGTAGGAATCGGCGTCCGCGTAGACCGACGCCGGAGGGGAGAACTCGGCGTCGAACGTCGACGAGGTGAGGTAGTGGTGGTAGGAAGCGGAGTCCGGGTCGTTCAATCCGGCGAGATCGCTCGCAAGTCGCGTCGCATTGGCGAACCGGAACGTCACGAGGACGGTCTGGTCGCCCGCCGGCGACCCCGGAAGGGGCTCTCCCCCGGGCAGCGGCGCGTCCGAGGCAGCGTCCGGCACGGAGGAGCGGGGGCCTGAGAGCCCCGGCGCGGAGGTGGAGGAGATCGCCGAGGAGGTCGCCCCCGGCGCCGTTCCCGGACGGAGGCCGTCCCCGGCCGGCGAAAGGAACAGCGCGGCGACGACCACCGCGGCAAGGACCGCGAGGGGAAGGCCGTGCCGGGGGCTATGCGCTGCCATCGGCTCCGCCATGGACCGGGCTCCGCACTCCGATCCCCCCCGGTTTTCATCCCGGGGACCGCCTTAACGTTTCAAGCGTGGGGACGGGGCCAGAGGCGGGCGGCCGCCGCGCGCCGCAGCAGTTCCGACGGCCCGTGCGCGATCCGCCCGCTGCGGACATCGCGCCAACGCTGCTCGTGGGGGAGCTCCGAGGAGTAACCTCGGCCCCCGTGGAACTGCACGGCGTGGTCGAGCGCGACCAGTGCCGCATCGCAGGCGAACACTTTGGCCAGCGCCGTCTCCGCCCCGGCCTCCGCCCCGGCCTCAAGGCGAGCGAGCGACGCGAGGACCAGGAGCCACGCCGCCTCGAGCCGGGTGGCGTCGTCGACCAGAGGATCGGCGACCGCCTGGTTCTCGCGGAGAGCACGACCGAAGGCGCTCCGCGTGCCGGCGTAGAGGACCGTTTCCTCCCAGGACGCTCGGGCGACCCCGAGGTAGATGGCGGCAAGGAGCGCCCGTTCGCGATCGAGCTCCCCCTGGAGGTACGTGAAGGCGGCCCCCTCCTCGCCGACGAGCGCCGACCGGGGGAGGCGCACCTCCCGGTACTCTATGCGACCCCGACGCTGCCAGCGCTCGCCGAGGTCGGGCGCGTCCGTGCGCCGCCGGATGCCCGGAAGGTCCTGCGGGACCAGGAACGCGCTTACCCCCTCCCGACGTAGGCTGCCCGGCCGGCGCGCGTACACGAGCGCCACCTGGGCTTCTTCGGCGAACGCGATCTCCGCCTTCGTGCCGGAGAGCCGGTACCCGTCGCCGTCCGGGGCCGCTTCGGCCGAGAGCGCCGCCGCGTCGGACCCTGCGGCGGGCTCGGTGATCTGGTTCCCGATCAGGATCTCACCCCGGAGTAAAGGCCGGTAGTACCGTTCGAGCTGGTCGGGAGCCCCGTGGTCTCGGAGCACGGAGCAGAACTCCGGCTGCAGGGCGAGCTTGGCGAACGTCGTCCCAGAGCTCCGGCCGAGGTGGTAGAGCGCCGCGGCCGCGTCGGTGACGGACAGCCCCCGACCGCCCAGAGTCGTCGCGACCGTGAGGCCGAGGAGCTTCGCCCTGCCGAGCTCCCGGAACTCGTTCCAGGGGAAGGCCGGGGTCCGGTCGAGCTCGCGGTACCGGCGGGCCAGCTCCAAGCGACGAACAACCTCCTCGAGCTCCGGCGCTACGGAGGTCGCGGGAGCGGACCAGAGCGAGGGAGACTCAGCCATCGCCCGACCCCCTCTCACGGGGCCCCGATCCAGCCGTCTCGGCGGGGGGGTGCTCGCCGATCACCCCGAGCGTCCTCAGCCTCCCGATCCGGTCGGCCGGATAGCCGAGGATCCCTCCGAGGACCGCATCGTTGTCCTGCCCGAGCCAAGGGGCGCCCCGCCAGATCCTCCCGGGCGTCTCCGAGAACTTGGGAGCGACCCCCGCCCCCTTGACCCGGCCGGCGACGGGGTCGTCCCATTCGACGAACATCCCTCGGGCCGCGTAGTGGGGATCGGCGGCGATGTCGCGCATGTCGTAGACGGACGAGATCGCGAGATCGTGCTCCCGTCCGAGACGTTCGAGCTCGGCACGCGTCCGGGGAGCGCAGAACCGGGCGATCGCCTCGTCGACGGGCCCCCGGTCGGCGAGCCGCCGCGCGGGGTCGTCGTGCGAACTCCCGACGAACCCGACCAGCTGCTTCAGGCGTTCCCAGCTGCTCGCGGTCGGGGCCGCCACGACCACCCAGCCGTCCGCCGCGCGGTGGAGGTCGTAGGGGTGCAGTCGCGCATGGCCGGCCCCGTACCGCCCGCGGACGACCCCCCGGGCGAAGAAGTCGAGCGCGAGGTTCTCGAGCAGGACAAAGAACACTTCGTACTGCGCCACGTCGACGGCCTGCCCCCGCCCGGTACGTTGGGCGTGGTAGCAGCCCATCAGCCCCGCCGTCGCGGCCGCGAGCCCCGTAACGGTGTCGTTGAGGGCCGTACCGGCCCGGGTGGGAGGCTCAGGGTCGGGCCGCCCCTGCAGGGAGAGAAAACCGCTGTACGCTTGCCCGATCAGATCGAAGGAGGGGGCCGCCACCCGTTCGGGGACTCCCGTGCGGCCGAACCCCGAGACGTGGACGATGGTGAGGCGCGGGTTGGCCTCCCACACCTCTTGGTCCGAGAGCCCTAACCGA
>JASHQF010000069.1 GCA_030037695.1 Thermoplasmata archaeon
CGAACTCCACGGTCCGCTAGCCGGTCCAGGCCGCGACCGTCGAGCGTCCCGGGGCCGGAGCCCCCGGGGGGATCCGGACCGTCTCGCCCCGGCCCGGACCGTAGCCGACCCAGCCGACGGAGACGCCGGTCTCGACCGCGATCCGGTCGAGGTAGTGGCGCAGGGCGGACGGGAGCGCCCGGGCCCCCTCGCGCCGAAGGCGTTCCTTCGCCCGCTCGTGGAGCTCGGGCCATCCGGGGAGCTTCTCGTAGACGGGCGTCGCGCGCGCGAGGTCGTCCGCGTTCGTCGGGAGCACGTCCCGGACCGTCGTGCCGTCGGGCATCACGTACTGCGTGCACACCGGGATCTCGTCGAGCCCGCCGAGGATGTCGACCTTGGTGACGGCGAGCGAAGTGAAGCCGTTGAGGCGGGCGGCGTACCGCAGGAGTACGAGGTCGAGCCAGCCGCACCGACGCGGACGCCCGGTCGTCGCGCCGCGCTCGCCGCCGACCCGCCGAAGGAACTCGCCGGCCTCTCCCGTGTCCTCGGAGGGGAACGGTCCGGCGCCGACGCGGGTCGTGTACGCCTTCGCCACGCCGATGACCTCCTCGACCTCGGCCGGAGGGAGGCCGCTCCCCACGAGCGCGCCCGCGCTCGTCGGGTGGGAGCTGGTGACGAACGGGTACGTGCCGAAATCGACATCGAGGAGCGCGCTGTTGGCCCCTTCGAGCAACACCGACTCGCCCCGAGCGAGGGCGTCCCACAGCATCGGCTCGGTCGACCGGACGTACGGGGCGAGGCGACCCCCGGCCTCGGCCAGCTGGGCGGCGACCGCGTCGATCGGGGGGAGGTCCGGGATCCCCGTCTTCGTCCCGTACAGGAGTTCGAGCCGTTCCCGGAGCACGCTCGGGCGCAGGAGGTCCGCGACCCGGATCCCCCAGCGTCCGGCCCGATCCGCGTACGCCGGCCCGATCCCCCGGCGCGTCGTGCCGAGCGCGGACGCGGGGTCGCGGCGGGCCCGGAGATCGTCCTCCCAGGCGTCCTCGACCTCGTGGAGGGGCAGGACGGCGTGGGCCCGGTCGGAGAGGACGAACTCGCCCCGCAAGAGCCCCCGCCGCTCGAGCTCGCGGATCTCCTCGTCGAGCGCGATCGGCTGGACGACCATCCCGGGGCCGCTGACGCCGCAGGTGGTGTGGCGAAGCACGCCGCACGAGAGCTGGTGGAGGACGACGGTCCCCTCGGGGAGGTGGATCGTGTGCCCCGCGTTCGGGCCGCCCCCGGTCCGGACGACGTAGCGCGCCTCGGCGGCGAGCTCGTCGGTGATCTTCCCCTTCGCCTCGTCGCCGAACTGGGCGCCGACGACGACCCGGACCGTCGTGCTCGATCCCCCCGGCCGTGCGACCGGGGCCGAGTAGATGTGACTTTTGCCCGACGGCGCCGCCGGTCGCGCGCACGCTGGCGGCAACGGTAATGAGGGACGTGCCGCGTCGGCCGCGCCATGGTCGCGGCGCGGACCCGGGAGGTCGAGATCTCGGGCATCCGCAAGATGTTCGAAGCGGCGCCCCCGGGGGCGATCAACCTCGGTCTGGGGGAGCCCGACTTCGAGCCGCCGCCGCGGGTCCTCACGGCGCTCTGCGAGGCGGTGCGGAACGGTCACAACCACTACGGGCCGTCCGCCGGCCTGCCCGAGCTCCGGGAGAAGATCGCCGAGCGGTACCGGGACCGGGACCCGTCGACGGGCCGGGAGAACGTCATCGTCACGGGGAGCGCCTCCGAGGGCCTGATGGCCACAGCGCTCGCCCTCTACGACCCGGGCGACGAAGTACTGGTCCCGAACCCGGGGTTCGTCCTGTACGGCCCGCAGGCCCGCCTCGTCGGCGCCGTCCCCGTCCCGTACAGCCTCCCCGAGTCCCGCGGGCATCTTCCCGACGTCGCCGAGCTCGAGTCCCTCGTCTCGTCGAGGACCCGGGCGATCGTCGTCAACAGCCCGGCGAACCCCACCGGGGCGGTGCTGCCGAAGTCGCTCGTCGATCGGATCGTCGCCCTCGCCGACCGGCACGAGCTCACGATCGTCTCCGACGAGGTCTACGAAGGGATCGTCTACGACGGCCCCGCCGCCTCGTTCTGGGGCCGCAGCGATCGGGTCGTGGTCGTCCAGTCGTTCTCCAAGATGCTCGCCGCGACCGGATGGAGGATCGGCTACCTCGTCGCCTCCCGTCCGCTCGCGGTCGAGCTCAACAAGATCCACTACCACGTGATGGCGTGCCCCTCGACGCCGGCGCAGGTGGCGGTGCTCGCCGGCCTCGACGCGCCGACGCCCGGGCCCGCGATGCTCCGCGAGTTCGCGCGCCGGCGCGAGCTCGTCGTGAAGCTCCTCCGAGGGATCCCGGGGGTCAGCTGCGTCCCGCCCGCCGGGGCGTTCTACGCGTTCCCGCGCTACTCCTGGCCCCTCGCGAGCGGGGAGGTCGCGGGGGCCCTGCTCGCCCGGGGGGTCATCACTACCCCCGGGGATGCGTTCGGATCCCTCGGCGCCTCGCACCTCAGGATCAGCTTCGCCGCGTCCCGGCCCTCGATCCGCCGCGGCCTCGCGATCTTCCGGGAGCTCGGCGCGTCGCTGGACGGGGGACGGGCGGCGTGATCGAGAGGGCGTTCGGCTTCGCGTTCCGTGTGCTCGGGCGGATCCGCCCGGGCGAACAGGGCGAGGCGCTCCGCGAGGTCAGCGAGGAGCTCGAACGCCTCGCCGCGCGCCGGCGGGCTCCGCCGGCGGGCCGGGGTTCCCCATCCGTCGGCCCCGGACGGTAAGTTCAGGCCGGCCCGCCGGGGTCCCGGATTCCGGAATCAGGGGGTCGGTCCCCCGGGACCGCGGACGACCTCGCGGTAGAGGGTCCGGAGCCGTTCCACCGAGAGGGACCAGTCGAGCCCCCGGACCCGCTCCCTCGCCCGTTCGACCATCGCCCGCGTCGGTTCGGGTTTCTCGAGGGCGTCGAGGATCGCCTGTGCGAGCGCCGCGGGCTGGCCGTACGGCACGAGACGACCGGCCGTCCCGCCCTCGAGGACCTCGGGGACCCCGCCGACGGACGTCGCCACGATCGGGGTCCCCGCCGCCATCGCCTCGAGCAGGACGAGGCCGTAGGCCTCCCATTCGGACGGCAGCACGAGGGCCCGCGCGCCCCGGAACACCTCCCGCCACGCCCTCGGGTCGGGGACGTAGCT
>JASHQF010000070.1 GCA_030037695.1 Thermoplasmata archaeon
GGCACGTTGCCGTGCCGGCGGAGATCGAGGTACCACGCGTACTCCTTCGGATCGACCCCCGAGGCGACGATCCGCTCGGTGAGCGCGGCGAGCTCCGTCTCGCGCACCGACGCGCCGACGAGCTCGCCGTACCCCTCGGGCGCGAGGAGGTCCGCCCCCTCGACGGTCCGGGGATCCGTGGGCGAGCGACGCATGTAGAACGCCTTGATCTCGCGGGGGAAGCCGGTGACGAACAACGGGAGCCGCTCCTCGAGGGTGAGCGCCCGTTCCTCGGCCGTCCCGAGGTCGCTCCCCCACCGCACGGGGAACCCCGCGGCCGCGAGGCGCTCGATCGCCTCGGCGTACGTGAGCCGGGGGAACGGGGGGCGGATCGCGGCGAGCTCCTCGGGAGATCGCCCGAGTTGCTCGAGCTCCTTCGGGCATCGGGCGGCGACCTGCCCGACGGCGCTCGCGACCAGGCGTTCGGTGAAGTCGAGGAGCCCGGGGAGATCGCACCAGGCGAGCTCCACTTCGAGGTGCCAGTACTCGGTGAGGTGGCGTGGGGTCCGCGACTTCTCGGCGCGGAACGACGGGGTCAGGGCGTAAACCCGCTCGTGCGGGGCGAGGAGCGCCTCGAGGTAAAGCTGGGCAGATTGCGAGAGGTAGCCCTTGCGACCGAAGTAGTCGATCTCGAACGCCTCCGCCCCGCCCTCGGCGGCGTTCCCCGAGAGGATCGGGGGGGTCGTCTCGAGGACCTCCTCCCGGTCGAGGAACTCGCGGAACGCCCGGAGGAGCTCGGCGCGGAGACGGAACGTGGCGGCGTGGTCCTGGGAGCGGATCACGAGGTGCCGGTGGTCGAGGCGGAACTCCTCGGTCTGGTCGGCCCAGACCGGGAACGGGAGGCCGGCATCGACGACCCGGATCGCGCTCGCGCGGACCTCGCGCCCCTCCGGGGCCCGGCGATCCTCGGCGACGGTCCCTTCGATCTCGACCGTCCCCTCGACCTGCGCATGCTCCGCCCGGTCGAACGCCTCGTCCCCGAGGGCGTCGCGCCGTCCGGTCACCTGGATCGCGCCGGTGCGGTCCCGCAGGCGCAGGAACAGGATCCCACCGGAGGAACGGGATCGGAGCACCCAGCCCCGGAGGTGCACGGACCGCCCGAGGGCGTCGGGCGCGAGGCACCCGCGCACGGTCCCGGGGGAGGGAGAGCTCACTGGTACTCCCGCCACTTGTGCCCGCACTTGGTGCACTCGAAGATCCGGGTCTCGGGCTCGTCGGCCCCCCGGGTCTGTCGGAGGACCCAGTACGCCTCCCCGTTCCCGCATTTCGGGCAGGTCTCCTCGGCCTTCGGGAGCGTCGAGGTGTGGGTCTCGACGACGGCGACCTCCCGGCCCGTCGGGGAGGAGCGCCCGACCTCCTTGCCGGGCCCGAGCGGGACCGTGGTGCCGCAGGAGGTGCACCGCCAGACCCCGGCCGCGCGATCGGGACGCATCAGGCGCTTGCAGCGGGGGCAGAACATGGACCCCGCGTGCACCGGGAGGAGGCTCTTTACCGCTTGGGCACCCCGACGTCAGCCGGTGAGCTGCTCGGGGGATCCGGCGCTCGACGGGGGAGCGGCGGGCCCGGCGACGCTGAGCGGGAGCGGCGAGGCGCGGGCGCCCGGGACGAGGAGCTGCCGCATCCTCTCCCGCCGGCGCTCGAGATCGGCCGCCGAGGCGATGTCGTGCCGCACGTAGTACGCCCCTGCGACGTGGCCGAGCGCGTGCTCGACCCGCGTCCCGGCCTCGTGGATCGCGCTCGCCTCGCCGACCAGGGCGATCCCCCGCGACGTGCCGAACCGGACCGCGCCCGGGCCGGCCGCCTCGACCGATCCGAAGACGACGTGGACCCCCTCGGCCTCGATCGCGGCCTCGTCCAGGGTGACGAGACCGCCGGCGCCACCCCCCCGGCCCCCGTAGCCGGGAGGCACCAGGTATTTCACCGCGGTCGCCCGGAGCCGGAACCGCAGGAGGTTCGGGTCGACCCGACCGCCGGCGACGCCGGCGAGGAGCTCGGAGAAATCCCCCTCCTCGTAGAGCGTGAGGACGTTGATCCCCTCCGGATCGCCGAAGCGCACGTTGAGCTCGAGCAGCCGGGGACCCTGGGCGGTCAGGAGGAACCCGCCGTAGAGGATCCCGCGGTACGGCTGGCCCTCGGCCCGGATCGCCGCGACGCACGCCTCCAGGATCGCGACCGCCCGGTCGCGGTCGGCGGTCGACAGGAACGGGAGGAGATGGTCCCGCTGGCTGTAGGCGCCCATCCCGCCGGTGTTCGCGCCGAGGTCTCCCTCCAGGGCCCGCTTGTAGTCCTGGACCGCGGGCATCGGATGGACCCCCGCGTCGGTGACGAACGCCATCACGCTGAACTCCTCGCCGTCGAGCTTCTCCTCGAGGACGACCCGCGAGCCCTGCAGGAGGAGCGCCTTCGCGTACGTCGCCCCTTCCCGGGGATCGGTGAAATCGGAACCCGCGACCCGGACCCCCTTGCCCGCGGTGAGGCCGTCCGGCTTCACGACGAACCGCCCTTCGAACGACGGCAGGAGCCGGTCGACCTCCTCGGGAGTCGACGGGAGAGCGAACCGGGGTTGGCCCGGGACCGACCGCCGGGCGAGGAGCTCGCGGCAGTAGACCTTGGAGCTCTCGAGGCGCGCCGCTCCCTGTCCCGGACCGACCGTCGGGATCTCCGCCGCGCGGAGCGCGTCGGCGACGCCCCGGGCGAGCGGCGCCTCCGGCCCGATGACGGCTCCCTCGACCCCGAGACGTCGGGCGTGCTCGACGACCTCGGACGGCACGGTCGGATCGCCCCGCGCGCGGGCGACCGCCAGCCGGTCGAGCCCGGGATTCGCGTTCGAGGAGAGCACGGCGACCTCGGCGCCCGCGCGGGCGAGCGCCAGGGCGATCGCGTGTTCCCGCGCTCCCCCGCCCACGACGAGCCAGCGCATCGATCGACCGACCCGCGGGGAACGGCCGAGAGTTATAGGCCCGGCGGAGACGGCGCGGGCGGCGCCGGCGCCACCCTTAAGAAGCGGTCGACGGTGCGTGCGGTTCCCGCGGGACGCGATGGAGCTGAAGGTCGTCGAGAAGGAGCACGATCTGCTCCGCGTGGAGCTGCCGAAGGGCGAAGAGACGCTGCTCATCCCCTTGGTCGAGGCGCTCCAGAAGGAGGAGAAGGTCGTCGAGGCGAGGTACTTCCTCGGCCACCCGTACCTCGACCGGCCGACGCTCTACCTCAAGACGAAGGGCGAGAAGCCGCAGCAGGTCCTGAAGCGCGTGCTCAAGGACCTCACCGACCTCTACGACGACCTGCTCGGCGATTTTGAGAAGCAGGCCGACAAGATCAAGGGCTGACGCCGCGGACCCGGGCGATGCTGAAGGAGTGCGCGCAGCACGGATACTTCCGGGCCGAGGCGTGCCCGGTGTGCGGTCAGGCGGGTCGGTTCCTGATGAACGACCGGGAGCTCGACCACCTCGGTCGGATCCTCACCGGGATCCTCCGCCACTTCCCCGACCGCTACGGGCTCGCCGTCGACGCCCACGGCTGGATCGACGCGGGCGAGATCGCCCGGGCGATCGCGCGTCGGCACCCCGCCTACCACTGGCTCCGCCCGATCCATCTGTTGGCGATCGCCGAGACCGACGCGAAGGGCCGGTACGAGGCGCGGGACGAGCGGCTCCGTGCGACGTACGCCCACACGATCGAGGTCGACCTCGATCTCCCCACGGAGAACATCCCGGACCGGCTCTACTTCCCGGTCACCTCCGACGAGGCCGGGATCGTGCTCGAGGTCGGCCTGAAGCCGTCCGACCGCCGGAAGGTCCACCTCTCCAAGACCGCCGAGGCCGCCCGGGCCGCCGGCGCGGTCCGGACCCCCGAGCCCGTGATCCTCGAGATCGACGCCCTCGGCGCGAGGACCCAGGGGATCGTGATCATGCAGGCCGGTAAGACGGTCTACCTCGCCGACCAGATCCCGGCCGAGCTGCTGAAGCGGTTCGAGGGCCCGCTGGGGCCGCCCGAGCCGGCGCCGAACGAGCCGGCCTGATCGGGGTCGCCGCCGCTACCGGCCGACGAACCCGCCGGCCGCGACGTTCGACTCGTACTCGGTGACGATGTACGCCGTGATGTTGATCCCGCTGGACGTAGGGTACGGGTTCGTGAAGACGAAGTAGAACATGTCGGTGTAGAGCGGGCTGAAGACGATCCGGCCGGAATCGGTCGGCGAGAGATCCCAGGCCGCCGACGCCTCCTCCCCGTCCTGCCAGGCCGCCCATTCCGTCGAGTTGTAGACGGCGACCGAGAGCGACGTGCCCGACGGATTGACGGTGGTGAAGTTCCCCACCACGTAGTCGCCCCCGGTGATGTTGCCCGAGAGGACGGTCGACGCGCCCGGGGCGATCGCGTACATCCCGTGGGTCGTCAGCGGGTCGCTCACGTTCGGGGGGCCGCTCAGGGCGGGCGTGATCATCGCCCAGGCGATCACCGAGACTCCGGCGACGAGCGCGATCACGCGCAGGACCCGCATCGCGAGGAACCGGTGCCGGGTCGAGGCGGGGGCCGCCGGGAGCTTCCCCGCCGGGACCGCCCCGTCCGCGGCGCACTCGGGACAGACGGTGGCGCCCGGCGGCACCGCTCCCGCGCACGAGGGGCAGCTCCCCCAGACCCCCTCCGGAGCGACGGCCGTCGCGGACATCGTGAGGGAACGACCCGGAGGGGGTCCTTTGCGGGTTTCGTACGAACGACGGCGGGCCCCAGCGGCGGGCGTGACCCGCGCTAGGTCCTCGGCTTCGCCGACCCGAGGTTGACGACGACGTTCTTGCGCCGCGTGTACCCTTCGACGGCGAGGATCCCCTGCTCGAAGCCGAGGCCGCTCTCCTTGTAGCCGGCGAACGGCGTCTGGGGGAAGGTGATCGGGGCCTCGTTGATCGAGACCATCCCCGCTTCGAGGCGCCGGGCGACGGTATGGGCCACCGCGAGATCGCGGGTCCAGACGGCGGCGTAGAGGCCGTAGCGGCTGTCGTTCGCGAGGCGGAGCGCCTCGTCCGTGTCCGAGAACGCGAAGGCGGAGAGGACCGGCCCGAAGATCTCTTCGCGGGCGGGGCGCGACGCGGCCGGGAGGTCGGTCGCGATCGTCGGCAGGACGAAGTTGCCGTCCGCGAGCGCCGGATCGGTCGCCTTCGCCCCTCCGACCAGGATCGTGCCCCCGTCGCGGCGGGCCTCCTCGACGAAGCCGAGGACCCGCGTCTCCTGGTCGCGGGAGGCGAGCGGGCCCATCTCGACCCCGTCGCTCGTCCCCGGCCCGAGCTGGAGGGCGCGCGCGATCGCCGCGACCTTGCCGAGCAGCGCGTCGCGCACCGACGCGTGGACGAGGAGGCGGGACGCGGCCCAGCACATCTGGCCCGCGTTGCCGAAGATCCCGAAGGCGATGCCGCGGGCGGCCCGGTCGAGGTCGGCGTCCGGAAAGACGAGCACCGGGCTCTTCCCCCCGAGTTCGAGGGTCGTCGGCACCGCGCGCCGTGCGGCCAGCTCGGCCACGCGGAGGCCGGCCTCGGCGCTCCCGGTGAACGAGACCGCGGCGCAGCGGGGATCCTGCACGAGAGCCTCGCCGATCGCTCCGCCCGGGCCGTTCACCACGTTGAGGATCCCGTCCGGGACCCCCGCTTCGCGCGCGAGCCGGCCGAAGGCGATCGCCGTGAGCGGCGTGAGGCTCGCCGGCTTCAGTACCGCGGCGTTTCCGGCGGCGAGGGCCGGAGCGACCGAGCGGATCGCGAGCAGGAGCGGATAGTTCCAGGGGGCGATGTGGACGGTCACCCCGAGCGGCTCGCGGAGCGTGTAGTCGAGGCGGTTGCCCGGGACGGGGATCGTCTCGCCCTGGATCTTGTCCGCGAGCCCGGCGACGTAGTCGAGGGTACGGACGACGAAGCCGATGTCGATCCGGGACTCGCGCAGGGGCTTGCCCATATTGAGCGTCTCGAGGCGCGCGAACGCCTCCTGCTGCTCCTCCAGACGGCGGGCGAGGTGCGCCAACGTCCGGGCTCGCTTCGCCCCGTCGTCGGCGGCCCACGACGACTCCCGGAACGCGCGGTCCGCCGCTTCCATGGCGCCCCGGGCGTCGTCCGCGTCCGCGACCGCGACGTCGGCGATCGGCCGGTTCGTCGCCGGATCGAGGACGGGTCGGGTCTCCTCGCGATGCCCCGGACCTTCGCGGCTCCCGATCAGGAGCCCGTACGACGCGCTGGAGCCCATCGCCCCTTCGACACCGGGGTCCACTTATCGCTTCCAGCCGGGGAGCCCGCGGTCCGCGTACGTACGACCCTTCCACCCGACCGGCGCGCCGCGCAGCCCCCGCCCGAGCGAGCGCACGACCAGCGCCAGATAGACCCCGACGGCCACGGGGTAGAGCAGCCCGTACGCCGCCGGCGCCCCGACGGCGCTCGAGAACACGGCATGCTTGCCGAAGCAGGCGAGGGCGACCGCGAGGCCCAGCAGCGCGAGCGGGAGGCTTCCCAGCAGGAGCCCGATCGGGAGGACGGCGAGCGGCAGCCAGAACAGCCCGACGAGCCCGGCGATGAACCCGAGCTTCTCCGCCGCCGAGTCCGTGCCCCCGTGGATGCTCTTCAGGATCCCCTCGAGCATCTCACCGCGGTTCCGGTACATCCGGGTCCGGGCGAGATCGGGCGCCCACGCGAAGGCGAGCCGACCGCCCGTCGCCCGGACCCGGCGCGCGAGCGCGACGTCCTCGAGGAGCGAACCGCGCACCGCCTCGTGGCCCCCGAGCGCGACGTAGTCGGCCCGACGGACGAGCCAGAACTGGCCGTTCGCAAGCGCGGCCCGCGACCGGGGGCGGTTGGCATGGGGGGCCCGGAAATAGGTGAGGACCATCTGGGTGTAGAACGGCAGGACGAGACGTTCCCAGCGACCGACCGTCTCGAGGCGAGGAGCGATCGAGGCGATCGTCGCCCGCTCCCGCTCCGCCCAGGTCAGGGCGGTACGCACCGCGGCGGGATGGAGGCGGACGTCCGCGTCCAGGAACAGGAGCCAGGGGCTGGACGTCGCGCGGGCCCCCGTCCAGCAGGCCCAGTTCTTGCCGACCCAACCGTCCGGCAACGGGGGCTCGACGATCCGGCGGACCCGGGAGGACCGCGCGGCGAGGACCTCGTGGGTCCCGTCCGTCGAGCCCCCGTCGACCACCACGATCTCGTGCGGAGCGAGGTCCTGGGCGAGCAGCGTGTCGAGCGCCGGTCCGAGGTCTTCCGCCTCGTTGCGGGCGGCGATCACGACGGCGACCTCCTCGCCCGGCCCGCCACCGGGCGGCAGCGGTTCGAGCCGGGGCATCTCGTAGGCGAGGAGGATCGCCCAACCCTGGAAGACGACCGCCGCGAGGCCCCCGACCGCCACCGTCAGCTCGAGGAGGAGGGGGTCCACGGGGGCGCGCAGACCTCCCGTAATAAAGGGCCGGCCGCTCGGAACGCGGAGCGCCGGGCGATGCCCACGGTGGAGCACCCGCGGATCCGCCCCGGCGTCCTCGAGGAGCGGCAGTACCAGGCGACGATCGCCGAGCGGGCGGTGGAGCACAACACCCTCGTGGTGCTCCCGACCGGGCTCGGCAAGACGGCGATCGCGATCCGGGTGCTGGCGGAGCTCCTCCGTCGTCGGCCGCAGGAGTCGGTCCTCGTCCTCGCCCCGACCCGCCCGCTCGTGGTGCAGCACGCGCGCTCGATCGCCCGGGCGGTCTTCGCGGCGGAACCGATCGTCCTCACGGGGGCGATCACCGCCGAGCGCCGGGCCTCGCTCCTCGCCCCTCCCCAGGTGGTCGTCGCCACCCCGCAGGTCGTCGGCAACGACCTCGCGGCCGGTCGGTTCCCCCTCGAACGGTTCTCGCTGCTCGTCTTCGATGAGGCCCATCGGGCGGTCGGCGACTACCCGTACGTCGCGATCGGGCAGGCGAACCGGGACCGGTCGAATGCGCGCGTCCTCGCGATGACCGCCTCGCCCGGCGGGACGCTCGCCCGGATCCGGGAGGTCTGGGCGAACCTCGGGATCGAGCGGTTCGAGTACCGCACGGACGAGAGCCCCGATGTCGCCCCGTACCTGCACGGGATCGGGGTCGAGCCGGTCCTGGTCCCGGTCCCCCCGGAGGTGCGGGAGATCGCGATCCGGCTCCGGGCCGCCGTCGTGCGACAAGGCGAGCTCCTCCGCCATCTCGGCCTCCTGGCCGCGCCCGATCCCGGCCGCCGGGCCCTCCTCGAGCTCGGGACCCGGTTGCACCGGGAGATCCGCGCAGGGGCCGCCGATCCGGGACCCCACCGGGCGACCCTCTGGCAGGCGATCACGGCCCAGGCCGCGGCGATGAAGGGTTACCACGCGCTCGAACTGATCGAGAGCCAGGGGGCCGACGCGCTCCGCGAGTTCCTCGCGCGGCAGGAACCTCCGCCGGGCCGGCGCTGGACCCCGGCCCAACGGGCGTTCCTGCGCGACCCGGACGTCGAGGAGGCCCGGCGGCAGGCGAGCGTGCTCACGGTCGACCTGCCGAAGATCGCGACCGCGGCCCGCCTCGTCCACGAGGAGCTCGGACGACGACCGGGCGCGAAGGTGATCGTCTTTACCCAGTACCGCGACACCGTCGACCGGCTGGTCGACGAACTCGTCCGTCTCGGCGACCCGAGCGTGCGGCCCGCCCGTTTCGTGGGGCAGGCGTCCCGTGGCACGGACCCCGGTCTGTCCCAGAAGGAGCAGGTCGGCCTGCTCGATCAGTTCCGGGCGGGCGAGGTGAACTGCCTCGTCGCCACGTCGGTCGCCGAGGAGGGGCTCGACATCCCGGCGACCGATCTCGTCGTCTTCTACGAGCCGATCCCGGACGTCATCCGGACGATCCAGCGCCGGGGCCGGACCGGCCGGGCGACCGCGGGCCGGGTCGTCGTGCTCGTCGCGGAGGGAACCCGGGACGTCGGCCTCCACCGTGCCGCCCGCGCGCGGGAACGACGGATGCACGACCTCCTCGAGGAGGTCCAGGCCGAGGCGGAGCGCGGACGGCCGCCCCCGCCCCCGGCGACGAAGCGGACCCAGAAGCTCCTGACCGAGTACCGCTAGCGACCGGTGCTCCCGAACCCGCCCCGTCGGCTGGCGACCACGGGGACCGTCCCTTCGCGGAACGCCGTGGGACGGTCGGCGACGATACGGACCTGGCCGATCCGGTCCCCGACGGCGATCCGGTACGACCCCTCGAACAGGTAGGTGAGCGGTACGCGGACCTCGTCGGAGTAGTCCCGGTCGATCGTTCCGGGCGCGTTGACCATCAGCACGCCGCGGAGCGAGAGCCCGCTGCGGGGACGCACCTCGAGGAACGTTCCGGGCGGGCAGCGGAACTTGAGACCGGTGCGCACGAGGTCGACCTTACCGGCCCGCAGCTCGATCGATTCCGCCGAGGCAAGGTCGAACCCGGCGGACCCGCTCGTCGCGCGGCTGGGGAGCGGGACCTCGGGGGCCCCGGTGACCCGCTCGACGTGGACGACGCGTCGGGCGACCGCCACGTTCGGGCGGAAGGACCCCCGCTCTTTACGCCTTCTTCCGGCGCGGGCCCGTCGCGACCGGTCGCGTCGCCAGGGTCATGCGGCTCCGCTACGTGGGACGGCGACGATGGCTTCCGACCCCGCGGTCGAGCGGCGGCCGCTGCCCGGGAGCGAGCGAACCCGGCTCCCGGGCGCGAGGGATCTCGGGCGCGCCCTTCCCGCGGCCGAGATCGAGGTGACGATCTGGCTGCGACGCGGATCGGCCCCGGGTCCCTTGCCGCTCGCCGCCGGTGCGGGGAGGGGAGCCGTCGGCCCCTACCTTTCGCGGAGCGATTTTGCTCGACTGCACGGCGCTCGGGGCGAGGACATCGACCAGGTCCGCCGGTTCGCGGAAGAGGCGGCCCTCGAGGTCCGGGAGGCGAGCGTCGGCCGTCGCTCGGTGCGCGTCGCCGGATCCGCCCGCGACTTCGAGCGCGCCTTCGGGACCGAGCTTCGGAGGTTCGCCTACTCGGGGGGCACGTACCGGGGCCGGACCGGCCCGCTGAGGGTCCCGCGCGCGCTCGCCGGAGCGGTCGAGGGGGTGTTCGGCCTGGACGATCGCCCGCAGGCCCGCGCGCATGTTCGCCGGCGGCGCGCGGACTCCACGCTCGCAGGGTACTCTCCGCTCGCCGTCGGCGCCGCGTACGCGTTCCCGCCGGGATCCACCGGCGCTGGCCAGACGATCGGCGTGGTCGAACTCGGCGGAGGGTATTCGTCGGAGGACCTCGCCACGTTCTTCGGAACGCTCGGCGAGCCGCCCCCGACCGTCACGCCCGTGAGCGTCGACGGGGCCACGAACGCCCCGACCGGCGTCCCCGGCGGCCCGGACGACGAAGTGGAGCTCGATCTCGAACTGGCCGGAGCCCTCGCTCCGGGGGCCCGGCTCGTCGCGTACTTCGCGCCGAACACCGACCGGGGGTTCCTCGATGCGCTGACCACGGCCACGCACGATGCGGTGAACCGCCCGACGATCGTCTCGATCAGCTGGGGGGGCCCCGAGCCCTCGTGGACCGCCCAGGCCCGCGCTGCGCTCGATTCCGCGGCCGAGGACGCCGCCAGCCTCGGGCTCACGGTGCTTGCCGCCGCGGGGGATCAGGGGGCCGGTGACGGGGAGCCTCCGGGAGAGCTCGCGGTGGACTTCCCTGCGTCGAGCCCCCACGTCCTCGGGTGCGGCGGGACCCGGCTCGTGCTCGGTCCCGGGGGAGTGACCTCCGAGACGGTCTGGAACGATCTTGCTTCGGGCGAAGGAGCGACGGGCGGGGGCGTCAGCACGGCGTTCCCACGACCGTCATTCCAGCGCGCCGCGAGCGTCCCGCCAGCGCCGAACGGGTTCGTGGGACGCGGGGTCCCCGATGTCGCCGGGGACGCCGATCCCGACACCGGCTACGCGGTCCGGGTCGACGGGGCGGGCGCCGTCCTCGGGGGCACGAGCGCCGTCGCCCCGCTGTGGGCCGCCCTCGTGGCCCGTTGCAACGAGGCCTTGGGAACTACGCTCGGGCTCGCCGCGCCGTTGCTGTACGCTCCGGCGGTCGCCCCCTCGTTCCGGGATATCACGGCCGGCTCGAACGGCTACTATCGGGCGGGGCCGGGCTGGGACCCTTGCACGGGCCTCGGCACCCCGAACGGGACCGCGCTCCTCGCGTCCCTGCGTCGCTCGGGCTAGCCGGCCGATCGGGGCCGGTCGATCTCGGCGAGATCCTCCTCGGAAGGCAGCCCGGAGGTGGCGAGCCATCGACCGGCGAGACGACCCTCGGCCCGCCGGAGGATCTTCCCGAGGGCTGGGGCGCTCCGTCCCGACTGGCGCGCGAGACGAGCCAACGTCACCCGCCGCGGCACGGCGTAGTAGCCCAGCAGCCAGGCCCGGCTCAGCATCCGGCCCTGGAGCGGGGTCAGCGCCCACCGCTCCTCGTCGGTCAGCGCCGGTCGGCCGCTCGCGCGCACGATCCGGTACGGGAATTCCTCGCGGTCGAGCCGGGCGAGCACGCGACGGACCGCGCGCTCGTCGCCGTGGAACGTCGCCACGGTCGTCTCCCGCGTGAGGCGGAACGGGGACGTCGGGGAGATCGTGCCGCCGGCGGCCGAGAGCCAGCGACGCAGCCGTTCGGGGTTGCGCTGGCGCGCCAGGACGATGTAGTCGCGCGTCCGGGGCCGGCGGTCGACGACCTCGAACCGCTCGAGGCCGTAGAGGGCCCGGATCCGGCGCGATTCGCGTTCGAGCTCCTCGACGGACTTCAACGGACCGCGCCGACGGATCCGCAGGAGCTCGAGGCGCCAGCCGCGCTCGAGCCGGAGCGTCTCGAGCAGCTCGACCTCCTCGTACCGGTCGAACAGGTCCCGGGGCACGAGCCCGAGCAGGACGAGGTCGCCCGTGCGGAACTCGAGGGTGATCGATTGCATCGGCGCGGCCCCGAGGCGAGGTTCCGCTAAGAACCCGTGGCCCCCGCCCCGCCTTAAGTAGCCTCACGTTCCCCGTCCGGCGTGGCGTTCCGGTCGCTGGGAGAGTTCCTCGAACGTCTCGAGTCCGGGGGGGACCTCGTCCGGATCCGGGGGCCCGTCTCCCGCGATCTCGAGATCGCAGAGGTGACGCAGCGGGTCGTCCGGGCGGACGGACCGGCCCTCCTCTTCGAGAACGTGCCCGGGACGGCCCTGCCCGTCGTCACGAACCTTCTCGGGTCGCCGCGCAGGATCGCGCTCGGGCTCGGGAGCGAGACGGTCGACGGCGTCGCCGAGCGGGTCGACCGGCTCGCCCATCTGCGGCCGCCGGCGGGGCTCGTGGGGGCGCTGCGGGACCTCGGCGGGACGCTCGAGACCCTCTCGGTCCTGCGCTCGCTCGCCCCGAAGCGGGTGGCCTCCGCCCCGTGCCAGGAGGTCGAGGAGGATCGGGTCGATCTCGATCGGCTCCCGATCCTGCGCTGCTGGCCCCACGACGGGGGCCGTACGGTGACGTTCCCGATCGTCATCACCAAGGACCCCGAGTCCGGGGAGGCCCACGCCGGGATCTACCGCCTGCAGCAGTACGGTCCCGACCGTCTCGGGTTCCACGCCCAGACCCACCGCGTCGGGGCGAACAACTATCGGAAATGGGCGGCCCGCGGGGAGCCGATGCCGGTCGCCGCCGTGATCGGGGCCGAGCCGGCGACGGTCTTCTCGGGCCTCGCCCCGGTCCCCGAGGGGCTCTCGAACCTCGTGTTCGCGGGGTTCCTGCGCGGCGAGCCGGTCCCGCTCGTCCCGGCCCGATCGATCGATCTCGAGGTGCCGGCCGAGGCGGAGATCGTGCTCGAGGGGACCGTCGATCCGACCGAGCGGGCCGTCGAGGGCCCGTTCGGGGACCACACCGGCTACTACTCGGCCCCGGAGCCGTTCCCCGTGATGCGCGTGACGCGCGTGACCCGACGCCGCTCCGCGGTCTATCTCGGCACCGTCACCGGCAAGCCACCGACCGAGGACGCCGTGCTCGGGAAGGCGGTGGAGCGGATCTTCCTGCCGGTGCTCCGGCTCCTCCTCCCCGAGCTCGTCGATCTCAACCTGCCGATGGAGGGGCTGTTCATCAATGTCGGGATCGTGGCGATCCGCAAGGCCTACCCCGGACACCCGCGCAAGGTGATGCATGCGCTGTGGGGCCTCGGCCAGATGATGTTCGTGAGGTACCTCGTGGTCGTCGACGCCGACGTCCCGGTGCACGATCTCGGCGAGGTCCTCTATCGGGTCGGGCTCCAGGCCGATCCCGCACGGGATCTAGAGCTGGTGGAGGGTCCGGTCGATCAGCTGTCGATCTCGAACCCGCTGCCGAACCTCGGGGGAAAGATCGGCATCGACGCGACCCGGAAGGGACCCGACGACGGGTTCCCCCGACCGTGGCCCGAGGAGATCCGGTCCGATCCCGCGGCCTCGGCGGCCGCCGAGAAGCTCGTGCGCAGCGAACCGGCGCTCGCCCGGCTCCTCGGGCGTCCCGGACCGTGACCGGGGCCGGGCCCGGCCCGCGGTTCGGTCTCGCGGAGCTCGGCCGGTTCCTCGAGATCCAGAACCTCGGCCTGAACCTTCCGTTCGCCGTCGCCTTCCTCCTCGTCGCCGCGACGGGCCGCCCGTCGCTCGTCACCGTCGGGTGGATCCTCGTCGCGTTCGTCGCCGCGCGGAACGCCGGCCACAGCTTCAATCGCTGGGCCGACCGCGACCTGGACGCCGCGAACCCGCGGACGCGGCACCGGGCGATCCCGAGCGGACGACTCGCCCCGCGCTCGGCGCTCCTGATCGCGGCCGCGAGCGCTGGAGTCGTGATGCTCGCCGCGTTCTTCCTGAACCGGTTCGCGCTCCTCCTCGCCCCGCTGGCGCTCGCCGTGGTCTTCGGCTACAGCTACTCCAAGCGACGGAGCTCCCTCACCACCGCGTATCTCGGCGTCGTGGAGGCGATCGTTCCGGCGGCCGTGTACGTGGCGGTCGACGGGGCGCTGCCCCTGGCCGCCCTCGTCGCGGTCGGGGCGTTCTTCGCCTGGGGGACGGCGTTCGAGACGGTCCACAGCCTCGGGGACCTCGAGAGCGACCGCGCCCTCGGCCTGCGCTCGCTGCCGCTTTGGCTCGGTCCCGACCGCTCGGTCGTCCTCGTCGCCGGGCTCCACACGGCCGCGCTCGCGCTCCTCGCCCTCTACGGCCTCGCGTCCTCGCTCGCCGCGCCGTACTTCGTCGGCCTGGCCGCGATGGCGGCGCTCGTCCTCGTGACCGACCTCGGGCTCGCCCGCCGGCCGATCTCGGCGACGGTACCGTTCCGGCGGCACTTCGTCCTCGGTGCCCTCTTCCTGGCCGCCACCGCCGTCGCGGTCTACCTGCCCGGCGTGCGGTAGCCCGCTCCCCCGCACGGGGCGGCGTCCCGGGAGGTAATGAGCCGCCCACCACCGTCCGGTGCGACCCTCATGGCTCCGCGCTCCCTAACGAACTCCCGGACCGCCGAGGGCTGGGAAGGCCTCGCGATCCTCGGACAAGCCTCCGTGGCGGGGTTCTCGCTCGAGGTCCCCGGGATCCTCTCGGGCGAAACGACCGAGCCGTCGGGGGCGTCGGCAACGCTCGTCGCGGAATCGGCCCCGGTCGGCACCCGGCGCCTCGTGCTCGTGCGGGGAACCGATCGGCTCGCTATCCCCTTCCCGATCCCCACGCCCGAGATCACCGGCGTCGGCCCGGGGGTGCATCGCCCGCGCCCCGAGATCGCGGTCGTGCACGCGCCTCTCCCCGACGCGTCCCTGACGGAGCTGGCCGCCCGCCCTCCGGAGCTCGTCCTCCTCGGCAACGCCGCCGCGCTGTGGAGCGAGGGAGAGCCGTTCGTCGAGGCGCTCGGGACGATCCGTTCTCGCCTGGGAGGAGCGCCTCTGATCTGGGCCCCGAGGGTCGCTCTCCCCCATCGTGTCCCGCTCCTCGCCTACCTCGGGGTCGACCTGCTCGATTCGACCGAGGGGCTCCTCCGCGCCGCGCGGGGGGTGTTCTTCGACACCACCCTCGGGGAGGGGGACGCCGGGGCGTCGGGCCGCGAGCAGGCGTGCGGTTGCGTGGCCTGTGCCCGCGTGCCGCCGGGGACCCTCGTCGAGCACGCCCGGGCGATGTACGATCGGGCGCGCCGGGAGACTCGCGCGGCGTTGCGGGCCGGCCGCCTGCGGGAGCTGGTCGAGAGCCGGCTCCCCTCCGAACCCGCCCTCGCCGAGATGCTCCGGTACGCCGACCGGCATCTCGCGGGGCTGCTCGAGGCGCGGGCTCCCGTGACGGGGGGGGCCACCCGCAGCTACGTCCTCGCCGAGTCGCACCGGCGTCCCGAGATGGTCCGGTTCCGCGCCCGGCTCCTCGAGCGGTACCGACCGCCCCCGTCGAAGGCGCTCCTCCTGGTCGTGCCGTGCTCGCGGACGAAGCCGTACCGCGCCTCCCCGTCGCATCGACGGTTCGCTCGGGCGCTCGCCGAGCTCGAAGGCCCCGAGCGCGTGCAGACCGTCTCCGTGAGCTCCCCGATCGGGGTCGTCCCCCGCGAGCTCGAGGACCTACCCCCCGCCCGACAGTACGACATTCCGGTGACCGGGGAGTGGCGAGAGGAGGAGCGAGCCGCGGTCGTCGACGGCCTCGCCCACCTGCTCCGGACCGGCGCGTACCGGACCGCCGTGCTCCATCTCGACCCCCACGAGTATGCGTTCCTCGCGGAAGCCCCGCTCGGCCCTGCGGCGATCCGGTGGACCGCGGCGGACGGGCGTCCCGGCTCGCCGGCGTCGCTCGAGCACCTGCGGCAGGAACTGGGAGCGCTGCTCTCGGAGCTCCCCCGGGCGACGGGAGGCCCGCTCGCGGTCGTGCGGGAGGAGCTACGGGAGGTCGCCAGCGTCCAGTTCGGGCGCGCGGGAGCCGAGCGGCTCTTTCAACCTCCGATCCGCCTGCACGGCCGACCCTGGTTCCAACGGATCAGCTCGAACGGCACCGATCTCGCGTCCCTCCGGGAGGAGCGGGGGTTGTTCCACCTCACGCTCGCCGGAGCGCGTCGGATGGGGGAGGCCCTGCCGCGGATCGAGATCGATCCGGGCGTTCGGTTGGACGGGGACCTGTTCGTTCCCGGGGTTCGCTCGTCCGACCCGGCGATCCGCGAGGGAGATGAGGTCGCCCTGGTCCGCGACGGGGAGCTGGCCGCGGTCGGCGAAGCCGCCCTTCCCGGAGCTCTGCTTCAAAGCTTGGCGCGGGGGCTGGCCGTCCGCGTCCGGCACCGTGCGCCTCGTGCGACCGACATCGCCAAGACGTAGGAGGGGGTCGACGCCCTTCGGGGCCGGTAGTCGAGGGGCGAAGATGCCGCGCTTACAACGCGGAGATCGGCGGTTCGAGTCCGTCCCGGCCCATCGCATATGCCGGGCCCGCGCTCGGTCTCGCCGACGGCGCGGTCGCGCTCCGTCGCCCGCGAGGGCGCCGCGCCGGGCCATCCTCGGTGGGGCGCCACCTGTACCGCGGGGCTAGGCCCCGCTCCACGTCCGAAAGGGCGGTGCAGCGCGGGGGGTACGGCCACGCGGGGGTGGCCCTGGCACCGCCTCCGGAACGGAGGGGTTGATGAGCTCCGGCGCCGTAGCGGGTCCACCCCCATAGGGAGGGTCGTGAAGCGACGGACGTCCGGACTCCTTCTGCTCCTGGCCGGAGGATTGGTCGAGGTGGTCGGCGTCCTGATCGAAGTGTGGCAGGATCGAAACCCGAGCACGATCGCGCAGGGGATCACGTTGCCGACGTTCGTCGCTATGCTCGTCGGGATCGCGCTCGTCACGATCGGCTTCGGTCGCTGCCTCGCAGGACTCGAGCCCCGCGCGCGGCGAATCGCCGGCCTAGGGGGTTCGGTCCTAGCCGCCGCGCTGGGGCTCGGCGCCGTCGCCTGGCAGCTCCGGGCCGGTCTTCCGTCCGGGGGCAATCTCGATCTCGATTCGTACGCCGCCGGGGCCCTGGCTTTCCTCGGGGTCGCGATCGTCGCCCGTTCGATCGTTTCGCTCGCGGGCTCGGAGGCGGGTCGCCCGAACGAGGCGACCAACGTCGGAGGGTGGGGGTTGGGCGCCGGATTGGGAGCGGCGGGGGCAGCTGCCCTCGCGGTGGCGGTCGCGACGGTCCCGTGGCTCGACGGTCCGGTCCACCACGTCACTTCCCTCTACGCGCTGCTCACGATCGAGGCCGGCGGGGCAGGTACGTGGTTCGTCCTGGCCGGCTACGGTTCGGCCGTCCGGGACCTCGCGGGTCCGGCGCTGCGGGCCGCGCGGAGGCTGGGATTCGGCGTCGGCGCGGCCTTGGCCGCCGCTGGGGGCCTCTGGTGGGGCGCCTCAGCGCGGGTCGTCGACGCCCAGTTGATCGCGTGCGTGGCGCTGGTCCTCGCGGGGATCGGGCTGGTCGCGCTCGCCCTCCGACGGACGGACGAGCCGATCGCGCCGGTAGCCCGTCTTCGCAGCGCTCCGGACTGAGGCGGACCGGGGCCGGTGCCCGGCCCCCGGGGCTCGTCGGGGTGGGCCCAACGGTCGCCTCGCTACGGAGATTACGCACTCCTACGGACAGCACCCTTTAAGGGGAGAAGTCCATCGGGACCCCCCCTCGGAGCCTCGATGTCTGCCCCCGCCCGCAAGGTTCGCAACGTGAGGGTCACCCTGGTCCGGCACGGCCCCGCGGAGGACCGGGACCCGGTGCGCTGGCCCGACGACGACCGACGGCCCC
>JASHQF010000071.1 GCA_030037695.1 Thermoplasmata archaeon
GGTGGGTTGACCTCGTCCCGGCGCAGGCCTCAATTGACGTCGAACTCGTTGCCCTCCGGATCTGACATGGCGACTGCATAGTGGTCGTCGCCTTCTTCGAAGAGGGTCTCCAGGCGAGTAGCCCCGAGGGCCTCCAGCCGGGCCACTTCGGCTTCTACCTGATCCTTCCGCGTCGTCAAGGGAAGATCACGACTCCCGCTCGCTCGAATGTCAAAGTGAAGGCGGTTCTTGCACGCCTTCGATTCGGGAACCGCGTGAAACCAGATGCGCGGGCCCCCCCCGTTCGGATCGTCGATCGACTCCGGGCTCGTCACGTCTCGGATCTCCTCTTCTGCGACCCCGAGGGTTCTCCAGTACTCTCGCCACCCGGGAAAACCCTTCGGAGGGGGTTCGGGTCGGTACCGGATTGCAGAACTCCAGAACGCGACGAGACGTCGAGGCTCGTGGCAGTCAATCACGATCTGGAAACAGACCGGCATCCGACATCCCTTCCGCCGCATTGGTATCTTGGTGTGGTATTAGCTTACGGCGAACCATGGACGCGAATCCCGCCCCAAATGCATGCACACGCACCCTGAAGGGGCGGCGACCCTTTCCCACACAGGGGGTTGACCACGCTGGGGGTCTCCACAGGGGGAGCGTCCCGGTTGGACGAAGCAAGACTCGTTCGGAGGATTCCGGACGCGGGATTCGCCTACCGGTTCGAGTCCGAGTGTCGGAGGGGGGATTTGAACCCCCGGCCCCAGGATCTCTCCCGGGACGCGTTCGCGTCCCGCTATGAGTCCCGTGCTCTACCGGGCTGAGCCACTCCGACGGGGAACGAACGACGCATAGCCGCCGGGCCCTTACGAAGGCTCGGCCGCCGGCTCGGGCATCGCCGGGGCAGCGTCCGCCTCGGGCTCGGGGACCGGGGCCGGAGGCGCCGGCAGCTCGTCCGCGATCGTGCCGAGGACGATCGATCGGCGGATCTCGATCTTCTTGAGCGGGTAGAGCGACTTCACCCCGTGGGCGAGCAGCTTCGCGAGATCCCCCTGGAGCATCTCGTTCACGAACTCGGGGGAGGTCTTCTGCTTCGCCTCCTCGCTGAGCACTTGGACGATCCGGTGGCGGAGCTCGGCCCGGAGGCGCGTCTGCAGCCGCTGCTCCCCCACGGCCACCGGCTTGAGCACGATCTCGACGCCGTCCTTGGTCGTCACGTGGAGCGCCGTGTCGATCTTCGAGCGCTTGCGGCGGGCCAGGCGGCGGACGTAGTCGGAGGTGAGGTCGTGGCCCACGAAACGGGCCTCGGCGACCCCGTCGCCCCCGATCCGCTCGATCCGGAAGCGGAGCTTGACGTGGGCCTTGCCGGAATCCGCCGAGCCGGCGAGCTCCGGGAGGGTCGTCTCGAGGGTCCGCCCGACGATCTGCTCGGCGTCCCCGGCGGGGGTCTCGCCGAGCTCGACGTGCTGGAACAGGCCCGGGGCCCGGACCCGGTACCAGTGCTTCGCGCGCCACTTGTCCTTGACGGTGCGCGCGAGCGCCGGCTTCTTCGCTGCCGTCTCCTTCTCGGCCATCGGGGCGGGCCCCGCCGAGCGGGGCCGGTTATTTAAAGGCAGGTCCGCGACGCCGGCGGCCCCGCGGAGGGCGCGCCGCTCGGCGGGCCCACGGCGTCGCGCTCGGAGGCAAAGGAGATATTGCGCACCCAACTGCGCGCGGCGTGCCCGACCCTTCGAGCGAGGCCCCCGCCCCCGGTACGCGGTCCACGGCCCAGCAGCTCCGCGCCGCGCGGGTCGCGGTCGAAGCCCCGAGCGAGCGGTTCCGCCGCGATCTGCTGCGGTCCCTGGACGCCCTGCGCGCGAAAGGCCTCGACCGGTCGGCGTCGATCCGGGCGCTGTTTCCCCATACCGTACTGCCCGAGCCCACCTACGACGACCTCCTCGCCTCGATCGTGGCGGGCGCCCACCTCCTGTTCTTCGGCCCGTCCGGGGCCGGCAAGACGAGCCTCGCGAAGGACCTCTGGGAGCTGTTCCCGAAGGGGGCGTGGGTCGTCGACGGCTGCCCGGTCCTCGACCATCCCCTCAGCCTCGTCGACCCCGGGGCGTTCCAACGTCAGCCGCCGTGCCCGATCTGCCGGCGTCGGTTCGCCCCCGGGGGCGATATCGCGAAGTTCGACCCGGGGGCGGTCGATCCGGCGAAGGTCCCCGCGGAGTACGTCCGCCTGCGCGAGGGGTACGGCTTCGCCCGGGTCCAGGGGAGCTCCGAAGTGTTCCCCGACCACCTGACGGGGAACATCAACCTGCGCAAGCTCGAGGAGCTCGGCGACCCGATGAACCCGCTCGTCCTCGAACCGGGCAAGCTCCTCCAGGCGAACCGCGGGTTCCTCCTGATCGACGAGATCGGCAAGCTCCCGCTCGGGACTCAGAACGTGCTCCTCCAGGCGTTGCAGGAGGGGACCGTGACGCCGTCGAAGTCGCGGGAGAGCTTCCCGGCGATGTTCGTCGCGATCGCGACGTCGAACCTCTCCGATCTCGACAGCATCAACGACCCCCTCTCCGATCGCCTGACGAGCCTCCACATCGGGTTCAACGAGCGGCACGACGACAACCGCCGGATCGTCGCCCTCGGCCGGACCGGCGGGGACGGCGGCTACGTCCCCGAGATCCTCCTCGATGCGGGGGTCCGCGTGATCGAAGCGTGGCGGACGAAGACGAGCGAGGAGAACCCCGACGTCGGGGAGGTCGGCTCGAACCGGACGCTGATCGACGTCGGCGAGCGGACGAGCGCGATCGGGCTGCTCGCCGGCCGCCCGGTCCCGTCGGTCGACGATCTCAAGGCCGGGCTGCTCCATGCCATGCGGGGCCGGATCCGGGCTCGCAGCGGCGACTCGTTCCGCCAGAACGAGAAGCGGGTCGCGGAGTTCATCGACCGGTACGCGGACCCCGCGATCCGCCGGAGCGCCGGCGTCTACTGGTGCCGGTACTTCACGGGCCCCCTGCGGAGCCAGACCGGCGAGGCCGAGGGGCTCGTCGGCGAGGGACGCCGGCTGAAGGACGATCCGTCGCTGGCGGCGTCGCTCGCCTCCGACGGTGCGACGTTCCCGAAGTTCCGCACGTTCGCGGGGTACGTCGGCGAGCGGGAGCGTCCGGGCTCCGCGCTCGCCCCGAGCGACGCGGCCGTGCACGTCTTCCGCCTCCTGGAGGAGTTCTCGCTGTTCTCCTGCAAGGAGGAGGACGCCGACGACGCCCCCCTCTAGCCCCGCCATCACGCTCCCCGACTGCTCGGAGTTCCCCGACGACGTCCGTTCGGACGACCTGGTCGACGCCCTCGACCGGGCCGCGCTGGTCCGAGCGCTCGCCGAGCAAGGCGTCGACGGAGCGCGCGCGCTCCTCCGCGACCGGGAGGCGAACGACGCCGAGCTCAAGTCCCGCCTCGAGCGTCTGCGCGAGCGGATCCGTCGCCAGGCGTCGCGCCGACTCCGGCGCCAGCTTGACGAGTACGACCGGCGGGTCCAGGAGCTCGCGTCGATCGAGCGTCGGCGGGATGACGAGGTGGCCCGGGAGATCGCGGCGCTCGAGGCCCGGCTGCGCGCGAGCCGGAACGTCGACTGGTCGCGGCTGCCGGGCTCGGAGTACCTGCCGGATCTCGAGAGCGCCCTCCTCGTCCCCGACGCCTCGTGGAACCGCCCGCCCCCCCGCCCC
>JASHQF010000008.1 GCA_030037695.1 Thermoplasmata archaeon
TCAACCAGTCGGCGTTCAACTCGAGCCCGCTGTTCTCGGGGGAGCCGCACGCGACCATCCCGCAGGACTTCTTCTCGTACGAGGCGGCGCGGGCGTTCTTCACGAACGCCTACCCGTTCACGAACGTGGAGAACCAGATCAACACCGTCGGGGGACTGCAGTTCTTCTTCAACGCGGGCGGACCGATCCCCGCGTTCATGGGAGACTACTACCCCGGTAACGAACCCGGCGACGGCTGCTCGGTGATCGCGCACGAGCAGGGCTGCAACGTGACGTACCCGTCGACGAACCCTGACACGAACGCGAACGACACGGGCGGCGCGGCGTGGTGGCTCGCCCAGGGTACGAACTCGAGCTCGCCGTTCTACGACCCGCAGCTGAAGGCGTGCATGACGTCGAGCTGTGTGCTCCCGATCCTCGGGGAGCAGGGCGCGGAGAGCCTGGACGCGGCGCTGCAGCAGTGGATCACCGAGATCAAGCTGCTGAGCGGTGGCCACATCCAGCCGTACGAGTACGACCTGAGCTTCTCCGACCTGATCGTCTACATCGACTTCGCACCGGCCGGTCAGAGCCCGGTGGGAGTCTGGAACCTCGGGTGGGCGCCTGACTACCCCGACCCGACGGACTACCTCGCGGCGTACTCGACGCCGAACGCGGGTTACTTCAGCCCCGACGCGATCACCCTGCAGCTGGAGAACTCCAGCCTGCCGACGTTCCTCAGCAACGCGAGCTGCTCGCTCGGTCACACGGGCGGCCAGGATGCGGTGGGGAACACGTCGGTGGCGTGGGCGAACTTCAGCTACTGGGCGTGGAACGCGGCGGCGAAGGAGATTCCCACGAACTGCCAGGGCGTAGCGCTGGCGTTCGCGATGGAGTACCAGAACTTCTCGAACCCGCTCGGTGCGAGCAACCCGAACCGGACGCTGTACTACTCTGGGGACATGTCGATCTTGAACAACCTCGACCTGTACCTGTGGTACGGACAGCAGAACCTGTACATCTCGGCGGCGCCGTGGATCAACAACGCCTCGTTGAACACGAACCCGACGATCGGGGGCAGCCAGAACCAGCTGTGGTTCCACATCAACTACACCGCGTACACTCCGCCCACGACGACGAACCTGACCATCAAGGAGGTCGGGCTCCCGGCGGGAACGGCGTGGAACGTGACGGTAGACGGTGTGAACGCCACGGACACTACGGTGGCCCACGGATCCGGCTCGACCGGCTCGATCACCGCGACGGTCGACACGGGCGCGGTCTCTCTCTCGTTGCCGAACACGACGGGCGTCCCGGCGTACGCGCCGGTGAAGATCGTCGGAACCGGTAACCCGAGTCAGTCCGGCGGCACGGTGTCGGCGGCGACGACCTGGACGGTCACCTACGGTGCGGTCAAGACGCTGTACTTCAACGAGACGGCGGCGGGCTTCCAGCTCGCCAACGGGTCGACCTGGTCGGTCTACCTGAACGCCTCGCTGACGCACGGCGGCCCGCCCGACCAGGTGGGCACGGCTACGGTGAACGGCAGCTCCGGGACGTCGATCGCCTTCAACGTCCCGTCGACCGCTGCCTACAAGTTCACCGTGACGGGCCCGTCGGACTACAAGGCGACCCCGCCCCGCGGCGGAGCGGCGGTCCCAGCGACCCACGCGACCTTCACGAAGATCGTGAAGTTCAAGCTCGACACGTCGGTGATCCGGTTCCACGAGACGGGGCTCTCGCCCCGGACGCTGTGGAACGTGACGATCACCGCGAGCTCGAACCCGGCGATCTCGGTGGGCACGTTGGTCACGGGCTCGGGGACGACGCTGTTGCTGCACCTCCCCTCGGGGACGTACAGCTGGAAGGCGGCGTCCGGCGTGAACAGCCAGACCGGTGTGATCACCGTATCGTACCCCACGGCGCAGACCGTGGCGGTGACGCTCTGAGTCGGGTCGGAGCAGCCAGCGGACCCGCTCCCCTACGGGGGAGCGGGAACCCTTTCCTTCCCTCTTTTCCTGAACTTCTCGGACGGTGAGGGAACCGCTCCCTCGAGCACGCGATCGTCACGACGTCGGAACGGACGGAGCCGGAGGGCGATCCTCCGTCTAGCTCGAGCCCCCCGAGGCCCGGATGGGGGCCCGCCCCCCGGAAGCTGGGCTGTCGATCGAGGGTGGGTCTCCCTACGCGAACCGAGACGCCCCCCTCCGGGGGGCGGAGGGCTTGGAGCTAGGGAGCGCTACGGGAAGGCGGGGACGGCGGCGGGGGGTGTCGCGCGACCCTCTCCCTCGGGAGCGATCCCCTCGGCCGGCGCGGTCCCGTTCTCCGAAGGCTCCGTGTAGAGGTGGCAGGAAACGGTGTGGTCGGGGCCCATGATCGTCGGCTCGGGGCGGACCTCCTTGCAGATCGGCATCGCGTATGGGCAACGTGGGTGGAACCGGCACCCGGGTGGGGGGGTGATCAGGTTCGGCACCGATCCCGGGATCGTCTGCAGCTCCCGGTCGGGTTGGTCGAACCGGGGGATCGAGGAGAGCAACCCCTGCGCGTACGGGTGCAGCGGCCGGCGGAACAGCTCCTTCGCCGGCGCCGACTCGACGATCAGGCCCGCGTACATCACGTTCACCCGGTCGCACACCTCCGCGATCACGCCGAGGTCGTGGGTGATCAGGACGATCGCCGTGCCGACCCGCTCCCGCAGGTCCCGCATCAGGTCGAGGATCTGGGCCTGGATCGTGACGTCGAGCGCCGTGGTCGGCTCGTCGGCGATCAGCACGTCCGGGTCGCCCGAGAGCGCCATGGCGATCATCACCCGCTGGAGCATCCCGCCCGAGAGCTCGTGGGGGAAGCCGCGGGCGACCTGGACCGGGTTGGCGATCCGGACCTTCTCGAGCTCCTGGACCGCGCGCCAGAACGTCTCCAGGCGCAGCGGCTTGCTGACCCGGCGCGTGACGAACGGGAGACGGAACGGCAGCCCCTGCAGCTGCTCGCGGATCCGCCGCGCCCGGACGACCTGGCGCTCGTAGCGGATCGGCCGGCCCGTGCGCATCTCGGCCAGCGAGATCTCGTCCGCCTGGGCCTTCAGCACCATCAACCTCCGCTCGTGGCGGAGGTACGCCCGTTGCCAGCGGCTCAGCGGGATGCGCCGCAGGGCGCGGCGGAGCCTCCGGGCCCGCTGGGGGTCCCCGACGCCGAAGTTCCGGATGACGTAGTAGGCCTCCGTGGCGCTCGAGTTGAGATGGATCGATTCGGCGAGCCGCGCGCACGCGGCCCGCATCCCGGCGTCGTCCGCCGCGGGAGAGGCGACGAGCCGGTCGATCTCGGCGCGGATCGTCGCGTCGTCGGCCGGGACGACCGCGTCCGGCGCCCCGTCGCCGTAGTCCAGGGCCACGTTGCGCCCGCCGTGCGCCGTCCGCCACGCCCGGTCCGCCTCGAGCATCTGGTCGACGATCTCGGGGCCCTTGTGGAGCAGGAGCGCCTCGCCGAGCTGGTCGGAGATCGTGAACACCGGGTTCATCGCCTGCGACGGCTCCTGGAAGATCATCGCGATCCGGCGACCCCGGACGGCGCTCAGCCGCTCGTTCGCGGCGCGCACCCGACGGAAGCTGAGCTTCACCCGGATCCGTCCGTCGCGGCCCTTGCGGAACTTCGCCTCCTTCCCGAGACCCCACAGGAGGTCGGAGCCGCGGTAGAACACCTGGCCCGAGATCACCCGGCCGGGATCGGCGATCAGGCGGGTGATCGAGAACGCGGTGACGCTCTTGCCGCACCCCGTCTCGCCGACGAGGCCCGCGGTCTCCCCGCGTCGGGCCTGGAGGTTGACCCCGTCCAGGGCCCGCACGACCCCGTCGTACGTGAAGAAGAACGTCCTTAGGTCCCGTACCTCGAGGACGACCTCCCCCCGGGGCGTCGGGGCGGCGTTCGAGGCGGGCACGACGGTCGCCCGCGGCGCCCGACGGGGTCGCGGCGCGGAGCCGCCCCGCCCGAACCCCCGGTGGCCCATCTGGGGACGATAGCGCCGCTCCCCCCCGAACGCGCTCGACTCGGCCATCGGCCCCGCCTAGCGGCGCAGTCTCGGGTCGAGGGCGTCGCGCAGTCCGTCCGACAGGAGGTTCACGCTGATGGCATAGAGGAACAACGCCATGCCCGGGAAGAAGATCTGCCACCACGGGATGAAGCAGGCGCCCTGGCTGCAGGCGAGCAGGTAGTCGGAGATGTCCGAGATCCCGAGCGCCGAGATCGTCCCGAGCTCGGGGAAGTAGAGGGTGTTGCCGGGGAAGATGTGGAAGCCGAGGAAGACGAGGCCCCCGACCGTGAGGGGGATCGTCCCGACGTCGAGGGAGAACTGGATGAACACCGGGAAGACGCTGTTGGGGATGATGTGCCGGAAGAGGATCCGGGCCTTCCCCGACCCGCTCGCGCGGGCGGCCTCGACGTACTTCATCTCCCGGACGACCAGCACCTGCCCGCGCACGAGCCGAGCGTAGAGCGGCCACCAGACGACGGCGAAGCTCAGGATCAACAGCTCAAGACGAACGTTCGGGCCCTGGTTCGTCGTGGAGTTGCTGGCCAGGCCGGCGAAAACGGTGATCACGACGATGACGAACAGGATCACCGGGATCGACAGGAAGATGTCGACGATCCGCATCAGCGCCTCGTCGATCATGCCGCCCCACGTACCCGCGATCGCGCCGACGACGAGCCCGATCGCCGCCCCCGCACCCACGATCGAGACCGAGAAGATCAGCGACCAGTCGGTCCCGCGGAGCATCCCCGACGTGAGGTTGAAGATCGGCTGGGTGACCCCTTCCTCGAGCGCTAAGCCCCCGAGCGGGAAGAACCCCGGATCGACCACGGTCTTCGAGCTCAGCGAGATCGTGGGCGGGATCGCGCCCGGGAGGTAGACCGTCTCGTTACCGGAACCGGTGCTCGGTAACTTGTACCATTCCCCGTTGCAGAACTGCGCCGCGTTGGTCGGCGGCACCACCTCGTACGTGCAGATGTAGTTCGGGCAGGACGAGACGTCGCTCGCGCTGAAGTTCCCCGGGTGGGCCGGGTTCCCCGTATAGCCCGTCCCCGCGCCCTGGGGCCCGAAGTTCGTGGAGCAGTACGACGGCATGACGTACCAATTGTACGGAAGGAACAGCGCGAAGACGGCGACCGCCGCGATGGCCAGGATGATCCCGAGGCCGACCATCGCGAGGGAGTTCCGGCGCAGGAAGTACCAGGTCCGCTTCATCTGGGCGAGGCGCGGGCTCGGGCGCCGACCGGTGCGGGGGGGCTGGGTCGGGGGGACGATCGACGCGGGATCGTTCGCTGCCATCGTACCTTCTAGCCCAGCCGGACCCGGGGGTCGAGGTAGGCATACAGGACGTCCACGATGATGTTCGCGGCGACCACGAGGTAGGTGAACAGGATCGTCGAACCGAAGACGACGCCGATGTCGATCGGCCCGTTGTTCGTCTGCACCGCGAGGGCGAGGGCGCGGCCGATCCCGTTGAGGTTGAAGACGGTCTCGAC
>JASHQF010000072.1 GCA_030037695.1 Thermoplasmata archaeon
TTCCGCCGCTTCCTCGCCTGGCTCCGCGGCCTCTTCTCCCGCTCCCGCACCCCCGCCCCCACTCCCGGCGACAGGACCGTGACCCTCGCGTTCGCGGCCGGGGGAGGTCGCGCCCTGGGGCCGTCCGAGATCGGCGACGCGCTCGCCCGGTTCTCCGCGCCGCAGCGGGAGGAGCTCGCCGGTCGGGTCGAGACGTCGATCAAGGCCCGCGAGCGGGCGCTCGAGCGGGAGGCCGAGGAGAAGCGCAAGGCGGCGGAGGCCCAGCGCCGGAGGCTCGAGGCCGAGCGCTCGGAGCTCGAGCGACGGGCCGAGACGGAGACCGAGCGGGCGGTGCGGCAGGCGGAGGAGCGGCGGTTCCAGCAGGAGCTCCGCGAGCGCGGCTACGTCGTCGAGCAGGGAGGGAACCTGGTCGTGACGTACGGCCTCGTCGAGCGGTTCGCGCGCCTCCTCCTGGAGGAACAGAGCCGCCGCCTTCCCGGGGATGTCCGCCTCTCCCTGAAAGGCTCGGCGTCGACGGGGATCTACGAGAAGGCGCGCCTGGCGCGCCTGGACGAGATCGCCCACCTGGACGTGCCGAGCTCGCTGCTCGCCGCCCGTCTCGCGGGTTCGCGTCACATCGACGAGTCGACGAGCTACGTCTACCGCGAGATCACCGCCGAGAGCGTCCACGTCGTCGTCGCCTTCGACCGCTCCGGGAGCATGGCGGAGGGAGGGAAGCTCGACGCGGCGAAGCGGGCGCTCCTCGCCCTCTACGTCGCGGTGCGGAACCGCTACCCCGACGCGACCGTCGATCTCCTCGCGTTCGACAACGTCGTCTCGGTCCTCGACCTCCTCGAGCTGTGGGAGTGCCGGCCGGGGGCGTTCACGAACACCTCCGAGGCGCTCCGGGCGGCCCACCTGCTCCTCCGGCCCTCTCGGGCGAGCCGTCGGGAGCTGTACCTCCTCACGGACGGTCTCCCGGAGGCGTACACGGACGCGGACGGCGAGGTCCGTTCGGGCCAGCTCGATCGGGCGATGGAGGAGGCGCTCGAGCGCGCCCGCGAGCTCGCGACCGTGACGCCGCTCCGCGCGACCCTGATCCTCCTGCGCTCCGACCGGCCGGAGTACGAGGCCGCCGCGCGGGCGCTCGCCCGGACCCTGGGCGGGGAGCTCGTCGTCACGGACCCCGCGGGGCTCGGCTTCGAGCTGCTCATCCGATGGGCGCACGGGACCGAGACGGAGCGCAAGCTCAGCCCCACGGCCCCGCCCGTCCCCGTGCCGCCCCCGGGCGCGGGACGGGGCCGCCGCCGTCGGGCGGACCGCCGCATGGGCGGCTGAACCGCGCTTCCCGCCCGGCCAAACGTACTAGTAGGGCCCCGTCGTAGTTGCGCCGGAGCGCACGATGCCCGACACCCAGGAGCAGGCCCAGTTCCGTCAGCACCTTGCGGAGATCCGGAAGGCGGCGGGCGGGCTCGGACGGGATTTCGCGACCGAGTTCTCGAACCTCGACCAGAAGATCGAACGCCTCGGGCACACGACCCGCAAGGACGCGAAGTACCTCGCCCTCGACATCGAGGACGAGCTCGCCTACGTGGGGCGAACGGTCGACGAGGAGCTCCGCAACCTCCCGCACCGGATCGCGACCGTCGGGACCGCGATCGGTTCGGGGACCGCCCACGCGGCCGGGGCGGCCCGCGACGCGGTGGTCTCGGCGGGCAAGCGGGCGAAGGAAGGGACGAAGAACGCGCTCGCGGCGGCCGCCGGTGTCAAGCGCACCCCGATGCGCGAGTGGAGCGCTCCGGGCGCCGAGGGCGCCGAGCCCGGCGGGAACGAGCCGTCGAGCTAGCCGCGGCCCCCGCCGCGGCCCTACGCGCGCGGGCGAGCTCCTCGCGGACCCGACGCGCCGCGACGCGGAGGTATTCCTCGTCCAAGTCGCAACCGACGAAGGCGACGCCGAGCCGCGCCGCCGCGACCGCGCTCGAGCCGATTCCGACGAACGGGTCGACCAGGAGACGGGTGCGGGAGCGTCCGTGGAGCCGCACGCACCACTCGACGAGCTCCGGGGGGAACGACGCGGGGTGGGGCCGGTCGGTCGCCCGCGAGCGGATCGTGGGGTACGGCAGGAACCAGACGTTCCCGCGGCACCGACGCCCCCCCGCCGCGCCCCGCCAGCGCCGGACGTTGGAGGCGTCCTGGTACGGCACGCCGAGCGCGGCCCGGTCGATCCGGACGGAGCCGTCGAGCGTGAACTGGAAGACGTACTCGTGAGCGCCGTGGACGAACCGCTCGGAGACGAGCGGCCGGTAGTGGCCGAGCGCGAGGTCCCGGTCGAGCCCGGACGCCGCGCCGGCTTGCGCCCGGTCGATCGCGATCGACTTCACCCAGTGCAGGACGTTCTGCAGGACGAACGACCGCCCGACCTCCCGGGCAACGTCCCACGGGAGCCACGGGTCCTTCGGCGAGCCGCCGACGTTGAGGAAGAACGACCCGGAAGGGGCGAGGACGGTGCGGACCGAGCGGGCGAGCGCGGCGGTCCAGGCGAGGTACTCGGGCCGGGGCCGGGCGTCCCGGTACGTCGCGTACGGCACCCCCCGGTTGTACGGGGGGCTCGTCACCACGACGTCGGCCCCCCGGACGCGGCGGGGGAGCTCGGCGAGCGCGTCCCCCCGGTAGAGCTCGATCGAACGGCCGTGGCCGAGCGGGATCCGCGCGTACGCCCCCGCGCGCCGGGGGACCATCGTCGCGCGACCGCGCGGGCTAGCGGGCGGCCGGCGCCGAGCGCAGGCGCGCAAGATCGGCCCGCGCCTCGGCGAGCGCCTTGTCCGGCTCCTTGTAGTAGTAGGAGACGAGTTGGCCGACGTCCCGGTGCGTGAACGGCTTGGCGCGGGTCGCCTGCTTGTCGCGGAAGAGGAAGTATTCGAGGATCTCCGCGCGGTTGCG
>JASHQF010000073.1 GCA_030037695.1 Thermoplasmata archaeon
GAGTGCCCGAAGGAGCTCCGGAAGCCCCCGCTCCGTCCGGGGGGCGGGAGGGACGGAAAGTCCCTCCCTGGGTTCGGCTGATCAGGGGTTGCCGAGCGGGCGCACGGGCCCGCCCGGGATCGGAGGCCGGGGGCCGGCCGGCGGTCTAGCCGACGCGGACCTTCACCTCGGCCGGGGAGGGCGTCGGCGTCCGCTTCGGAAGTTCGAGCTCGAGGACCCCGTGCTCGACCTTCGCCTTCGCTTCGGCCGCGAGGACCTCCTCGGGGAGCTCGAGCGACCGGTAGAATCCGGCGTACGCCCGCTCCTGGTGGACGATCTCGGCGTCCTTCTCGGAGCTCGACCTCGTCGTCTCGCCCCGGATCTCGACGCTCGATCCGCGGACGCGGATGTCGAGGTTCTCCTTCGGGATCCCGGGGACCTCGGCCACGATCCGGTACGAGGTGCCGGTATCGCTCACGTCGGTCCGCGCCGGGCGGAACCCGGCGGGCCCGCGCTCGAGGGTCGGGTACGTCAGCGCCCCGAACGTCGGGAGGCCGAACGCATCGAAGACCCGCGAGCGAATCGCGTCGAACGCCCGGTCGAGGTCGGTCCACGGCTCGCTCGTCGTCTCTGGCGTCTGGATCTCGTTCGTCGTCATCGTTCTACCTCGGTTTTTACGTAAATGATTAGTTTACATTCGTATAAAAAGACATCTATTCGCTCTCCCGGGCCTCGACCGCCGCCCGCCGTAACTCCTATACTCGGGGCCCGGTACGCGCCAGTACGACCGATCTCCAGGAGACCCCGGCGGTCCCCCCGTTCGATCCCGGAGGCGACGAGCGGCTGGGCTACGCCCTCGCGGGGGGCCTGCTCGTTGCGCTCGGCTGGGGGTTCGCGGTCGCGCTCAATCTCGTCCTGCATCACTACGCCCCGAGCGGTGGAGAGAGGATCCTCGGGGTCTGGTTCGGGCCCACGCTCGGCGTCTACGCGGGAGCGACGATCGCCTTCGGCGCGGCGACCGGACTGTTCGGCGTCGTGCTGCTCGTCTACGCCCGCAGCTCGCCCCGGGGCCCGATCGTCCTGCCGGGGGCCGACTACGCGGGCGGGCGGTGAGCTAGACCCTCACCGACGGCTCGGGGGTCCGCCGTACCACGCGGCGGGACGGCGGGTGCCGGGATTCGATCGGGGTCTTCGACCGCTGCTGGGCCGCAAGGCAGTCCGCGCAGGTCCGCTCGTCGGCGTCCAGGCAGTTGCGGCAGAACGTCCGGCCGCACACCGTGCAGCCGAGCGACGCCGGCATCCCGCACCGCGCGCACTGGCCGACGAGCATGGCTAGCCCCCCTGGGAGCGTCTCCGCCCCTCGAGAATCCCGCTCACCTTAACCCCTTCGACAAAGCCGGCCGACGCCTCGGCCCGCGTCACGTACGACGCGGCGGCGCGGGCCCCCGGGCTCGCCGAGGGGAAGCTGACGCCGAACCCGGCGGCCCGGAGCATCGCGATGTCGTTGTCGCCGTCGCCCAGGACGACGCACGCCCGGGGGGTGAGCCCGATCGGGCGGAGGGCCCGCCGAAGGCCGGGCAGCTTCCCCGCCCCCGGCGCCATGAGATGGATCGCGAACCCGGTCGATTCGACGGTGAGGCCCGAGCGGCCGAGAGCGGCCCGGATCGCCGCGACCGAGACGTTCGGTTCGAGCGCAACCTCGGTCTCCCGCCACCGGTCGGTGAACAGCCTCCGGACGCCGAGACCGCGCCGCACCAGCCGCCGGTACGCCGCACGGGGCGCCCGGGGATCGGCGAGCCGCTCCACGAGGTCGGTCCGCCCCGCCCGACGGTAGACGATCCCCCCGTTCTCGGCCACGATCGGACCGGTGAGGCCGAGGAACCGATGCAGCGCGAGCGCGATCGGGAGTACGTTGCCGGTGGCGAGGACGACGGGGACCCCGTTCGCTTCGAGCGAGCGGATCACGGCGATGGCGTTCGGATCGAGGCGTCGGTCCGCCGAGGTGAGCGTCCCGTCGACATCGGTGACGACGGCGCGAAGACGTCCCCCGGCACCGGGCCGTGGCGTGGGGCGGGTCATGCTCCGGGCGGGGCGGTCCCGGTCCGGCGAGCTCGCTCGATCGCCTCGCGCAGGGCCTGCGCGACCTCGCGACCGTCGCGGCGGCCCCGCACCTCGCGCATGAGGTCGCCCATGAGCGGGGAGAACGCTCGCTCCCCTTCCCGCTGGATCAGCTCGGCGTTCCGGGCCACGATCTCGCCCGCGAGGCGGGCGAGACGCTCGGCATCGATCGCCTCGAGGCCGCTCGTCCGGAGCGCCGCCTCGAGGTCCGGAGCGCCGCCCGCGAGGGCGCTCAGTACCTCAGGGAGTCCTTCCTTCGCGAACCGACCCGCCTCGATGCCCCGGAGCACGGCATCCATCAGGTCCACCGACGGCGCGAACGGAGGTCGGTCCGCCACGGGGGGCAGCCCGGGGAGGTCCTGGGTCAGCAGACGGGCGGTGAGGGCCGGCGCGCGGCCGCGACTTATGAGCTCGTCGAACAGCTCCGCGTCACCGCCGTAGACGAGCTGGCGGGCCGCCTCTCCCGCGAGATGGTGATCTCGCTCGAGTCGGGCCACGGCCGCGGCGGGGAGCTCCGGAAGCTCGGAGCGGATTCTCGCGAGGCGCGGCTCGTCGAGCGGGATCGGCGGGATGTCCGTCTCGGGGTACATCCGGTCCCGGCCCGGGAGCGGTCGGGAGTAGCGCGTGCGACCGTCGGGGAGGGGATCGCGCGTCTCGCCCGGGATCCCGAGGCGGGCGGCGGAGGCACGTTCCTGGATCCGTTGGATCGCCCGAAGGGCCCCGTCGCGCGAACGATCGACCACCACAACGAACGCATCCGGATCGGTGAGAGAGAGGGCGCGGCGCAGTCGCTCGACATGCTCGGCCCTCAGCCCGTACCCGGGGAGTTCGTCGGAGTGGATCGCTCCGCCGAGCCCGACCGCGCGCGCCTGGTCGGCCAGCTCCCTCCCCAGGCGTTCGTCCGAGCCGGCGATGGGACCGAGCAGGCCTGCAAAGCCTCGGAGGCCGACCCCGAACGCGCTCCCGCCGCCCGCGATCTGGCTCCGGACCACGCCCGGGCCCGCGTCGCCGAGCTCGGCCGTGAGCTCCCGCGGCTCAGAATCGACCTTAGCCGAGCGCCGCTCGAGCTCGGCGGCGACCGAGAGGAGGGCACGCTGCCGCCCTTCCTCCCGTTCCACGTACTCCCGGATCCGGCGGAGCTCCTGCACTCCTTTCACCTCGATCCGGTGGCCCCCCTCGGTGGACACGTTGAGGTCCTCCCGGATCGTGCCGATCCCGCGCCGTACCCGTCGTGTCGATCGGAGCAGCGCCCCGATCTCCTCGGCGACCGCCCGGGCTTCCGCCCCCGACGTGATCTCGGGCCCCGTCGCGACCTCGATCAGCGGGATGCCGAGCCGGTCGAGGCGGTAGACGACCTCCCCCTCCCCCTCGCGGACCTTGCGCGCCGAGTCCTCCTCGAGGCAGATCGAGGGAAGGGAGATCGCCCGGCCCCCGACCTCGACGGTGCCGTCGACCGCGACGAGCGCCGTCCGCTGGAACCCCGAAGTGTTCGACCCGTCGACCACGATCTTGCGCATCACCTCGACCTCGTCGACCGGTTGGGCCCCGACCAGGAGGGCGACCGTGAGGGCGACGTCGAGGGCGGCGGGGTCGAGGCCGTGCGGAGGCTCTTCGTCGAGCT
>JASHQF010000074.1 GCA_030037695.1 Thermoplasmata archaeon
GGGCTCTAGGCCCCTCCCGAGCGACGATGGCGGGCGACGACGAGGGGATCGGACTGCTCTCGGGGGCTCCTCCGGAGCCTGCGAAGAAGACGGTCGCGCCCGTGGCGGGGCCCGCGCCGCCCACGCCCGCCCCGGCGCCCGTCGCCGTCCCGAAGCCCGAGCCGGTCCACGACCTCAGCCTGCAGGCCGCCGACGACACGACGCGCGACGTGACCGCCGGGACCGTGACGACCCTCTCCGCGGTGCTCTCCAACCGGGCGACCGAGCCGGTCGACGCGAGCCTCACCGTCGAGATCGGCTACACCTCCAAGTACGAGAGCGAGGGGGCCGAATGGCCGGTCCGGTGGACGCCGCCCGGGGTCCGCAGCCCGCTCGAGCTGTTCCCGCGCAAGGAAAAGCGCGTCATCCACCTCCCCGCGGCCGGGGGGGTCCCGCTGTCGTTCGAGATCACCGCCCCCGTGGGCGTGAGGTTCGGGGACCGGGTCGAGGTCCGCCTCGCGATCGAACCCGCGAACGGCGGCGCGACGCCGAAGCTGACCCTCGCCTGCGTCGCCCGCCAGGCGGTCCTCGCGATCAAGACCTCGCGCGGCTACGAGCGGGAGGTCGCCGACACCCTACTCGCCCGCACCGAGGAGAAGCCCGACGTCGTCTTCGCCCTCCTCGTTCCGTCGGCCCTCCGCGGCTACGTCTTCGCCGAGGGGATGAGCTTCGAGGGCGTGCGCGAGATGCTGAAGGGAATCCGCAAGGCCCGGGGCCTCGTCGAGGGAGAGACGACGCTCAAGGAGGTCGAGCCGCTCCTCGTCCCGAAGATCACGGTCGAAGGGTTCGTGGAGGGGGCGATCGTCGAGCTGATCTCGGGGCCGTTCAAGGGCGAGAAGGCCCGGGTCCGGAAGATCGACCAGGCGAAGGAGGAGAACACCGTCGAGCTGATCGAGGCCGTCGTCCCAATCCCGGTGACGGTCCGCGGGGACCACGTGAGGATGCTCGAGCGCGGAGGTTCGAAGAGTGGCGGATGAGGTGAGCGTCCTCGTGGAGGGCGGCAAGGCCTCCCCCGGGCCGCCGCTCGGGCCGGCGCTCGGTCCCCTCGGGGTGAACGTCGGCCAGGTCGTGGCGAAGATCAACGAGGAGACCCGCCAGTTCGACGGGATGCGCGTGCCCGTCGTCGTCCGGGTCGACCCGGCGACCCGCGCGTTCACGCTCGTCGTCGGCCGCCCGCCCGTGGCCGCCCTCCTCCTCAAGGAGGCCGGCAAGGAGAAGGGTTCGGGGAAGGCGAAGACCGAGGTCGCCGGGGACGTCTCCCTCGCCTCGGTCCGCAAGGTCGCCGAGGCGAAGGGGGCCGACCTGTTCGGCCGCACGATCGAGGAGAAGATCAACCAGGTGCTCGGGACGTGCGTCTCGCTCGGGCTCACGGTGGGCGGGGCGGACCCGCGCGCCGTCCTCGCCGAGCGACTCGCCCAGCGGAGGGCGCCGGGGCAGGCGTGGGCGGCGCGGGCCCCGCCACGGGCGCGACCGTCTTCTTCGCAGGCTCCGGAGGAGCCCCCGAGAGCAGTCCGATCCCCTCGTCGTCGCCCGCCATCGTCGCTCGGGAGGGGCCTAGAGCCCCGGGAAGAGATTGCTCCAGAGCCACGGCCCCGCCTGCGTAAAGAAGATGTAGATGGCGAACCCGGTGAGGCCGATCACGACGGCCCCGAGCCACGTCACCTCGAGGACCTTCACGTACTCCTCGGAGGTCGGGCGTCGCGCCATCCGGAGGATCCGGCCGTACTTGCCGTGCCCGAGCGTGTGCAGGCGGCCGTCGACGTCGTCCTGCATCTCCTGGGCGCGGTCGAGGAACGGCATGGTACCTAGTGTACGATGTCGAGCTCGGGCCCCGTCTTGCGAACGGGTCCCGCCGCCGACGGCTTGCCCAGGATCTGTGGGGATTTAACGCCGGTCACCACGAGCATCACCCGGATCGTGCTCTGCATCGTCGGGTCGACCGCGGCTCCCCAGATGATCCGCGCGCTGGGGCTGATCGACTTCTGCACGACCTCCGCCGCCTTCTGCGCCTCGCTGACGGTCATGTCGGGTCCGCCGGTGACGTTGATGAGCGCCCCGGTCGCGCCGGCGATGTCGACGTGCAGGAGCGGGGAGTTGATCGCCTCGAGGACGGCGTCCTCGGCCCGGTTCTCGCTCTCGGACTCGCCGATGCCGATCAGCGCGACCCCGCCGCCCTTCATGATCGTGCGCAGGTCGTTGAAGTCGAGGTTGACGAGCCCGGGGCGGGTGATGATCTCGGTGATCCCCCGGATCGCACGGGCGAGCACGGAGTCCGCGACCTTGAACGCGGTCTGGATCGGCAGGCGCGGGACGAGCTCGAGCAGCCGGTCGTTCGGGATCGTGATCACCGTGTCGACCGTCGAGCGGAGGCGCTCGAGCCCCCACATCGCGTTCTCCGCCCGCACGAGCCCCTCGGACGCGAACGGCAGGGTGCAGACGGCGATCGTGAGGGGCGAGCCGCCGTTGGCATCCCGGGCGCACTGCGCGACCACCGGCGCGGAACCGGTCCCGGTGCCCCCGCCGAGCCCGAGGGTGATGAACACCATATCGGAGTTGCCGAGCGACTTCTTGAGCTCCTCGTCGGCCTCCTTCGCCGCCTGCTCGCCGACCTGCGGGAGCGCCCCCGCCCCGAGGCCCCGAGTGAGCTTGCGCCCGAGCAGGATCTTCTTCGCCGCGTGGATCGTGAGGAGGTGCTGGGCGTCGGTGTTGCAGGCGAGCATATCGGCGCCCGAGAGCCCCTCCTCGGTGAGCCGGTTGATCGTGTTGCAGCCCCCGCCGCCGCAGCCGACGACCTTGATGTTCGTCTTGAGCGAGGCCAGGACCGCTTCGAGCTCCGCGTCGTCGCCCGTCGGGGGCGGCGGCGCTTCGACCCCGCGCTTTCCCTCGCCCGGCAGGTGCGCCAAGATCTCCTGCGCGAGCGGCCGCATCGTCTGGGAGGTCCCCGGGACGGCGAGCATCGGCCGCATTATAAAGGATTGGCGACAGACGAGTTGTCGCCGAGGCGAACGACGGTGCGGTACCCCGCGTGGGCTCCGCGGTACGAGGCGATCCGGGCGGAGTTCGGTTTCCCGTTCGAGCGGGAGGAGGCGGCCGCGCGGACGCTCGCCGCGCTCCTGCCGGCGAGCGGCCGGACGAACCCGATCGAGCGGGTGGCCGCCCGCCTCACCGGCCGGGACACGATCGTGGTCGGGCGAGCCCCGGGAGCGGATGCCCCGCCGATCTGGCGTTGGCCGGGCGGGGGCCGCCGACCGGCGGTCGTCGCCGCGGACGGGGCGACCGTACGGTGCCTCGACGCGGGCCTCGTACCGGATCTGATCGTCACGGATCTCGACGGGCCGATCCCGGCGGAGGTCGCGGCCAACGGTCGCGGGAGCGTCGTCGTCGTGCACGCCCACGGGGACAACCTCCCGGCGCTCGAGCGGTGGGTCCCCGAGTTCCCGGGGGAGCTCGTGGGCTCCTGGGCGGGGCCCCCGCGGGACGGGTTGATCGACGCGGGCGGGTTCACCGACGGGGATCGCGCGGCATACCTCGCCGAGGAGGTCGGGGCCGCCCGGATCGTCCTCTGGGGGTTCGACTTCGCATCGGTCGACGAGGACGACCCGATCCGCCGCGGTCGCAAGCTCCGCAAGCTCGCCTGGGCCCGCCGCCTGCTCGACGACCTCGCCGGCGCGAGCCCCGTGCCGATCCTCACGTGGGAGCGGACCGGGGCGCTCGTTCCCTACGGCAGGAGCGGGGCGTCGACCAGGTAGATCGCGGCGCGGCCGTTCTCGTAGAGGAGGACGAACGCCGGGAGCGCGAACCACGCGATCGCCGCGGCGCTGAGCGGGAGCGCGGCCGCCGCCGGATTGAGGGCCACCCCGGTATACATGACGCCGTCGATCACGACCAGGTCGATCGGCCTCGCGTCCGCGGGGTTCGGCACCCCGCTCGACCGCAGCTCGGCGATCGCCGCGCTCTCGTTGGAGCCGGTGAACAGGGCGGGCGTCGTGACCCAGGTCGCGGGGTTGTGGTCGAAGCCGAAGATCATCGAGCTCAGGCGATGATCGGAGGCGACGGTGAGCGTCGACGGCTCCTCCAGGCCGATCCACATCCACAGCCCGGCGTCGGCGTGCGTCAGCCCCTCCTCGAACCCCCCGAAATCGGCCTGGGGCGGATAGACGATCGCGGCGTTGGCCGCGAGGAGCAGGACGATCGCCACCGAGCCCGCGACGATCGCCCGACGACCGCCGCGATCCCCCGCGAGGGCGATCAGGCGTCCCGAGCCCACCGCGACCAACAGCCCGATCGGGACGAACAGGTACTCCACGTGGCGGTCCGGGGAGATCGCCGAGGAGATCCCGGCGGCGGCGCTCGCCCCCGGCAGGAGCGTGCCGACCCCGGCGAGGGCCAGCATCGCGGCGGCCGAAAGGCCGAGCGCGGCGACCGACGTGAGGGTGAACGGGCCGAGCCGGGACGGGGTGAGCGACCGCCGGCTCCCGGAGCAGAGGAGGCCCAGGCCGAGCACCGGGACGAACCAGAGGACCGTCGCGGCCGTGGCGAGCTGGCTCGTGCCGGGGATCGGGACGAAGATCAGGACCGAGGCGGCCACGAACACCACCACGCCGATGACGATCGCGTCGCGCAGCACGCTCCGCCCGGTGGGGAGGCGGACCCAGCCCGGCCTGGGCCCGGGCCGACCGCGCCGCCAGCGGACTAGGAGGAACGCGAGGGTGAGGACCCCGAGGCCGAGCAGTTCGAACGCGGCGAATCCTACGTACTCCCGGCCCCCGAGGCTGAACTGGAGGACCTTGGCGACGAACTCGCTGGTGCCGTAGAACCAGTAGGCGAACGTCGCGGTGACGAACGCCCCGAAGAAGAGGAACTCGCGGACCGGGAGCCGTCGGCTCCACAGTCCCGGCCGCCACAACTCGAGCAGGACGAGACCGCCGAGCCCCGCGACGACGAAGAAGTACGACGAGAGGTGGTGGGAGACGATCAGCGCGCCGGCCGTGGGGGCGAGCGCGACGAACCAACGGGGGTCCCGTCGGCTCTCGACGAGCATCCAGAGGGCCCCGATGCACAGGAAATCCCCGAGCGCGAGCGGGGCCGGGTGAGCGATCGAGAACATCCGAGGCATCGCCACCGACGCGACGGCGGCGCCGAGGAGGGCGATCGTGTCGTTCGGGTAGAGCCGGCGGAACAGGAGGAACAGCGGCAGGACGGAGAGCGCCGCCACCGCGGGGACGATCACGATGAGCCCGGTGAACGCTCCGATCCCGAGCGCCTCCGCCCCGGCGCCCGCGAGGAGGAACGTCCCCGGGAAATCCGGGTAGGCGCTCCCCCACCCGCCGTACGCCGCCCCGTGCGGCAGGGTGCCGGTGGTGACGAGGGCGTGGGTGAGGTAGTAGTACTCGCCCGTGTCCGATCCGAAGACCGTGTAGGACAGGAGCGGCTCGAGCGCGAGGACGACCAACAGGAGCGACAGCCCCCCGAGCCACAGCACGGTCTCCGGCCGGAGCGGAGGCCGGGCGGATCCGCCGTTCCCGCCGTCGGGGGCGGGCGCGCCGGCCATCGGGCCGGGCCGAGGTGAGCGGTTCCTAAAGACGGTCCCGCCTCACGAGAACCGTCGGGGGCAACACACGACCGACCATACGCCTAAATAGGGGGGCTTGGTGCGCCCGCGCGAGGCCGCCTAGAATGCCCCGCGCCCGCCGTCCGGCCCCCCGGTCCCGGACGCCCGCCCGGAAGGCCCCCGCCCGACGCCCGACGCCGGCGAAGAAACCCGCGCTCCCCCCGCCGAAACGGCCAGCCAAGCCGGCCGCCAAACCCCCGGCAAAGTCGGCGCCCAAGGCGCCCACGAAGGCGGGCGCCCGCCCTCCGGGGCCGGCGACCGCCGCGGCGCCCGCGCCGGCGAGCCTCGCCGTACCGCTGCCGGGGGGGCGACGTCACGTCCTCTCCCTGTCGTTCGTCCGGGACGGTGATGAGTTCCTGGCGCGCCTGGAGAGCGACTCCGGCCACATCACGGAGCTCAAGAACCGGTCGCTCGATCAGCTCCTCACGCTCGTTGCCGGGGAGCTCGAGGACCTCCTGGAGTAGGCCCCGCGCTCGGCGGCGGTCCTACGCGCTGAGCGCCTCGAACAGCTCCTCGTCGATCCAGTAGGCTCGACGCACGCTCCCCTCGGTGACCTCGACATAGGCGAGGCGGTCGGGGGCGAGCCATCCCGGTCCCACGCTGCGGACCCGCCGGAGCCGGGCGCCTCGCGTCCTCGAGTACTCCCGCACCCCTCCGAGGGGGAGGTGAACGGTCCAGCCGTCCGAGACGACCTCGATCGACCGGGGGGCGGCCCGGAGCGTGACCAGGAACCCCCCGAGGGCGACGGCCGCCGCAAGGAGGCCGAGGAAGGCGAGATCGTAGCGCTCGGAGGGGCTGCCACCTCCGGGGCCATACGAGCCGAGGAGCACGAACACGTAGTAGACGACGGCGACCCCCAGGGCGTACAGGAGGGCCAGGCGGAAGGCGCGACGCGAGGCGGCCTCGTTCGCCCAGGCGGCAGCGCGGCCCCCCCGATCTTCCGGTGCTGGCTGCTCGGCACCTCGGTCGAGCCCCAGCCCCGAGTCGGGGTCGCGGGCAGGGCGGGCGATCCGCACCGGGCGCGCGCCGCTCACGGTCCCCGGACGGTACGATGCCCTCGGGGCGCTGATGAACCCTGCGGAGGACCGGTCGTTACGCTTCGAGCGCTCCGTCGGTCGCCGCCGCGGCCGGCCCGCGGGGTTTCGGGAGCGGGCGGTCCAGGTCGACCGCGGGAACTTTACGCGCGATCTCCCGGGCCATCGCCGAGCACGTGGAGGCGGGGACCGGCCGGGTGGTGTACCCCGGCAGGGCGAGGTCGTAGGTGACGACCTTCTTCTCGGCGATCGTCTCCCAGACCGCACGGAAGACGCGCTCGGCCGCCTCGGGCTCGCCGAGGTGACGGAGCAGGAGCTCGAGGCAGAGGATCTCCGCGACCGGGTCGGCCCGGTCCTGGCCTGCGTACTTCGGCGCCGAGCCGTGGACCGGCTCGAACACCGCGAGCGTCTCCCCGAACAGGGCGCCCGGGGCGACCCCGAGGCCCCCCGCGAGCCCGGCGCAGAGGTCGGAGAGGATATCGCCGAAGAGGTTCGTCGTCACGAGGACGTCGTACTCCTCCGGCTTCTTCGCGAGCTGCATGCACATGTTGTCGATCAGCCGCTCGTCCGCGGCGATCTCGGGATAGTGCGGGGCCATCTCGCGGAAGGCGGTCTGGAACAGGGCCCCGGTCGTCTTCATGATGTTCGCCTTGTGGACGGCCGTCACCCGGCGCCGGTGCTCCCGGCGCGCGAGCTCGAAGGCGAACCGGACGATCCGGTCGGAGGCCTTGCGCGTGATCACCGCCACGGTCTCGGCGGCCGTGTGGTCCCGGTCGACCCAGTGCTCGACGCCCGAATAGAGGCCCTCCGTCGCCTCCCGGACGACGATCAGGTCGGTCTCGGGGAAGCGGGTGCCCTCTCCCGCGATCGCCCGGGCGGGGCGCACGGAGGCGTAGAGGTCGAGCTGCTGACGGAGCGCGACGTTCACGGAGCGGAAGCCGCCCCCGATCGGCGTGGTGATCGGTCCCTTCAGCGCGACCTTGTTCCTCCGGATCGATTCGAGGACGCTGTCCGGAAGCGGCGTCCCCTGGGCTCGCAGGGTCGCTTCCCCGGCCTCCGCGACCTCCCAGTCGATCTTCACGTCGGTCGCGTCGGCGACGACCCTCGCCGCGCCCGTCACCTCCGGCCCGATCCCGTCCCCCGGGATCAAGGTCACTCGGTACGCCATCGCCCCGGCTCAGCCTCGCGGGAGCTCCCGCGGGATTTAAGCGAGCGGCGGAGCGCCGCCACCGTTCGCCCCGTCTCCGCCGATTACAACAGTTTTCTTATACAACACAGATATCCTCGGACCATGCTTGCGATCGCCCACCCCGAGGTACTGGCCGACGACTGGCTGCCCCCTCTCGCGATCGGTCGGGAACGGGACGTGGAGGAGCTCGTCACGCGCCTCGGCCTCCCCCGCCCGTCGTTCCCTCCGCCGTGGATCGCGGTCGTCGCGGGGCCGGCCGGCTCGGGGAGCTCGACCGTGGCGCGGCGGGCGGCCCGGGAGGGCTCCGACCGCCTCCGTGCCGCGGCACCCGCCGCTCCGCCCCGGGTCCTCGCGGTCCGCGCGGCGCTGCAGCGAGGGACCCACGGCGTCGCGACGTCGCTCCTCCAACGGTTCGATCCCGGCTTTGACGGCCGGGGGTTCCCGGTGCCGGAGATCCTCGCCGGCCTGCTCCGCCGCATCCGTCGGGACGGTCGACCGACGCTCGTAGTGCTCGACGACGTCTCCGTGGGCGGTCCTACGCTCGGGCCGGTGGTGCGAGCCCTCGCCGACCCCGACCGGTTCCTCCCCGAGGGGGAGTCCGGGCTCCCGCCCCTCTGGACGATCGTCGCGGGTACGGTCGAGGGGCTCGCCACCGGACTCTCCGGACTCGAGCCGCGGGTGCCGCTCGGGCCGTACCTCGAGCTCCGCCCCTACGCGGAGCCAGCCCTACGGCAGATCGCGCGCGACCGGACGGAGCGAGCGCTCGGGCGAGCCCCGCCCCCGTCGCTCGTCGACGCCGTCCTGGCCCGGGCCGTAGAGGAAGGCGGGGGAGCGAGCCGGGCGATCGAGCTCGTGCGGCGCGAGCTCCTCGGGGGTCGCGCCGCGACCCCGCGAGGCTCCGGGGGTCTCCGGCGCGATCCGGGGATCCCGATCGAGCCGCGGGTCGTTCGGGCGATCGGGGGGGCGAGCGACGGGGTCTCCGCCCGGCTCGGCGAGGTCCGGCGGCTC
>JASHQF010000075.1 GCA_030037695.1 Thermoplasmata archaeon
GATCTGCGCCCGGGGGATCCGCGCGCCGAGCGCGCGCTCGATCGCGGCGAGGTCCCCCTCCTCCTCGGGGGCGACGAGGGTGAAGGCGTCCCCCCGGCGCTGCGCCCTCGCGGTCCGTCCGACCCGGTGGATGTACGTCTCGGGCTCGTGGGGGACATCGAAGTTGACGACGTGGCTCACCCCCTCGACGTCGAGGCCGCGGGCGGCAAGGTCCGTGGCAACGAGCAGGCGATGGGTCCCCTCCCGGAACCCCGAGAGGGCTCGGGTGCGCTGGCTCTGGCTCCGGCCCCCGTGCAGGACGCCGGCGTCGAGGCGCCGCCCGACCAGCTGCCGCGCGAGCCGGTCGGCCCGGTGCTTGGTGCGGACGAAGACGAGAACGCTCGTCATCGTCTCGTCGCGCAGGAGCTCGACCAGGAGCTCGAACTTCCGATGGCCCGGGGTCGGGAGGGCGAGGTGCGAGACCCCGACCGCGGCGACGATCTCGGGATCGACCTGGACCATCCGGGGGTTCCGAAGGTACTCCTGCGCGAGCCGGACGACCTCGGGGGGCATCGTCGCCGAGAACAGCATCGTCTGGCGGGCGGTCGGGAGGGTGGCAAGGATCCGCCGCACGTCCGGCAGGAACCCCATGTCGAGCATCCGGTCCGCCTCGTCCAGCACGAGGACCCGGAGCGCCGAGAAGTCGACGTAGCCCCGGCCCATGTGGTCGAGCAGGCGGCCGGGGGTCGCGATCACGATCTCGGCGGCGCCGCGGAGCGCGCGCTCCTGGTCCGCCATGCCGACCCCGCCGTAGACCGCCCCGCCTCGGATCCGGGTGTGCCGGCCGAGCTGCCGGACGAACTCGTCGGCCTGGACGGCGAGCTCGCGCGTCGGGGTGAGGACGAGCGCGTAGATCCGCCCGGGCGGGAGCTCGAGGAGCCGCTCGAGCGTCGGGAGCAGGAACGCCGCGGTCTTGCCGGTGCCGGTCTGCGCGGTGCCGACCAGGTCGCGTCCCAGGAGCGCCGCCGGGATCGTCCGGTCCTGGATCGGGGTCGGCACCGTGTACCCCATCGCCCGGACGCCGAGGCGCAGGCGCGGATCGAGCGGCAGGTCGTCGAACGACGCCGCCGGGGCCTTCGCCCGGGGCGGCTCGGCGTCGCGCTCGCTCATCGGTTCCCGCGGAGCCCCGCGCGTCGACCGACGCCCGGACGCTCCGGAGGCGGACGACCCCCAGGGTCGGTAAGAGCTCTCCTCCTCGCCGAACGGCGCGGGAGGGGCCGAGCTCGCCGGCCCCCGGGCGAGCGCCGGGGGGTCCGCAGCGTGAGCCCGAAGAACAGGGCCCCGGGCACCGGGTGCCGCCAGTACCGCCGCACGGGGCGGAAGCCGAGCGAGCGGTAGAGCGCGATCGCCGCGGTCATCGTCGGCAGGGTATCGAGCAGGACCCGCCGGTACCCGCGTCGACGGGCCCGGTCGAGCAGGGCGAGGGTGATCCCCCGGCCGAGGCCGACCCCGCGAGCGGCGGAACGCACGTAGATGCGCTTCAGCTCGACCGTCCCCGGCCGCACGCGGCGGAACGCTCCGCATCCCAGCGGCCGGCGCGCCCGAACCGCGAGCACGATCCCGCCCCCGGGTGGGGCGTACTCCCCCGGGAGCCGGGCGATCTCCTGCTCGAAATCGGCCCGGCCCCGTTCCAGGATCTCGTCGGCGAACGCCGTCACCTCCCGGTGGGCGACGAGCCAGGCGAGGTATTCGCGGAAGAGCCCGCGGGCCGTCGCGAGGTCCCGGGCCGAGCGCACGGTCCGTACGACGAACGGGACGGCCCCGCTCGGTGGTCGGCGCACGGGCACCGGCGTCGCGTCCCGGGCCCTACAGCCCGCCCCGGAACCCGAGCGCGTAGGAGTGGAAGACGAGGAGATAGGCGACGATGTACCCCCCGATCGCGCCCCCGTTCAGGAACGGGAGCCCGGCCTGGGGATTGCCGCCGGCGACGAGCCGCATGAGACCCGCGTAGCCCGCGAGCGAGCCCAGCATCGCGCCGAGGGCGACCCAGAGATTGGCGCCCACGCCGAGCCACGCCGGGCCGATCGGGAGCCAGGCGAAGGCGGAGACCACGAGGGTGCCCGGGATCACGACGTCCCCGAGCCCCATGAACACCGCAGAGCGCTCCTCGACCGGCGTCGCCCGGTGCTCGGAAAGCGACCCGCTCGCGGGGTAGTCGAACCCCGGCTCGTCCGGGACGACCATCAGGATCGGGAGCTTCATCTCGGTCACCACGTCGGCGAGGCTCACCATGTGCTTGGTACGGTAGACCGCGATCGCGTCGTAGACCATCAGCGCGCCGAGGAGGATGAAGGCAGGAAGGATGCCGAAGGAGATGCCGAGGATCGCCGTGAGCGCGCCCCCCGCCGCGAAGCCGGCGAGATCGACGATGTACCACTCCGGGTCGACGAGCAGCGCGAGGTAGAGGCCAGCGCTCGCCATCGCCGCGAGCGCGAGCGCGGGATCGGTCGTGATCTCGGCGCCGTACGGCGGCAGGAGGGTCGGCCCCGGCGGGAGCAGGGAGAACGCGGCGTCCAGCGTCAGGTACAGCGAGGCCGCGATCCCGAGGAGCAGGACGTGGCGCAGGGTCTCGACCCCGCCCCGCCGGCGGGCGAACAGCAGGATCCCGAGGGGGGCGAGGACGACGACGAGGATGATCAGGAGCGGCGCGGTGGGGCTCTGCGTGCTCGACGACGTCGCGAGGCCCTCCGAGCGGAACGGGTCGGCGAGGGCGAGCGCGGCAAGCTGCGTGCCGACGTAGAGCCCGACCAGACCGAAGCCGCGCAGGCTCCGCATGCCGCCGTTACGGCTGGACGATGGCGTAGGCGTTGTTGCCGAGGACCTTGGTCACCTTCGCGTTCACCGTGACGCCCCGCTGGGACGCTCCCGAGACGAAGATCACGAACCCCTCCTTCTTGGCGACCCCGTCCCCGCGCCGTCCCACGTCCTCGATCGTGAGCCGGTAGATCTCCCCAACGACGACCGGGGTCTTCGGCCGCTCGGGCTCGATCGCCCGACGGACCGTGACGGGCCGCTGGGCCCCGCACGCCTCGCAGACGAGGAGCATGAGGCGCCCCTCCTTCTGAAGGTGCGTGTCGGGCCGCTTGCACTCCGAGCAGATGACGTACTTCTGCGTGTACTCCCGGATCCGGGCGACGATCGCCTCCTTCGCGAGCCGGGACTTGAGGACGCCGCGGGGGAGGTCGAGGACCCCCGGGCACCCGAACTCCCGCGCGAGGAAGCCGATCAGGTGCTCGGGCTCCCGCCGCAGGACCCCCGCGATCTCCTGGAGGTTGCGGACGACCGTGTTCTTCCCGTCGGTCATCACGTCCGCCTCCGGGACCTGGAACCGCTCCCCGCCGGTGCGGACGGGCGGCAGCTTCGCCCGAGCGCGCTCCAGGAGGACCGAGTACGGCTCCATCGGGCCGTTGCGAGCGGGCCCGGGCCTTAAGGGTGCCTCTCAGGCGGCGGGGAACGCCGCGAGCGCGTCGAGCACGCGGGCGAGGTCCGGCTCCTCCACGACCGCCTGGGCGTGCTGGCGCACGGCGGCGTCCTTGGGGCGGAAGGCGACCCCGAACCGGCTCCGTCGGAACAGGTCGACGTCGATCGCGGAGTCGCCGACGGCCGCGGTCTCCTCCGGGGCGATCCCGAGCTGCTCCTGGAGCTGGGCGAGCACCGACCCCTTCGCGCGGATCGGCACACGCACGATCCCCTCGCCGGTGAGCCGGCCGTCGGACCGGACCCGGAAGCCGTTCGCGAAGGCGACGTCGATCGACAGCTCCCGCGCCACCCGGCGCGCGAGCAGGTCGATCCCCCCGCTCACGATCGCGGTGCGGACCCCCTGGTGCCGCAGGCTGCGGACGAGCTCCCCGGCGCCGGGCATGAGGGGGACCCCGTCCAGGATCGCCTCGAGGTCGGCGAGGGTGAGCGCCGGGCGGTGCCGCCACCAGATCTCGATGTCCGAGCGGATGAACGCCTCGTCCGAGATCTCGTGGGCCAGGAACCGGCGGAGCCCCTCGGCGTTCTCCTCCCCGAAGTGGGCGTGGACCGCGCCCCAGGAGCTCTTCACGTCGACGAGCGTCCCGTCCATGTCGAGGGCGACGAGCCTAAGCACGGTCCCCCCGGGCGATCGCGTCCGCCTCGGCCAGCACCCGGGCCGGGGGCCGGACGGCCCAGGCGGCGAGGTTCTCGTCGACCTGCTCGGGGCGGCCGGCCCCGAACACCGGCGCCACCCCCTGCTCGCGGAGCCAGTGGAGCGCGATCGAGGCCATCGGCACGCGCGCGGTCCGCGCGAGCTCCCGGATCGCCCGGGCCCGGGCGACGAGCGTCGCCCGGCGGTCCGGGTCGAACAGGCGCCGAGCGAACCGCTGCACGTCGGCCGGCACGCGGCGTCCGTCCAGGTAGCGGCCGGCGAGAAGTCCGCGCGCGAGCGGCGTGTACGCTTCGACGAGGATCCCGTTCCGTCGGCATACCTCGAGGACCGGCTCGGCCTCCTCCCGGTCGAAGAGGTTGTACCGGACCTGGTTCACCGCGATCCGGCCGCCCGAGAGGTGGCGCCCCGCCTCCTCGAGCTCGTCGGCCGAGAAGTTCGAGACCCCGATCGCGCCGACCTTCCCTTCCTTCCAGAGCGTCTCGAGCGCGGGGATCGTCTCGGAGAGCGGCACCCGGGTGTCCGGGGCATGGACGAGGTAGAGGTCGACCGACCGCCGGGCGAGCCGTTCCAGCGTTCCGATGAGGCTCGCCCGGACCTGCGCCGGGCGCAGGTGCTCCCAGGAGACCTTGCTGACGACGTAGGCGTCCGCGCCGCCGCCGACCGCGCGGTGCAGGACCTCGCCCAAGAGGCGCTCGGACCGCCCGCCGCCGTAGACCTCGGCGGTGTCGAACCACCGTACCCCCCGCTCGTAAGCGCGGGCGATCGTCGCCTTCGTCCGTGCCTCGTCCGGGGGGGTCCACCGGCCGAGCGCCCAGAGGCCGAGGCCCACGACGGGGTGCGGCCGCCCGCCCCCGGCGATCGGGATGGTGTCGATCGCCACGGGGCCGGTCGGCGGCGGAGCGACGCGCGGCGCCTTCGTCCGGGGTTTGGCTCGAGGCCGCGACGCCGACGATCGGGTGCGCCCGCGCTGGGCCGGACGACGCCTGGCCGTCATGCTTTCGCCGCCTCCTCGAGATGCCGGTCGATCCGCCCGATCCGCTCCTCGAGCTCGCGGGCCTTCGCCTCGGCTTCTTCCACGACCTGGGGCGGAGCGCGGTGACGGAACCCGTCGTCGCCGAGCCGGCTCCGCGCCTTCGCGAGGAGGGACGCCAGGCGCTCCCGCTCCCGGGCGAGCGCGTCGACCTTCCGGGGGCTCGTCGCGGGTCGCTCGAGGTAGCATTCCGCCTCGGGAGCCACGCGGCTCGCGCTGCCGGGCGGGGCGGGCGCGTCGGGGGTCAGGAGCTCCAGCCGGCCGAGCCGAGCGAGGCGCACGATCGTCGCTGACTCTGCGGCGAGGAGGCGAGCCCCGTCGTCCCCGGCCGGACGGATCCAGGCCGCGGGCGAGGCGTCCAGCGGCACCTCCTCCTCGGCCCGGAGGTTCCGGAACAGCCGGATCGCCTCCAGGACCGGGGCGATCGCCGTCTCCGCCGAGGGGTCGGGAGCGACCTCCGCGGCGGACGGCCAGGGCGCCGTGGCGAGGAGCTCGCCGTCGTGCGGGAGGGCGTGCCAGAGCTCCTCCGTGACGTGCGGCACGAACGGGGCGAGCAGGCGGAGCGTGCGCTCCAGCACGAACGCGAGCGTCGCCTCCGTCTCGCGCCGAGCGGGTTCCCCGCGCCGTCCTGCGAGGGCCTCCTTCGCGATCTCCACGTAGCGGTCCGCCAGATCGTGCCAGACGAACCCGTGGAGGTCGGTCGCCGCCCGGGTCACCTGGAACGCTTCGAGCGCCTCGTCGACCGATCCGGCGGTCCGGTGGTAGCGCGCGAGGATCCACCGGTTCTCCAGGAGCGAGCCCGGGCCGAGGGACGGGGGCGCGCGCGGTGGGGCGAGGCCGTCCGGAAGGTGGCCGACCGTGAACCGGACGAGGTTCCAGAGCTTCGTCAGGAAGTTCCGCCCGCCGTCGAGCGAGGCGGTGCCGAACGGGCCGTCGTCGTCGGTCGGGTTGGGGAAGACGAGCGCGAAGCGCATCGCGTCCGCCCCGCGCTCCCGGATCACCGCGATCGGGTCGGGGGAGTTGCCGAGATGCTTGGACATCCGCCGCTCCTCGGCGTCCCGGACCATCCCGGTGAGGTAGACGTCGGAGAACGGGCGGGCGCCGGCGAACCGATAGCCGGCCATCATCATCCGGGCGACCCAGAAGAACATGATGTCGCGGCCCGTCACGAGGACGCTCGTGGGGTAGTACCGGGCGAGGTCGGCGGTCGGCTCCGGCCAGCCGAGCGCGGCGAACGGCCACAGCCAGGAGGTGAACCACGTGTCGAGCACGTCCGGGTCGGCCGCGAGCTCGCGGCCGTGGCAGCCCGGGCATTCCGTCGGGCGCTCGACCGAGGCGATCGTCCGGCCGCACGCCCGGCAGTAGTCGACGGGGACCGGGTGACCCCAGACGATCTGGCGCGAGATGCACCAGTCCTGGAGCTCCTCCATCCAACGGTCGAACGTCCGGCGCCAGCGTTCCGGCCAGATCCGGATCTCCCCGCGCCGGACCGCCTGCTCGACCGGCTCGGCGAGCGGCCGCATCCGGACGAACCATTGCGTGGAGAGCCGCGGCTCGATCACCGCATCGGACCGCTCGGAGCGAGCGACCGAGTGCCGGTGCCGTTCCCGGCGGAGGAGGAGACCGTCGGCCGCGAGCCGCTCCGTCGTGCGCTTCCTCGCCTCCTCACGCCCGAGCCCGCGGAGCTCGGCAGGGACCCCCGGCCCCAGGAGCCGCGCCCGCGGGTCGAAGATCTCGTCCGGCTCGGCGAGGTCGGGATGCCGCAGGAAGATCTCCCGGTCGACCGGATCGTGGCGCGGGGTGATCTTGAGCGCCCCCGCCCCGAACTCGGGGTCGACCGACGGGTCCGTGATCACGGGAACGATCCGGTCGACGATCGGCACCCGCACCGACCGTCCGACCTCGGCCCGGTGACGCTCGTCGTCCGGATGGACCGCGACCGCCACATCCCCGAAGATCGTCTCGGGGCGTACCGTCGCCACCTCGATGCCGCCCGGGCTCCCGTCGGCCCAGGGGTACCGCACGTAGAGGAGCTCCGTCTCCTCCTCGCGGTGGACGACCTCGAGGTCCGAGATCGCGGTCTCGAGCCTCGGGTCCCAGTTGACCATCCGCTCGCCCCGGTAGAGGAGGCCCGCGTCGAACAGGGCGACGAACGCGACGCGGGTCGCCCGCGCGCTCGCCGGGTCGAGCGTGTAGCGGTACCGGCTCCAGTCGACCGAGAAGCCGCCCGCCCGGATCTGCTCCCGGATCCGCGGCTCGTGCTCGTCCTTCCAGGCCTGCACGCGGGCGACCGCCTCCTCGCGGGGGAGCGCCCCGAAGTCGACCCCCTCCTTCTGGAGACGGCGGCGGACCTCGACCTGCGTGGAGAGGCCCGCATGGTCGGTGCCGGGGAGCCAGAGCGCGGCCCGTCCCCGGGCCCGTTGCCGTCGCACGAGGACGTCCATCACGGTGTCCCCGAGCATGTGGCCGATCGTGAGGATCCCGGTGACGTTGGGCGGGGGGAGGATCAGGGCGAACGGCGGCGCGGAGGGCCGGTCCGGGGCCCGGAACGTGCCGAGTCGCTGCCAGGCCTCCTGCCAACGGGCCTCGATCGGGCCCGGCTCGAACCGCGGGGGCAGCGCCGTCGCGCTCAGCGGCCGTCCCTCCCGAGGACGACCGGGGCGATCACGACGAGCTCCGCGACCGCCGCGAGCGCCATCGTCCCCAGGCCCCGGACCTGATCGAGGAGCAGGGGGAAAGCGGCGATCGCGAGCCCCGGGAGCGTGACGACGAAGGCGTTCCACGCGCCCGAGTAGAGGTTGGGGACCGGCGTGGCCCGACGACGGGCCCAGCGGAACAGCAGCCCGAGCTCGAGCAGGGTCGCCGCCAGCACCGCGGGGAGCTCGGCGGCGACGAACCCCGCGAACACCAGCGGCGCGGGGATCCGAAGGCCCGCCAATCCGAGGACGAGGCCCCCCGAGACGAGGTAGATCGCCGCGACGAGCGTCGCTTTGCCGACCACGACCGCCCGGTCGGGGAGCGGGAGGGTGCGGCCGTAGGAGTACGCGATCACCTCGATCGCGAAGAACGCGGGTCCGAAGAAGGTTGCGAGAAGGGCCGCCGCCGACACCGCGCCGAGGGCGAGCGAGGTCGCGGCCTGGGCCGCGGCCCGAGCGTAGGTGAGGAGCCCGAGCGCGAGGGCGTCCAGGACGGGCAGGAGGACGAGGAACGCGAACCCCGGCGTCCGGCTCGCGAGGCGCAGGTCCTTCGTCATCACCGCCCAGGGCGCGCGCTGCGGTCGCAGGCGGTACTGCGGGGCGGGACCCGGACGGACCACGGCGGGGACCGGCCCCGCGAGCCTCCCCACCGATCCGTAGACCCAGCTCAGCACGCCCCCCGCGAGCCCGGCGTAGCCGGCCATCGCCGCGACGACGATCGTGGCCGTGCCCGGGCCGAGCGCGAGATGGCCCCCCGTCGGGGCGAGGAAGGCGGCGAACGCGGAGAACGGGATCGGGAACGCGGCGAGCAGGAGCACCCCCGGGGTCGACGGGAACCCGCTCGCGAGCGGTTCGAGCGCCGCGAAGAACGACGGGGCGACGGTGACGAAACCGACGAGGGCGAACGCCGGCGCCACCCACAGGACGAGGTAGGCCCAGCGGAGCAGGGTCGACCCGCCCCCACCCCGCGAGCCCAGGACCCGGCGGTAGAAGAACCGGCCCGTGACCAGCGAGAGGCCCAAGGCGAACGCCACCGCGCAGACGGTCGCGGGGACGAGCGCCGCGCCGGCCGGCCAGCCCAGCGCGAGGCCGAAGAACGCCGGGGTGGCGACCAGGACCGCCGCGACGGGCGCGTCGAACAGTTTGAGGTAGAGGAGGGCCGCGATCTTTCGGAACGTCGCGGGATCGATCGGCAGCGGCACGAGGGCCTCCAGCGCCCGCGAGGCGACGAACGTGGGCAGGATCTGCAGGCCGGTCCACCACAGGAACGTCACCTCGAGGCTCAGCACGGCCGTCACGATGCCGACCGTGTACGCCCCCGGGGCGACGGCCGGTCCCGGGAGCACCGTCGGGCCGACGTGGGCGAGGAGGGCGGCCCCGGCGGCGAGCAGGACGAGCGTCGTCGCGACGACGAGCTTGCCCTGCAGCACCCGTCGCTCCGCCCGGGGGACGAGCTCCGCCGCGGGCACGTTCGGGGCGATCGCCCCCTGACGGAACGCGTAGATCGCCTGGAACGCGAGCTCCCGGTAGGCGAAGCCGCTCCAGCGGCGCGCCTCAGCCCAGCCCATCCGCCCCTCGATCCAGCCCGGCGAGCGCCTCCGCGAGCCCCTCGTCCCCCCGGGTCAGTCGCAGGAAGATCTCCTCGAGCGAGGCGTCGCCGCGGGCGACCCGGGTCCGCAGCTCCCCGAGCGTACCCTCGCCCCGCAGCACCCCCCCGTCGAGGATCCCGATCCGATGGCAGATGGCGGCGGCGATCTCGACGGTGTGCGTCGAGAACAGCACCCCGCGTCCGCCTCGGGCGACGTACCGCACGAGCAGCTCCTTGACCAGCCGCACGGAGCGCGGGTCGAGGCTGTTGAGCGGTTCGTCCAGGACGAGGAGGCGCGGCTCGTGGAGCAAGGCCGCGGCGAGCAGGACCTTCTGCCGGGTCCCGTTGGAGAGGGTCGCGATCGGTTCCTCGAGCTCCGGCCCGAGCCGGAACGCCTCGGCGAAGGCGCGCATCCGCTCCCCGGCGATTCCGGCGTCGAGCCGGCGGACGCCGGCGACGAACTCCAGGAACTCGCGGGGCGTGAGGGCCTCGTACAGGACCGTCGATTCGGGGACGTACCCCACCAGCTCCCGGGCGCGCAGGCCGTCGTCGACGGCGTCGGAGCCGAACACCTGGATGTGTCCGTCGGTCGGCCGGACGAGGCCGACGATCGACTTGAGGGCGCTCGATTTTCCCGCGCCGTTGGAGCCGAGCAGCCCGTAGATCTCCCCGGGACGGACGGCGAGCGTGAGATGGTCGACCGCCCGGCGCTCTCCGTAGTCGACGGTGAGCCGATCGAAGGCCAGGGGGGTCGACGCGGGGCCGGGGGAACCCATCGCCCCTCTACCGGCCCGGCCGGCGGATAACCCCGCCGCTAGACGCCGCGAGGGCGCGCGATCGGGAACAGGATGACGTCCTTGATCGACGCGGCTCCGGTGAGCGCCATCACCAGCCGATCGATCCCGAACCCGATCCCGGTGCACGGGGGCAGCCCGTAGCGGATCGCGCGGACGAACTCGGGGTCGGGAACGTAGCGATCGCCCCCGGCCGCCCGGGCCTGCTCGTCGAACCGGCGGGCCTGCTCGTCCGGGTCGTTGAGCTCGGTGTAGGCGTTCGCCAGCTCAAAGCCCGGCACGAACGCCTCGAACCGTTCCACCCGACCTGACTTGGACCGGTGCGGCTTCGCCAGCGGGGTCGTCGCCGCGGGGTGATCGACGACGAACGTGAGCCGCTCGATCGACGGCTCGACGTAATGCTCGAACAGCTTGTCCAAGAACGTGCCGGCGGGCGAGGCGTCGGGGACCGTCGAGCCGATCGACCGCGCGGCGGCCCGAAGCTCGTCCCGCCCCATCGTGAGGAGATCGCCGAGGCCGCTCCGCCGCTCGAGCTCGTCGACGAAATCGATCGTCGGGAACGGCGGTCGGAACACCTCCGCGACCTTCGTGCGCGCGGGACCCTCGGGGAGGAGCTCCTGCGCCCGGGCCAGGAGCCGGGCGACGAGGCCCTCGAACAGCCCTCGCATCTCCGTATAGTCCGCGTACGCCCAGTACGCCTCGAGCTCCGTGAACTCCGGGGAGTGCGTCGAATCGAGGTCCTCGTTGCGGAACACCTTCCCGATCTCGAACACCTTCTCGAGGCCGCCGACCAGGAGCTTCTTCAGCGGCAGCTCGAGCGCGATCCGGAGCTGGAGGTCGCCCCCGACGTAGCGGGAGCGGGTCACGAACGGGGCGGCCGCCGCCCCGCCCGCGACGGGGAGGAGCACCGGCGTCTCGACCTCCGTGAACCCGGCCGACGTGAAGTACCCGCGGACCTCGCCCACCAGCTCGCTGCGCAGGCGGGCGCGCGCGCGGCTCTCCGGGGAGGTCAGCAGGTCGAGGTACGGCCGGCGGATCCGTTCCTCGGCATCCTGCAGCCCGTGGTACTTCTCGGGCGGGGGGGAGATCGCCTTCGCCAGCAGCGTGAGGGCGCGGACCTCGAGGGACGGCTCGCCGCGCTTGGAGACCGCCGGGATGCCGTCGGCCCCGACGAGATCCCCTGGGTCGAGGTCCGCGAGCCATCCCCGGTAAGCGTCCTCGCCGATCAGATCGGCCCGCACGAGGACCTGGAGGCTTCCCGCGGCGTCGTCGAGATCGAGGAACGCGACCTGGCCGTGGCGGCGCACGCTGCGCAGCCGACCGGCGATCCGGAACGTGACCGCCGGATCCGACTCGCCCGGCCGGAGCGGACCCGCGGCCCGGCGTACCGCCTCGGTGAGCACCCGGCCCGGGAACGCCCACGGGTACGGCTCCCGACCCTCGGCCCGCCAGCGCGCGACCTTCGCGCGTCGCTCGTGCTCGAGCCCGGTCTCCTCGTCCATCCCCCCGCGCGGAGGAGCGCGCGGTAAAAAGTCGCTCGTCCCGGGTCCCGGTCTAGTTCGGGGACGCCGACGGCGCTTCGAGCGGGATCCGCTCGACCCCCGCCGGCCGGAACAGCGCGACGTGCTCGGGGACCGCCGGCTCCTTGCCCGCCGGCCGCGCCGGCTCGTGGAGGATCAGGAACGTCCCGAGGAAGAACTCCGCGGCCGCATCCCCTCCGCCGATCCCGTAGCTCACGTAATCGGAGAAGTAGACATGGACCTGGCCCGAGCGGTGGCGGCGGAGCGCCTGGAGGAACTTGCGCGTCTCCTCGGGCCCCTTGCGCTCGAGCTCGTCGAACAGGTCGCGCAGGATCGGCCGCTGGCTCACCCCGGCGAGCCCGTCGTAGGAAAGGTAGACCGCGGGCCGGGGGTCGAGCGCCACGACATCGAGGCGCATCACCCCCTCGACCGGTTTCGTCCGCACGGGCGAGCGCCTACCCGGCCGGCCCTATCAACCCTTCGGGAACGCCCGCTCAGTGGTCGTGGCCGCCGGGGCCCCCCGGCGGCGTCGGGGACGACTTCTTCGACGCGATGATGTCGTCGATCCGCAGGATCATCGACGCGACCTCGACCGCCGAGCTGAGCGCCTGGCGCTTCACGCGCACCGGCTCGATGACGCGCAGGGCCCACATGTCCGCGGCCTTGCCGTCGCTGAGGTTGACGCCGACGTGCTTGTTCGCCTTCGGCCCGTCGTGGGCGCTGCGCAGCTCGATGAGGGTGTTGATCGAGTCGTAGCCGCCGTTCTCCGCGAGGGCCCAGGGGACCGCCTCGAGCGACTGGGCGAACGCCTCCGCGGCGAGCTGCTCCCGACCGCCGACCGTGCCGGCCCACTTCCGCAACCGGACGGCCAGCTCGATCTCCGTGGAGCCGCCACCGGCGCAGACGACGCCGTCCTCGAGCACGCTCCCCACGACCTTGAGCGCGTCCTGGAGCGAGCGCTCGACCTCCTGGGTCACGTGCTCGGTGCCGCCCCGGATCAGGATCGAGACGGAGCGCGGGTTCGAGCACCCGGTGACGAACGTCATGTCGTCCTCGCCGACCTTCCGCTCGTCGACCTTCGCGGCCTTCCCGAGGTCGGCGGAGGTGAGCTCCTTGATCCCGGTGACGATCTTGCCGCCGGTCGCCCGGGCGAGCTTCTGGAGATCGGACTCCTTGACCTGCTTCACCGCGTAGACCCCTTCCTTCGCGAGGTAGTGGAGCACGACGTCGTCGATCCCCTTCTGGCTCACGACCACGTTCGCGCCCGAGGCCTTGATCGCCTCGACCATCTTGCGGAACGTCTTGTCCTCCTCGTCGAGGAAGCTCTGGATCTGGTTCGGCGTCTTGATGTTGATCTTGCTCTCGATCTCCGTCTTCTTGATCTCGAGCGCGGAGTTCAGCAGCGCGATCTTCGCCGGACCGATCTCCACCGGCATCCGCGGGTGGCCCCGCTCCTTGTCGAGGACGATCCCCTCGATGAGCTCGCTGTCGGCGACGGTGCCGCCGTGGCGCTTCTCGATCTTGATCTGATCGACGTCGCAGACCGTCTTGCCGCCGCGCTGCTCGGCGATCTTCCGGACCGCCTGGACCGCGATCTTCGCGAGGACGTCCCGGGCCCCCGAGACCCCCTTCGAACCCATCGCCGTCGTCGCGCAATCGACCAGGAGCGCCTCGTCCCCGTCCTTCACGGGGGTCGCGATCTGCTCGTCCAGGAGCTTCCGGGCCTCCTGGACCGCGAGCTGGTAGCCGCGAGTGATCACCGTCGGGTGGACGTTCTGCTCGAGGAGGTACTCCGAGCGCTTCAGCAGCTCGCCGGCGAGGACGACCGCCGTGGTCGTCCCGTCCCCGCACTGCTGGTCCTGGGTCTTCGCGACCTCGACCAGCATCTTGGCGGCCGGGTGCTCGACGTCGACCTCCTTCAGGATCGTCACGCCGTCGTTGGTGATCGTGATGTCGCCCATCGAGTCCACGAGCATCTTGTCCATGCCGCGCGGACCGAGGGTCGTGCGGACCGCGTCGGCCACGGCACGGGCTGCCGCGATGTTGTTCGTGGTCGCTCCCTTGCCGCGTTCGCGTTCGGTCCCTTCCTTGAGGACGAGGATCGGTGTGCCCTGAAGCATCTACGCCACCCGTTGTGGCAAGATTGCCCTTCTATATAAGAAAATCTGGAACCCGGGGGCTCCGTGAATCAACCCCCCTCGGTAGGGCCGAACCTTTCGGACCGGCCTTGAATGATTCACGACTGACCAAGTCGATCGACCACACCGGGGGCAGCGCCTACTTCGGACGTCCCGCCGGGGGATCACGCAAGAGCGGTGCCCGGTCGATGATCCTGGCCGGGAGGCGCCGGAGCCGAGTCGCCACCGCCTTCGACATACGGCTAAGCCTCAACGGGCTGTCCGGGTCGTGCCATGGCCCTCTCTCTCGCGGATCGGGTGGCCCGGCGGGTCTTGATGGAGTCGTTGCACGTACAGGCTCGGGAGAACGTCACGATCGAGACCTGGGACACAGGTCTTGCGTTTGCGCAGAGGACCTCCGTGCAAGCCCGCCGCCTCGGCGCAACCCCGGTTTTGCTTCTCGAGCACGAGGACGCCTTTGTGGAAGGGCTGCGGGCGAGCCCCAAGGGATCCTCCGGGAGGATGGGCGAACACGAACACGCTCTGCTTTCCAAGACTGACGCCTACGTCTTCCTTCCGGGCCCCCTCCTAGGAGGCTCCCCAAGGTTGTCGCCCGGCGAGGTCACCGCCGCCACCGCGTACAACTCCTCGTGGTACGGAGCCGCGAAGAAGGCAAGACTGCGCGGAGCCCGCATGCTCTTCGGGTACGTGGGACCCGAGCTCGCCGAGATCCTGCGGAAGCCGGTGCGACAGATCATCGAGCATCAGTGGACGGCGGCCATGGTCGACCTCCGGCGGGTCCGCCGGACGGGATTGGCCCTCTCCCGGCGCATGAGGGCCCGCGCGAAGGTGGCGTTGATGTCCGGCGGGGACATTCTCCGCTTCGAGCTGGGCAGCGAGGAGGCTCTCGAGGATGGGATCGTGGGCAACGACGATCTGACCAGGGGGGGCAACATGACAAACGTGCCCCCCGGGTACTACGCCCGAGGGATCGTCCCCTCCTCGCTCGATGGCACGGTAAGACTCTTCGCCCCCGTCCCTCGGCTCGGGGCCATCGCCGATCTGAAGTTGGAGTTCAGCAAGGGAAGGCTCCGGCATTGGGAGAGCGACGGAGACCAACGCTGGCTCAATCGTCTCGTGAGAGACACTGCGAAGGAGCGACGCACCCTTGGTGCCGTGGCTGTCGGCTTGAACCCAGCCCTGCGCAACGGGTTCGGACAGGACCGGCTCGTTGAGGGCGCGGTGGGCTTCTTCGGGTTGTTCCAGAGCACGGTTCGCAGCGCTACCCTCGACGTCGATGGTACGACCTTGATCCGCGACGGGAGGCTCGTCAGCGGGTTCCCCGGTTCTTCGTGAGAGTCCTGGCGGAGTTCTTCACGGATTGTCCGAAGGGTTCAGGGCAACCCGGACCCGTCACCGTGCCTGGAACCCGGACGATCGCAGATCCCGCGTCGAGCCGGGGACCAAGGCCGCCGGCACTCGGAGCTTGCAGCCGGCGGCCCTCCCCCGCAGGCCAGCGTTGGGGAAGTTCGGACGGGTGCGCCGTCTCCGCGTCCC
>JASHQF010000076.1 GCA_030037695.1 Thermoplasmata archaeon
GCGCGCGACGGCGCGCAAGCTCCAGAAGATGGGGTACCTACGCAAGAAACCGATCGCCTCGCTCTCGGTCAAGGACCTGATCGCGCTCCGCGCCGAGATCTTCGCTCGTCCGGGCCCGATGGTCCGGCGGTTCGGTCCCCTGTTCCACCAGCTCGTGCTCCTCCACTTGCACCACGCGCTCGAGCGCCTCGAGACCCAGGGGCTCCAGCCGTTCGTCCAGTACCTCGACCGGGTCGCGGCGAAGCCGAAGGCGAGCCGGGGGGACGCGGCGTTCCTCAAGCTCCCCGAGGTGGTGCAGGGTCGGGAGATCGCCGCCCAGACGCTCCGGTCCAGCGTCGCGCCGTCGCATCCGAAGCTGGACGCGCTGCGCGCGCTCGTCCGTGAGACGCTCGACCCGCCGTCCGAGCGGCCCCGTCGGATCCTCGTCTTCGCCCAGTATCGTGACACGATCCAGACGATCCAGGCGGCGCTGGAGGCCGACGGATGGACGGTCGGGCGTTTCGTCGGCCAGGCCACGCGCGACGCGGACGACCCCGGGATGAGCCAGAAGGAGCAAGGCGAGGTGCTCCGCGCGTTCCGGGACGGGCGGTTCCCGATCCTCGTCGCGAGCAGCGTCGCGGAGGAGGGGCTCGACGTCCCGGACGTCGACCGGGTGGTGTTCTTCGAGTCGGTCCCGAGCGAGATCCGGGCGATCCAGCGGCGCGGGCGGACGGGACGGACGTCGCTCGGGAGGGTGACGGTCCTGCTCACCCGAGAGACCCGGGACGTCCGTTACCAGGTCGCCGAGGTCCGCCGGGAGCGCGCGATGCGCTCGATCGTCCGGCGCCTCTCGGCGGCCGGACGGGCGACGCGGCGCCCGAGCGACGCCCCGGAGGCCGCCTCGGAAGGGGAGAATCCCGCCGAACGCCGCGTATAAACCTCGCGGCTGGACGGGGCGCACCCGCCCCGGGTGAACTGATTAAATACGCACTTCCGGGTCGAACGCCCCGCGCTCGATGGGGTCCCTGACGTGGGTCACCGAGAACCTCGGGTTGACGGTGCTCACCATCGTCTCGATCGCGCTCACGATCTACCTCGCCTACTCGATGATCCACCCCGAGCGGTTCTGAGGGCCCCCGGGCCATGATGGACCTCGCCCCGTTCTGGGACGTCATCGTCCTGATCGCCCTCGTCCTCTGCCTCGCCCCCTGGTTCGGGGCGTACCTCGGCAAGATCTACCTCAACCGCCCCACGACCGGGGACACGATCCTGATCCCGATCGAGTCGGCGATCTACCGGCTCCTGGGGACCTCCCCCCAGAAGTCGATGCGCGCCCGGGAGTACCTCTTCGCCGTCCTCTGGGTGAACGGCGGGGTCCTCGTCTTCCTGTTCCTGTTCTTCCTGTTCCAGAACGGCCTGCCGCTCGACGCCACGGGGGCCCCCGGCATGCGCTGGGACCTCGCGTTCCACTCGGCCGCGAGCTTCACGACGAACACCGACTTCACCCACTTCACCAACGAGAGCCAGCTGAGCCTCGGTGCGCTCGTCTTCGCCTGGCCGCTCGCCCTCTTCGCCTCGGCGGCGACGGGGCTCGCGGTCGTGGCGGCGATGATCCGGGGCCTCGTCCGCAAGGACGGGACGCTCGGGAACTTCTACGTCGACCTCGTCCGCTCGGTGACTCGGCTGCTCCTGCCGCTCTCGTTCGTCTTCGCCCTCATCCTGGTCGCCCTCGGCGTCCCCGAGACCCTCCGGAACGTCGTGATCGCGCACCCCCTCACCGGGGGGACCCAGACGATCGAGCTCGGCCCGGTCGCGTCGTTCACGTCGATCAGCCTGTTCGGGACCAACGGGGGCGGGTTCTACTCGGCGAACGCGGCCTCCCCCCTCGCGAACCCGTCCGCGGTCTCCGATCTGTTCGAGACGTTCGTGATGATGTTGATCCCGTTCTCCACGCCGTTCGCCTTCGGCCAGATCGTGCGCAAGCGCGGGGAGGCGTGGCCGTTCCTCGGCACGATCCTGATCGTCTTCCTGATCGCGTTCGGCGTGTTCGTCGCGGCGCAGGCGGTGGCGAACCCGGCGCTCGCCGGCCTCTCGGGGGTCGGCGCGTCGACCAACGGCTACCCCGTCGGCCAGGAGACCCGGTTCGGGCTCGCCGACGGCTCGTTGTTCCAGGTGGTGAGCGTCTACTCCAACGTCGGGGCGAACAACATGCAGATCGGCGCGCTCTCGCCGGTCGGCCAGCTCGTCCTGATGTTCGGGATGTTCACCCAGTCCACGCCGGGCGGGGAGGGGACCGGCTTCGGGACCCTGCTGCTGTTCGCGATCCTCGGCATCTTCGTGGGGGGGCTCATGGTCGGGCGGACCCCGGAGTACCTGGGGAAGAAGATCGGCACGGGCCAGGTCAAGTGGGCCGCGCTCGCCCTCCTCGCGCATCCTGCGGCGGTCCTGATCCCGACGGTCGTCGCGGTCGCGGGAGGGTTCGTGACGGTGAGCTCGGGGACCCTCCCCGCCTCGGCGCACACGTTCACGTCGGTCCTCTACGAGTTCACCTCGGAGTCGGCGAACAACGGCAGCGCCCTCGCCGCGGCGAACTTCAACGACACGACGCCGTTCTTCAACATCGCCGGGGGGATCGTCATGCTGGTCGGCCGGTACGTGCCGATCCTCGCGATGCTCGCGGTCGCGGGGATGTTCTCCGAGCAGGGGTTCCTGCCGCCCGGGCCCGGGACCCTGAAGACCGCGAGCGCGACGTTCACGATCTACATCACGCTCTTCCTGATCGTCGTCACGACGCTCCTGTTCCTGCCCGTGATCGCCCTCGGGCCGCTGTCGCAGATCGTCGGAGGGGTCTAGGTGGCCGCTCCCGAGCCCGGCGCCCGGGTCCCCGTCCGTCGGGTCCCCCACACGTCGGTCCTCCGGATCCTCGTCGACTCGTTCCGCATGTTCGATCCCCGGCGGCAGCTGCGCCAGCCGGTGATGTTCGCGCTCTACGTGCTGTTCTTCCTCGTGCTCGCCTTCACGCTCTACCCGCGGGCGTTCCCGGACATCGCACGAACGTACTCGGCCCCCTACTACCTCTGGATCACCCTGATCCTGTTCTTCACGCTCTGGTTCGCGAACGTCTCGACCGCAATCGCCGAGGCCCAGGGCCGAGCCCGGGCCGAGGCCCTGCGCGAGATCCGGAGCGGGATCCGCGCGCGGCAGATCCTACCGGACGGAACGGCCGCCTGGGGCCCCGCGGATCTGTTGCACATCGGCGACCAGATCGAGATCCGGCCGGGGGAGCCCGTCCCGATGGACGGCGACGTCATCGACGGCGCCGTGCTGATCGACGAGTCGATGATGACCGGCGAATCCTCGCCGGTGACGCGCGAGGCCGGCGGGGATCGGACGAGCGTCCTCGGGGGGACCCTGGTCGTCCAGGGGACCGCCCGGGTCCGGGTGATCGCCGCCCCCGGCGACACGTTCCTCGACCGGCTCATCCGCGTCGTGGAGGGCCAGAGCCGGGAGGCGACGCCGAACGAGCTCGCGCTGGTCGTCCTCCTCTCCGCGCTCACGATCACGCTCCTCACCGTCGTCGTGACGTTCGTCTTCCTCGCGGACTCGACCGGCTACCTCCTGGTCGACCTCGCCACGATCGTCGCCCTGTTCGTCTGCCTCATGCCGACGACGATCGGGGCGCTCCTCCCCGCGATCGGGATCTCGGGGATCACCCGGACCGCCCGCGCCAACGTCATCACGAAATCCGGGCGGGCGGTCGAGGCGGCCGGCGACCTCGACGTCCTCATCCTGGACAAGACCGGGACGATCACCGTGGGCAACCGCCTCGCCGTGCAGTTCGTCGCGGCGCCGGGCGTGCCCGAGACCGAGCTCCTCGAGGCGGCGCTCCTCTCCTCGACGCTCGACAACACCCCGGAGGGTCGATCGATCGCCCGGCTCGCGGCGCGCCGCAACGCGCCGACGCGCCGGCTCGAGCCCGGTCAGTTCAAGGTCCTCCCGTTCACGGCCGAGCGCCAGATGAGCGGGATCACGCTGCCGGACGGGACCGAGCTGTTCAAGGGCTCCCTGCCGGCGATGGAGCGGCAGGGCGGCGTCGCGATCCCGCCCGAGCTCCGCCAGGCCGCGGCGGCGGCCTCCCAGGAGGGGATGACGCCGCTCGTCTTCTCCGCCCAGCACCGCGCGCTCGGCCTCGTGCTGCTGAAGGACGTGGTGAAGCCCGGCATCCGGGACCGGATCCGCGAGCTCCGCACGATGGGGATCCGCACGATCATGTGCACCGGCGACAACCGGCTCACCGCGGCCGCGATCGCGCGCGAGAGCGGCGTCGACGAGTTCGTCGCCGAGGCGAAGCCCGAGAGCAAACTGCTCTTGGTCGACCGGGAGAAATCGCTCGGGCGCCTGGTCGCCATGACCGGGGACGGCACGAACGACGCGCCGGCGCTCGCCCGGGCCGACGTGGGGCTCGCCATGAACAGCGGCACGGGGGCCGCGAAGGAGGCCGGGAACATGGTCGATCTCGACAACGACCCGACGAAGCTGATCGAGGTCGTCTCGATCGGTAAGCAGCTCCTGATCACGCGGGGGGCGCTCACGACGTTCTCGATCACGAACGACGTCGCGAAGTACTTCGCGATCCTCCCGGCGATGTTCCTCGCGACCAACGCGGTGCCGCTGCCCGGGATCGCCCTCATGAACCTCCTCGGGTTCACCGACCCGCACCTCGCCGTCCTCGCCGCGCTCCTGTTCAACGGCCTGATCATCCCGATCCTGATCCCGCTCGCGCTGATCGGGGTCCCGTTCCGTCCCCGGAGCGCGATCGATCTCCTGCGACGCAACCTCCTGTACTACGGGATCGGAGGGCTCGTCAGCGCGTTCGTCGGGATCAAGCTCCTGTACGTCCTCCTCGTCTGGCTCGTCGCCGTCCCGGCGTTCGCCCACGTGGGGGTCGTCGTGGGCCACGTCCTGCCCCTCGGAGGCCTGTGAGCGCGGCGGACGCGGGGTCGCCGAACCGCGCGCCCCCGCCGCCCGCGCACACGCCGCTCGGCCACCTCCGCGCGACCGCGGCCCTGATCGCCGTCCTCCTTCTCGGCACGGGGGTCGTCTACCCCCTGGTCGTCACCGGCCTCGCGGAGCTCGTCGATCCGTCCGCGGCGAACGGCTCGCTCCTGTACTACCCCAACGGGACCGTGGCGGGCTCGGGGCTCGTGGCGCAGAACACCGACGCGCCGTACCTGTTCTGGGAGCGCCCGTCGCTCACCGACTACGTGACGACGCTCGGGATCGGCACCGATCCCGGGCCGACAGACCCGGCGCTCCTCGCCCTGCTCAACGAGACGATCGCCTACTTACGGCTCGACGGCAACCTGAGCGCCAACACCACCCTCCCGCTCTGGTGGATCGCCCCGTCCGCTTCGTCGACGGACCCGGACCTGGTCGTTCCGGCCGTCACGGTCCAGATCCCCCGGATCGCGGCGGCCGTCAACAACTCGACCGTGCAGGGTAACTGCCAGCGTGCGTTCGGCACGAACGTGCTGGTGACCTGCCTCCTCGACCTCGTGAACGCCCACATCACGAACCCCCCGATCCCCGACCTCGGGGTGCCGTACGTGGACGTCCTGCCCCTCGACCTCGACCTCCTGCCGATCATCGCGAGGTGAGCCGTGTACCGCAAGATCCTCGTCCCCGTCCAGACCCCGGCCGAGGTCGAGCCGCTCGTCCGGTACGCGGCCGGCGTCCTCGACGCGGGCGGCGAGATCCGGGTCCTGCACGTCATCCCCGCGACGACCCTGCCGGAGGTGACGCACGCGTGGCGCGCCTCCGTCCACCTGGTCGTCCCGGCGCACGAGGCCGGCGCCGCCCTGGACGTGAAGGTCGAGCCCGAGGTCCGCGCCGCGGCCGACGTGCCGGGGGAGATCCTCGAGAGCGCCGCGACCCACGGGGTCGACGCGATCCTGCTCACCCTGCGGGGCGACCGGCGCAGCCGCAACCCGTTCGTGGGCCACACGGCGAGCGACCTCCTCCACCACGCCCGCTCCCCGGTGCTCGTGCTGAACCGGCTCGCCCTCGCCGCCGGCAAGGTGCCGCGGATCCTCGTGCCGACGTTCCGCCCCGAGCCGTCGGCGGCGACGATGGCGCTCGCGGAGGAGATCTCGGTCCGGGCGGGCGGGATCCCCGTCCTCGCGCTCGCCCTCGGGGCCGCGTCGGAGGACGGCGCCGGCCCGGAGGGCGAGGAGCTGACCGCGCGCGGGGTCCCTCTCGTCCGCAAGCGCTCGCTCCGACCGGGGGCGTTCGTCGGCCGCCGCCAGCGCCTCGCCGAGCTGCTCGTGCAGGCCGCCGCCCGAGAGCGGTACGGGCTGCTCCTCGTGGGCGAGGAGTCCGACCACCTCGCGGGGGGGCCGCTGATCACCCGACGGTTCTTGGAGTCGTTGTTCCGGGCCGCGCCGTGCCCGGTGCTCGCGCTCCATCAGTAGGGGGCCGCCGGTGGGCGAGCTCTGGTTCGTCGGGCTCGGGCTCGGCGACGAGCGGGGGCTCTCGCGCCGGGCGCTCGACCTCCTCCGCGGCGCCGAGCTGTTCTGCGAGGAGTACACCGCCGCCGCCCCCGCCGGAACGTTCGAGCGGCTCGCGGCCGAGCTCGGTCGGCCGATCGTACGGCTCGGCCGGGCCGATCTCGAGAGCGAGGCCCCGGTGCTCGCCGCCCTCGACCGATCGTCGCGCGTCGCGCTCCTCGTCGTCGGGGACCCGTTCGCGGCGACGACCCACGTTGCCCTCCGCCTCGCGGCGGAACGGGCGGGGCACGCCTGGCAGTACCTCCCCGGCGCGAGCGCCCTCACGGCGGTCCCGGGGTTCCTCGGCCTGATGCCGTACCGGTTCGGCCGCGTCGTCTCGCTCCCGCTCCCCTCGGCGTCGTTCGCGCCCCGCTCCCCGCTCGACCGGATCGCGGAGAACCGCGCCCGGGGCCTCCACACCCTGGTCCTGCTCGACCTACGGCCGGACGAGGGGCGGTACCTCGCGGCGGGGGAGGCGCTCGCCGGCGTGAGGCGCCTCGACCCGGGTGGGGAGGTCGTCCCGGACGAGACGCTCGTCGCCGTCGCCGCGCGCGTCGGACGGGACGACGCGGCCGGGTTCTTCGGGACGTTCCGCGCGCTCCTCGACGTCGACTTCGGCCCGCCGATGCACGCCCTGGTCGTGACGGCGCCCGAGCTCCACTTCGAGGAGGCCGCGGCGCTCGAACGGTTCCGTCGCTAGGCGGGGTCGGAGGCGGCCGGCGCGCCGAGGGCGTCGACGAACTGCCGGATCCGGAACGGCCGCAGGAGCACCGCGTCCGGGGCCGGGCCCGACATCGACGGCGCGGGGGGACGGGAGGCGGGGGCGACGAGCACCGTCCGGAGCGTCGGGACCGCCGCCTTCGCCTCGGCGATCAGCGTGCCCGAGCTCCCCTCGGCGAGGTGGACGTCGATCACCAGCAGGCTCGGCCGGGTCTCGCGGACCAGCTCGAGGGCCTGGCTCGCGCCCTCAGCCTCGCCCTCGATCCGGACGTGATGCAGGCGCAGGAGGCCCCGGAGGAGGACCCGGATCTCCTCGTCGCCGGCCACGACGATCGCGGAGGATTCCCTTTTGGGTGCAGCGTTCACCGACGGGACCTGGACCGTCTCCGAGGCCCGGCGTCCCGGAGGGTCGAGAAACGTACCGTCGCTCCCGCTATTTCTGCCTACTCGTCCGTCGGCGCGGCCGGGGCGAGGGCTCCCCAGTCGACGACCCCCGCGGCCCGGAGGAGCTCGCCCAGGGCCCGGTCGTAGTCGGGCGCGGGGGCGTCGAGCAACGCCCGGGCCCTCGGCGCGAGCGCCTCGCCGAACTCCTTCTCGGTACCGGAGAACTGCCAGGCGTGGGGGGCCGCCCGACCGAGCGCGACCAGGAGACCGTAGGCGAGCCCCCGTTCCTTCCCCTCCCGCGGGATCCCCTGGACGATCGTCCGCTCGGCGCTCGCATCGCCGCCGGTCCGGTGCTCCCGGGCGACCCGGTCGACCCACGCGGCCTCCCGGACGAGGCGATCGTACCGGGGCAGGGCCTCGAGCACCTCCTTCTGGTCGCTGCGGCGCTGGGCCCGCTTCAGGATCTCGGCGATCCGGCCCGGAGCCCCGCGCGCCTCGTCGACGAGACGGCGGGCCTCGTCGGGGTCCCGGACGATCGCCCGCACGATCTCCTCGGCGTGCCGGCCCCAGAGCTTCTCGAGCGCGCGGCTCGCCGTCGGCTCCTCGACCTCGAAGTAGCCGTCGACCGAGCCCAGGACCTCCTCGAGCGCGCGGCGCTCGATCGCCGTCGGATGCAGCGCGTCGAGGAACTGGGAGAGGTTCCCCTGGTAGCAGACCCCGCCCGCCACGAGCGTCGTCCGACGGGTCCGCTCGATCCGGGGCCGGACCTCGTCCGCGTAGAGGTCGAGGAGCTGCTGGTCGGAGAGGCGACCGAGCTCGTAGCCCCGAGCGAGCGCCTTCGGCAGCTCGGGGAGCTCGCCGTGCACGCACTCCTCCCCCGCGGAGCACCGCACGTTGAGGGCGACCGAGACGGGGAACTCCGCGGTCGGGTCGGGGACCGCCGCCCCTTCCGACAGGCTCGAGAGGAGATGGCGGTCGTCCTTCGTGCACCGACGGCAGACGGCGAACGTCCGGTCGGCGCCGAGCCAGCCGACCTCGAGGTACGGCCGGGCCTCGCCGGCGGCGAGATGGGGGCAGAGGTGCCGGCGCTGCCCGCCCGATTCGGCCAGGCGGTACGGGAGCTCCGCGAGGCGCTCGGCGAGGAATTCGGGCGGGGGCGCGGGGTCGAGCCCCGTGCACCAGAGGACCTTGCGGGTCGCGAAGAAGTGGAACCCCCGGCGGGTCCAGGCGAGGTACCCGAGCATCAGGCGGTCGGGTTGGTCGGACTGCTGCACCGCCACCTCCGCCTCCCGGTCCGTGCGCGCGAGCGGGGCGAACGACGCCTCGCCCCCCGGGATCGGGAACGTGGCCACGAGCGGGTTCGTCGGTTCGAGCGCGAACTTGAGCAGGCCCGCGAACGCCTTCGGGAGCGGCTCCCCCCAGCGGGCGAGCCGGTCCAGCCGTCTCGCGTCGTCGGCCGCCGTCCGGACCTCCTCGAGCTCCTCCCGGAGCCGATCGAACCGTTCGGGCGGGCACTCGGCGGTCCTGCGGGGGAGCAGACCGTCGACGCTCTGGCGCAGCGCCTTCGCCCGGGCGAGGAGGTCCTGTTCGCGGACGCCCGAGGCCTTGCGCACGCGCGGCATCGAATCCGCCGGCGCCGAGCGGCGGGACCTATATTTCCCCGGTGGCGCGCCCGGCGTCGGCCTAGCGGTGGCAGGCGTCCAGGAAGCGGCGGAACAGCTCCCGGCCGTTCTCGGTGTGCTCGACCTCGGGGTGGAACTGGACTCCCCACAGGACCCGGCCCGGTGCCGCCATCGCCTCGACCCGGCACGACTCGGAGTGGGCGAGGACCTCCCACCCCGGTGGCGCGGCCGCGACCTGGTCGCTGTGGCTCGCCCAGACCTTGAGGCGGGGCGGGAGCCCCCGGAACAGCGGGTGGTCGGCCCGATCGACCGCGAGCTCGACCGAGCCGAACTCGGCGCCGCCGTGCTCGACCCGGCCGCCGAAGTGACGCGCCAGGAACTGGTGGCCGACGCAGATCCCGAGGACCGGGACGCCCGCGCGGTCGATCCATTCGTCGACGCGGCCGAGCGGCTCGGCCGAACCCTCGAGGCTGAGCGCCCCGCCCGAGAGGACGATCCCGTCCGCGTCGAGCGCCTCGAGCGGCGAGGTGTTCGGGACGATCCGGCTCTCGGCCCC
>JASHQF010000077.1 GCA_030037695.1 Thermoplasmata archaeon
CGGCGGAGGCATTCGCGGACCACCGCGGGACCCCCTTCCAGCATGATGTTCCCGCCCTTCTCGCGCCGCAATTTCGCCAGGATCCGGCCGAGGTCGCCGTGCAGGATCCTCGAATTCTCCCAGTCGGTGGCCTTGAGTCGGTGGGAGAGGCAGACCTTCTCCACGCGGTCGAGGTACTGTCGGTAGGCGAGGAGCCATTTCGCCTCGCCCGGCTTGCGCGCCTTCTCGCTCCACGTCCGCTGGTGACCGAGGAACGACCGTCGGCCCATGACGACCGTCGTGACGTCGTCGAAGCGATCGTACCACATGTGACGGAACAGCGCATTGACCTTCTTCGAGGGGCGATCCCACCCCGGATACTTCGGGAACTCGCCGCGGCCGTCCAGCGTCATGTACACGTTCGCCGTGATCTTCCGCATCGTTTCGTCCCCCGTTTGCCCCGATCCCCTCGGGCCCCGCGCGGTCCTGGAGGTCGACATCGTATACGAGAGTGGACATATATCCCTTTGGACATTCGTCAACCATGGCCGACGTCTTTCAGCTACTGGCGGAGCCGTCGCGCAGGCAGCTCCTCGAGGCCCTCCGGGACGGGGAGCGCTCCGTCAACGATCTCGTCGACCGCACCCGCATGTCCCAGCCCTCCGTCTCGAAACAGCTGCGCATCCTCCGAGACTCGGGCGTGGTCACCCTGCGGACCGCGGGTCGGCGCCATCTGTACTCGATCCGGGGGGGGTCGCTCCGGCCGGCGTCCGAATGGCTTTCCTACTACGCGCGGTTCTGGCAGGAGGGGCTGAGCCGGATGGACGAGGCCCTCCGGCGGGACCCCCCTTCGAGGCCGCGGAGGAAGCGATGAACCGACCCTACGAGGCCGACGTAGGGATCCAGATCGAGCGGACCCTTCGGGCCCCTCCCGACCGCGTCTTCCGGGCGTTTCTCGATCCCGACCTGATGCGGCAGTGGATCGCCCCGGACGATCTCGATATCGACCGGATCGAGGTGGACCCTCGCGTCGACGGACGCGTCGAGGTGTGGCATTCGCGCCACGGCGTGAGCACCGGGAAGTTCGAAGGGCGCTTCGTCAAGATCGATCCCCCCCGCGAGCTCGTCTACCGTTGGGCGTTCGTCGGCACGGAACCGGAGAAGGGAGAGTATTTCGATACGCTCGTCACGGTCCAGCTCCGGCCGTGGGGCGACGGCCAGACGCAGATCGTGGTGGTCCACGAGCGGTTGGCGGAGCTCCGACGGGGAGCCCCCCACGTGTACGAGCGGCTCGTGCCGGGCTGGGAGAACTGCCTGGATAAGCTCGGCCGAGCGGCCCGAGAGGTCCCGGCCGATCCGCGGTGAGCCGCCGACGCGGGTCGGCGGAGAGACGGGAAGAGCCGCCCGCCGCGCGAGCCGCGGACGCGAGGAGAGGACGGCGCGCGTGCCGAGCGCCGGTCGAGGCGTGCCCACCGGCGCCGGTGGTCGCGGTCGAGCGACGGGCCGAGGTGCTCGCGAGCAACGCATCGCGGTCCCGGGCGCGACGGGTCCCCCGCGGTCCGGCTCTCTCCCGGCGGGCCGATCCTCCGCCGTGGGGCCGCGGGCTCCGCGGTGCCCGGGATCCGCTCGGGGGAATGCGCCGACCGCCGTGCGCTCGACGCCGGCCCATGTAGCCTTCCGCGCCGTGCGCGAACCACCCGCCGTGCGGCCAATCCCCGATGGGCGGCGAGCGTTATGCGCCGCCACGGACCTGAGCGTCGGGGCCGATGGACACCCGGGAGATGCTGGCCCGCTTCGATCGGGAGCGGCGGCAGGACCCGCCCGCGCTCGGGACGTACACGGTCGAGAAGACGCCGAACCTTACGCGGCTGGTGGTGGCATCGAGGTCGTTCGTCCTCTGGTCCCCCATCGACCCCGTGGACCTTCCGGGGGCGATCGAGCAGGAGAAGGTACGGGCGCAGAGCTACTCGAGAAGCCTCGTCTGGAAATTGTACTCTCACGACGCTCGTCCCGATCTGTCGAGCGCACTCGCCGACGCGGGTCTGCACCCCCGCCCGCACGAAACCCTTCTGCTGTACGACCTCGCCCGGGGAGTGCCGGACACCTCGGCGCCCGACGATCTGCGCGTGGAGCAGGTCCGGGACGACGACCAGTTCCGAGACTACGCTTCGGTCGACCGTGCCGCCTTCGGCGGAGGACCGAAGCCCTCGAGCGCACCGGCCCCGAAGCGCCCCGTCGATCCCCGCATCGCCCTCTTCCTCGCATACGTGAACGGTACTCCGGCGTCGATCGGCCGAGCGGAACACGAAACGGGGCAGGCACTTGCGGGACTGTTCGGGGGAGGGACCGCGCCGACGTTCCAACGTCGAGGGATCTACCGAGAGCTCGTGCGCACCCGCCTCGAATGGTCGCGGGCCCGCGGCGCGCGCGCGGTGTTCACGGAAGCGGTCGATACCACGAGCCGGCCGATCCTAGAGCGTCTCGGCTTTGAGGCGGTCTCGGGAATCGAGTCGTGGACCTGGGACCGCGTCGCGGTCGACCGTTCCGGGACGGCGAAATCGACCCACCTTCCGTAGCTACGATCACGACCTGACCCCGGCGCCCGGGGCACGGCGCGCGCTGGACGCCGGTGCGTCGCGTGCCCCCGGTCCCTCGACGGGTCGGGGTTCCGGGAAGTCGGGCCCCGACCGATCCGGTGACCACGGACGGAGCGTAGAGGTCCCCGCCGTCGGGCCGGGGCGAACGGGCGCTCCACGGCGAGGGCCGGAGCGTCGAGCCGCGGCTGGCCCGTTCGACTCGCGTCCGCGTCGGGGACGATCTCGGTTCCGTGGCGCTACGGGCCCGCCGGGATTCGAACCCGGGTTTGAGGCTCCGGAGGCCCCCGTGATGTCCAAGCTATACTACGGGCCCAGCTCCGGACGGTCCCGCCAGCGCCTTCGCCTCCCTTAAGCGTGTGGCCTTTCACGCGGCCGAATCCACGACGATGCCGCTCGGCGTCGCTCGTGGCGTGGACGAGCCTTCCGGGACTTTATCGACCGAATCTCCTGCCTCGTCGTGGACCGAAACGTCCGGCTGCTCGGCGTCGCCGTGGGGATCCGCACGCTGGGGGCGGCGCTCTACCTCCCGTTTCTCGCGCTATTCTTGGTGAACGTGCTTCGTTTGAGCTATTTCGACGAGGCCGCCGTGCTCGCCGGCATCGGTGCGGTCTCCCTGCCGTTCGGTTATGTCGGGGGACTCCTGACGGATCGGCTCGGTCGACGGCGGCTCATCCTTTGGGGGCTCGCAGGCGAGGCGACCGCGACCGCCTTCCTCGCCTACAGCTTCTCGCTCCGCTCCCTCGAGGGCGCGATCGGCGCGGCGCTGGCCATCTCCCTCGTGACCACGACCGCCGGGCCCGCGGCGATCGCCTACGTCGCAGACCTCGCCCAGGGATCCGAGCGGACCCGGGGGATGACGTTCTACCGCATCGGCTACAACGCAGGCTATTCGGTCGGGGTCTCGCTCGGCGGGGTGCTGATCGGAGAGATCGGGTTCGCGGGCTCGGTGGCCGCCGCGACCGTCATCATCGCGGTCGGCGCCGGCTTTCTCGCGGCGACCCTCGCGCCGTCCCCCCGGGACGTCGAGCTCACGTCCAGCCGCCGTCCGACGCCGTCCGTCGCGGCGGGGGCAGGGCCTCCCCGGCCGACCCGGTCCGTCACCGACAGCTTTCGCCTGTTGGCGAGGGACCGGATCGCGCTCGAGCTCCTGCTCGCGGTGACGCTCACCGTCCTCGCGATCGGACAGTGGGGCGTTACCTTCCCGGTCTTCGTGCACAACGTGCTCGGCGTTTCGTACACCTTCCTCGGGGTGGGTCTCGCGCTCAACGGCCTGATCGTGGTGGTCGGCCAGACCGCGACGACCGAGGCGGTCGTCGGGCGCCGCCACACGTCGGTCGCCATCGCCGGGATCGGGCTCTACGCGCTCGGCTTCCTTGCGGTCGGCGCGGCGGGGTTCGACCGATTCGTCGCCACCGCGGTGTTCGTCGCGGCCGTCGCGGTGCTCACGATCGGGGAGAACCTCGTGACCATCCCCCAGATGACGCTGCCGTCCAACCTCGCGCCGCCCGAGGAGGTCGGCTCGTACAACGGCGCGTTCCAGGCGGTAGGGGGAGTGGGCTGGATCGTCGCGCTCCTGATCGGGGGGGCCGCCCTGAGCACGATCTCCGACCCTCTGCTCCTCTGGGTGATCCTGCTCATCCCTGCGGTCCCCGCCGTGCTGCTGTTCCGCCATGCCGCGCGCCGGCTCCCCCCGGCGACCGATCGCGTCTGACCTGAACGGGCGGACGCTGGTTCCCGGACCGAGTTATCCGGGTTTGGCGGGCTTGGTCCGCGGGGGCGGGGGCGTCTTCGACTCGGAGTAGCCGCACCGCCCGCAGGAGCGACGGTCTTTGTGCTCGGCGAGGAAGGTGCCTGCCCCGCACTTCGGGCAGGAGCGATGCGTGCGGGTGAACCCGTCGGGCTTGACCTCGTAGAGGCCGATCCTCGCCTTGGCCACGCGGCTCACTCCTTCTTGGGGGCGGGCGGCGCCGCTTCGGCGGCCGGGGTC
>JASHQF010000078.1 GCA_030037695.1 Thermoplasmata archaeon
ACCGCGTTCGAGGGGTGGACTGCCATCCGGCCCGTCGAGCACTGGCGCGACGGGGTGCCGATCGTGGAAGGGGGCAGCTACGTGGGCCGCCCCTCGGGCCGGGTCGTCCGCCCGGAGTTCGCGCCGGGGGCCACCCCGCTCGTCGAGGCCGGGACCTAGGAGTCGTCGGGCGGACGCGGGACGCTCGGGGCATCGCCGACCGTACGATCGTCGCCCTGTCGCCCGTCGACCGCGGGAGGCGTGCCTACGCCTCGCTCGGCCCGTGCCCGACGTGGGGGCCACCCGGGGGCCAGAGTCCCTGCGGCGAGCAGGACGACGTAGACGAGCCCGGCGACGACGAGCGCGACGAGCAGGTCGTTGTACGGCTGCAGGTCCGCGTCGATCACCCCCCAGTGGCTCCCGAGCTCGACCCCGAGCCAGACCCACAGGGCCACGAACGGGATCGAGCCGGCGAGCGTGTAGAGCCCGAACCGGCCCGCTCCCATCCGCGCCGCCCCTGCGGGGTAGCTGATGTACGCTCGGACTCCCGGGACGAAGCGCGCGAGGGCGACGGTGAGCTCGCCCCGCTCGGCGAAGAACCGGTCCATCCGCGCCAGGTGTCGCTCTTCGAGGCGGAGCGCACCGAAGCCGAGACCGAGGATGCGGTGGCGCCACCATCGGCCGACCGCGTAGGCGATGTACGATCCGACGAGCGCTCCCGCCAGCGCGACCGCCAAGGTTCCCGGGAGCGGGAAGATCCCCTCGGAGATCAGGAACCCCGAGAACGGAAGGATCACTTCGCTCGGCACCGGAGGGATGCCGAAGCTCTCCACCACCATCAGGGCGAACAGGCCGGGGAGCCCCAGCGTCGCGAGGATCGTCGTGACGGCGGAGACGACGGCCTCGACCAGGGAGAACGCCACGAGCCCGCGCCGCTAGGTCGACGACCCCGACCCGAAGACGAGGCGGAACGGCACGGAAAGCTTCGCCTCGGTGACCGCGGGGATCCCCTCGAACTCGAGCGGGACCTCGCACCCCCCGCAGCTCACCGACCCTCGACGGCGACCGAGCGCGATCGACAGTGCGACGCCCACCTCGATGCGCGTCGGAGGCGGTCGGGCCCGCGCGACCGCCGCCCGGAGCTCCGCGAGGAGCCGCTCCTCGACCGTCCCGTCGACGTCGGCGGAAGGGAGAGGGTCGTCCCGTGACCCCTCGATCGCCGCGCTACGCTCAGCTGGAGCCATCGGTCGACGGCTCGTCGTCGGAGGAGTCCTGGGCCGGCTTCTTGGAGGGCCGCTTCAGGATCTCCTCGCTGATCTTGTCCAGCTCGGACATGAGGGAATCGATATCCGGCTCCGCCTCGCCCCCCGCGGCCGGCGGGGTCGCGCCCGCAGCGGCCGCGCCGACGCCGGCGGAAGCCGCTACCCCGGTGTCCTCCACGTACGCGGCGGGTTCCCCGGCCGACGTGGCGCCCTCGGGCGGCGACGAGGGAGGCTCCTGCCAGGCCGGGGCCTCAGCACCGGTCTCACCGAACGAAGTTCCCGCCGCAGCCCCGGCACCGGCCCCGGCCGGGCCCTCCCATTCGGGGGGAGCCTGGGCCGCGGGAGGCCGGCGGCGGCGCCGGAGGAGCAGCAGGGCGAGGAGGAGAGCGAGCAGCACGACCGCGATCGTCGTCGCGACCGCCCACACCGGGAACGGCGTGGACGCGGGGCAGGTACCGTACGTGCAGTTCGTGGAGGCGCTGACGACCCCCGTCTCCGGAGTCAGCCCGGCCGCGATGACGATCGCGAGCATCGCGAGCCCGAGCGACAGCGGGACGATGCGTCGCCCCCGAGTTGATAGCGGCATGCAAACCGGGGCTACGACCCCTTCCCCTGCCCTCCGATGGTGGTCGCCCTATGTAAGCGTGGCGAGGCCCCCGGTCGGCCGTTCGACCGTTTTCGAGAGCGCGGACGTGCCGCGGGCGCGGGGCAAAGGTTCCCTCGGGGATTTCCGGCGCCGGTACTGTTCCTCCGAGCGCGCCGCACGCGTTTTGTTGTATATCTCACGCGTTCGAACGTAGTGCCCGGCATCGCAGCGACCCAGCCTCCGCCGGGGCACGGTCGGTTCGGGCTCGATCCCGGATCGACGGCCGCGAGACGGCCGGCTCGTGAGCCCACGACCCACGGGGCTTCGGTTCGGCCGCGTTACGGGACCCGAGGGGCTCGCCGCCGGACGATCCGGCGGACCCAGGGCAGCGGCCGGCCCAGGATCCCTTCCACGGATTCCAGGAGCAGCCGATCGCCATCCCCGTAGCTCCCCGTGCCGATCGTGACCGCTACGAACGCGACCGCGATCCCGAGCCCGATCGCGGGCAGGGCCCACAGCGGGCAGCGGGAGCCGAGGAGGAGGAGCCCGAGCCCGACCGGGACCCCGGTCACGGCCAGCGGTACGATGAACGCCCGCTCGAACGGATGGATGCGGTCCGTCCGTGCGATCTCGGCGAGGCAGAGGATGTCGAACAGGAGATTCGATGCGGCCCAGGCGATGGCGGCTCCGAGGTACCCCTGCGACGGGACGAGCGCGATCGCCAGGACCACGTCGACCACGCCCGAGGCGACCGCGTAGATGACGAGCTCCCGGGTCCGACCGAGGGCGACCTGGACGGTCGAGGCCGGGCCGAGGATCGTGGCGCCGAAGGCGCCGAGGACGGTCACCTCGAGCGGGAGGAGGACCGACGAGTAGGTGGGGCCGTAGACGAACGCGAGGGATCGGCTGGGGAGCACGAGGAACAGCAGACTGAGCGGAAGCGAGAACGTCGTGAGCCACTTCGTGATCGTGGCGTAGATCATGCGCACGGAGCCGCGGCCCGACACGCGGAGGCTGCCCGCGGCGACCGGGAGCAGGATGTAGGCGGCCGAGTTCACCCCGATCAGCACGAGCCGCGCGAGCGTCAGCGACGCGACGTACGTCCCGACCTCCCCCGGACGGAACACCCCGAGGACGAGCGTGTCGCCCGAGTTGGCGAGGCTCGTCATCGCGCCCATGATGAACAGCGGCACGGCGAGGCCGAGCAGGTGGCGGCGGGCGCCGGGGGCCTCCGGACCCGGGGGAAGGTGGCGGGGGAGGCGCGGCACGGAGTAGGCGACGAGCGCACCGAGCGTCACCGCCCCGGCCAGGGCGTACGACCCGAGCGCGACGAGGTAGGTGATCTTCCCGGGGGTTACGAGCAGGGCGAAGGCCAGGAACCCGAAGAACATCGCGGGGTTGGCGATCTGCAGGAACACGGCGTTCGGGGTGACGTTCGTGTACCCTTGGAACACCGAGGCGAGGAGGTTCGCCGCGGTGAGGGCGGTCACCGCGACGGCGAAGTAGCGCAGCCCATCGCCGACCAGGGGCGAGCCGAGGCTCGCTCCGATCGTCGGCGCGAGGAGCCACAGGGCCACGCCCGCCACCGCCGCTGCCGCGCCGCCGACCCAGAGGGCGACCCGGACCATCCCCCGCCGCTCTTCGTCGGAGCTCGCGTACGGCAGGCTGCGCGCGACGGCGAGCGGGAGCCCGAGGGCCCCCACGGACACGAGCACCTGCGACAGGGTGAGCCCGAAGGAGAAGGCGCTCCACTCGGGGGGAGAGACCGTACGGACGATCAGGACCCGGGCAGCGAAGGTGAGGCCGACCGTGCAAAGGGTGGCGACGATGAGGAAGATCGTGCCGCGGGTGACCGAGGCGAGGCCGGAGCGCGCGGTGGGGAGCGAAACGGCACTCACGTCAGCGCCCGAGCGGAGTTGCGGGGGGTCTTAGCCCCAGCCCACGGACGCACGGGCTCCCCGACTCCGGCCGAGACGTGAGCCGCGGCGAGAACGCTCTCTGCCTCGGCGGACGACGGAGGTTCAGTTGGGCTCGGTCGGCTCGTCCGCGACGTCCGGCGGCTGGGAGTACTCCGCTGCCTCGGGAGGCGAAGCGGGCTCGGCCGGTGGGCCCGGTCGCCGCCGGCGGCGCAGGAGGAGCAGGGCGAGCAGCAGGGCGACGACGACGAGCGCGAGCGCCGTGGTCACGGCCCAGACCGGGAACGCCGCGGGCGAGGTCGGGCACTGCCCGTAGGTGCAGTTCGCCGCCGCCACGCCGAGGCCCGCGTTCGGTGCGACGCCGGCCGCAACGACCGTCGCGAGGAGGGCGACCACGAGACCGAACGGGACGACCAGACGTCCCTCCCTCCGCCACCAACCTGGCACCGGACCTTTCCCTCGAGCATCCCGAACGCGGGACCGTGGGCATAAACCTGCCGAGGGACCCGAGGGCCCCTCCGGAGCGTCCGACGCACCGTTCATTAACCTCGGCTCGGGTCGTCCGGTGTGTCGTTCCCCGGCCCTCCGGGCGCCCTCTGGGCGATCGCCCTGCCGGCCTGGGCGGGGGCGATCCTCCTCGTGGGGGAGGTGGTGCGGGGCTATGCGGCGCGGGCCGTGGGATGGTGGGCGGACCTTGATCCGATCGAGCGGGCCCTCCTCGACCTGTATCTCGGCGGCGCGGTGCTCTACCTCGTCGCCGCCCTCCCCCTAGGGGCGTTCGGACTCGCGGTCGTCGCCGGCGCCCCCGTCGTGGCGGGGATCCTGCTGATCGTTCGGGCCGTCCGCGGGCGCCGCCGCGGGCTCGGGTCGGCCGTGGGGAAGCTCGCGGAGCCGTTCGCCCGTCCGTGGGCGTGGCTCGCGCTCGGCTCGGCGGTGGCGCTGTTCGGGGTGGAGCTGGTCCCGGCGCTCTCCGTCGGCACGGGGAACACGTTCGATTCGAGCCTCCTCACGACGTACGTCGCGCTCCTCTTGCACCACGGGACGATCCCGCTCTCGTTCCGCCCGTACGAGAACGCGCAGATCCTCTACCCGCAGGCGTCGACGGTGTGGATCGCCTCCGCCCAGCTCACGTTCGGCCTGCCCCCCGCGCGCAGCTCGCTATTGATCACCCCGCTGTTCCTCGCCTTGGAGCCGTTGGCGGGGTACGCCCTCGGACGCCGGCTGCTCGGTCGGGAGACGGCCGGTGCGGCGTTCGCGCTCGCCCTCGCCTGGCTCGGCCCGGGCACCCGCGCGTGGGTCGGGGGCAGCAACGATTTCGTCTTCGCCGCGCCCCTCGTGCTTCTCCTCGCCGCCCAGATGGGCCCGTGGGCCCGCGGCGGCGGGGTCCGCTGGACCGACGCGCTCGGCTTCGGCGTCCTGGTCGGCTACTCGGCGGCGCTCAACCCCGTCGGAGCGGAGTGGCTAATGCCCGCGATCCTCGTGGTGGGGGCGCTGGCGAATCCCTCGTTCGGGGGCCGGATCCTCGCCTGGGTGGCGCGCTGGGGGGTTGCCGTCCTGTCGTCCCTGGTCGGGATCTCACCGTCCCTCTACACGCTCGTGCTCGGCGTTCGCAGCCCCGGGTTCATCCCCGGCGCTCCGGCGGGCGCCGCGGGGGCGCCGGAGGGGATCTCGCTCGCCCAGTTCTTCGGGAGCATCGATCCGTTCCTGTTCCGTACCGGGGATGTCCAACTCTCCCCGGTCCCGGTCCTCCGGGTCGAGCTCGCCGCGCTCCTCGTCCTCGGGGTCGCCGTGCTGCTCCTCGCCGAACGGTCCGGGCCGTGGGACCGGACCGTCGCCCCGCTCCGTGCCTGGGCGCTCGGAGCGGGGGCCGCGCTGGTGGGCCTGCTCGCCCTGCTGACCGCCGCGAGCGTCCCGGGGTCGCCGGTGCGGCCCCTCGCGTACGTCACGAACGGCCAGGAGCTCTCGGGGTCGCTGTTCGTGGTGTTCGGCCTGGTCGCCGCCGTCCCGCTCTTCTGGGCGTTCGAGCGCCTGGGGCAGGCACCCGCCGAACCGACCGGGTCGCGCCCCGCCCGCACGGTCGTGTCGATCGAGCGCTCCCCGGACACCGTCCGGCGTCTGCTGCCGCTCGCGCTCGCCCTGGTCGTCGTCGTCCCGGGGGTCGTCCTCACGCCGACCCAGCTCGCGCCGGTCCTCTCCGAGCTGTACGGGGACTTCGGTCACGTGACCCCCGACGATTTCGCCCTGCTGAGCTACGCCGGGGCGAACCTTCCGACGGGCAGCCGTGTGCTGGTCGCCCCCGGGAGCGCGGCCGAGTTCCTGCCGGGGTACGCCGCCTCGATCGTACTGCTCTACCCCATGGAGCCGGGGCTCCCGTACGTCAACGCCTCCTACGCGCTGCTCGTCCGCGAGCTCTCCAACGGGACCCTCGACGGAGCGGGACGGAGCGCGCTCGCGAGCCTCGACGTCGGCTACGTCGCGGTCACCGGGACGAACACGATCCTCTGGCCTCCGTTCTCCCCGGCGCCGCTGCTCGCCGATCCGGGGTCGTTCGTGCCGGTGTTCCAGGCCGGGAACGACTACCTGTTCCGGGTCGTCTAGCCCGGAACCGGGCGCCTAGACGAACTCGTCGAGGATCGGGCCCGGGTCGACGAGGCCCGCCGGCTGGCGCGCGAGGGGGCCCGCGTGGAGGACCTCCTCGAGCTCCTCGTAGGTGGGGCGCTCGGTCCGGTAGAACAGGCCGATCGGGATCTTGTCCCCCCACTCGAGCGCGCGCTCCCAGGCCCGGACGAGGTTCGACGGGTCGTGGCCGGCGCTCTCGAGCTTGTAGACGCGCTGGCGGAAGAAGTCGAACGTGTTGATCTTGTTGTACGTCACGCACGGGCTGAAGACGTCGACGAACGCGAACCCCTTGTGGCGGATCCCGTTCGCGATGAGATCGACCAGGTGCTTCACGTCGCCCGAGAATCCGCGCGCCACGTACGTCGCACCGCTCGCCAGCGCGAGCGCGACCGGGTCGATCGGGTTCTCGATGACGCCGGTCGGCGTCGATTTCGTCGTGTGACCGAGCGACGACGTCGGGCTCGCCTGACCGGTCGTGAGGCCGTAGATCTGGTTGTCCATCGTGACGTAGGTGAGGTCGACGTTGCGCCGCATCGTGTGGACGAAATGGCCGACCCCGATACCGAAGCCGTCGCCGTCCCCGCCGGTGCCGATCACCGTGAGCCCGTGGTTCGCCCAGCGGATCCCCTCGGCGACCGGAAGGACGCGGCCGTGCACGCCGTGGAAGCCGTACGAGGAGAGGAAGTGCGGCAGGTTCGACGAGCAGCCGATCCCCGAGACGAGGACGACCTCGTGGGAGGGGATCGCGAGGCGCTTCAGCGCCATCTCGATCGCGGCGACGACGCCGAAATCCCCGCAGCCGGGGCACCAGGTCGGCTTCGTCTCCGACTTGCCGACGACGGGGAGCGTCGCGGCCGGGACGGCGACGGGGCTCCGCACGCTACTGTCGGCCATCGCTGGGCGCCTCCAGGGCCCGGGCAACGATCTCGTGAGGAGAAAACGGCTCCCCGTCGTACTTGAGCAGGCGATCGCCGATCGCGAACCCCGTCTCGGCGCGGAGGAGGCGGCCGAACTGGCCGGAGTAGTTCGCCTCGACCAGGATCGTGCGCCGCGCACCGGCCAGGAGGGGGCGCACCCGCGCGACGTCGAGGGGATAGACCGCGGGGAACCGCAGGAGGTTCGCCGGACGTCCCTGCTCGGCGAGCTCGGCGATCGCGTCGCGGACCGCCCCGATCGTCGAACCCCAGGTGACGAACGTTACCGGGGCGTCCGGGGGTCCCTCCAGGACAGGCGCCGGCACGGCGCCGGCGAGGCCCTCCAACTTGCGCATCCGCTTGTCCATCATCCGCTGCCGCTCGGAGATCCAGAGCGGGATGCCGGCCTTGACGTCGGAGATGAGGTGGCCCCGCTCGTCGTGCTCGTCGGAGCCCGCGATGAACTGCAGTCCCGCCTGGCCCGGGATCGCCCGCGGCGACACCCCGGAAGGGGTGTTCTGGTAGCGTCGGTAGTCGCCGCCGTTCGGAGCGACGGTGAACAGCGAGGTCGGCGGCGGCGGCGCCTGCAGCTCCTCCCGGTCGACGGTCGCGAAGTTCTCCGACAGGTGAAAATCGCTCGCCAGCAGGATCGGCGTCTGCCAGTCCTCGGCGAGGCGGAAGGCGTCGATCGTCGCAGCGTAGGCGTCCGCCGGATGGGACGGCGCGAGGATCGCGCGCGGGAACTCGCCCTGCCCGGCACCGAGCATCAGGTTGAGGTCCCCCTGCTCGGTCTTGGTGGGCAGTCCGGTCGACGGACCGCTCCGCTGGGACTCCACGACCACGAGCGGCGTCTCCGTCATCCCGGCCATCCCGAGCGCCTCGACCATCAGCGAGAACCCGCCCCCGCTCGTCGCGGTCATCGAGCGGACCCCCGCGAACGATGCCCCGATCGCCATGTGGATCGCCGCGAGCTCGTCCTCCGCCTGCTTCACGACCACGCCGAGCGTCCGGGCGTGCGCCGCCATCCAGTGCATGATCGTCGACGCCGGCGTCATCGGGTACTGGGCGAGGAACTTGCACCCGGCGGCGGCCGCCCCGAGGGCGATCGCCTGGTTCCCGGTCAGGAGGAGCTTCGCCGGCCCCTGGCGGGTAAGGACGCGGGCGTTCGGGCTCGCGTGGCCCTCCGCGAACTTGTAGCCGTCGGTGCTCGCCCCGACGTTCCAGTCGACGACCTCCCCTTTCTTCTTCCCGAACGAGTCGACGAGGACCTGGTGCAGGACGTCGAGCGGGATCCCGGCAAGGAAGGCGACCGCGCCGACCCCGCCCGCGTTCTGGAGGATCGACTGGCTGGTGTACTTCCTCGCGATCTCGAGCGTCGGGACGGCGAGCGGGGTCACGCCGGCGGGGAGTTCGGACGGCGCGACCGCGAACTTTTCGGGGTCGTGCACGACGACCGCCCCCGGGCGGAGCTGCGCCGCGTGGATCTCGACCGTCGCCTTGTCGAGCGCGTAGAGGACGTCCGCGGCGTCCCCCTGGGAGTACGATCGCCGGGGGGAGGCGCGGGCCTGGAACCAGACATGGCCCCCCCGGATCACCGACTGGTAGGCGTTGAGCGCGAAGACGTGCAGGCCCATGCGGGAGAAGCTCCGGGCGATCGCCTCCCCGACGGAGGCGATCCCGTCCCCCGCCTGGCCGCCGACGCGGACCGAGAGCTCTTGCACGGTAGAGTTCGAGGAGGGGACGCTATTAATCGGTACGGGTCGTCGCGCCGCCGCGCGGGCCGCTAGCCCCGGGGTCGCCATGGCGGGAGAGGTTCGGATCCGGTTGTTCGCGACCGCCCGGCAGCTCGTCGGGACCGCGGTGTTGCCCTGGCCGGTGCCGTCGGGCGGGTTGCGCGCCGCCGAGATCGTCCGTCAGCTCGCGGCCGCCTACCCTCGGCTCGGGCCGACCCTTTCGGCCAGCCGGTTCCTGCGCAACCATCGCTACCTCGCGGACCTCGCCACGACGATCCGTCCGGGGGATGAATTCGCGGTCCACCCTCCGTACGGGGGCGGATGATCCCCGAGCTCCGGCTCGTCCGCCGGCGGCTCTCCCCCGAACGGGCCGCCCGCGATCTGGGTCGGGCCCGGCCCGGGGCGATCGTCGTCTTCGCCGGGACCGTACGGCCCGACCGGAGCGCGCAGGGCCGCGTGCTCGCGCTCGACTACGAGATTGACCGGATCCCCGCGCGCACCCGGCTCGCCGAGCTGCTCCGGGAGGCCCACCGCCGGTTCGGCGTCGATCGCGCGGTCGCCTGGCACCGGTACGGCCGGGTCCGGGTGGGCGACGTGGCGGTCGTGGTCGGGGCGGCCTCCGCCCACCGGGATCCCGCCTTCCGGGCGGCACGGTTCCTGATCGAGGAGATCAAGCGGACGGTCCCGATCTGGAAGGAGGTGCGAGCACGACCCGCGCGTCGACCGCGACGACCCCCTCGCCCTCGGGCTGGACGAGGAGGGGGTTCACGTCGAGCTCGACGACCTCCGGCCGCTCGACGGCGAGCTGGCTGATCCTCTCGATCGCCTCCGCGATCGCCGCGAGATCGCTGGGAGGCTCTCCACGGACCCCGCGCAAGAGGGGGAACCCGCGGACCGACTCGATCATGTGCCGGGCGGAGAGCTCCCGGAGCGGGGCCAGCCGGAACGTCACATCCCGCAGCACCTCGACGTAGATGCCGCCCATCCCGAAGACGACGATCGGGCCGAAGCCGGGATCGCGCTGGAGGCCGATCAGCACCTCCTTGCCGCCTCGTACCTGCCGCTCGATCTCGAACCCCTCGCGCCGGGCGGCAGGGGCGGCCGAGCGAACCGCTGCGTCCAGGCGCGCCCACGCCGCACGGACCGACGCGCTGTCCGCGAGGCCGAGCGCGACTCCGCCGACATCGGTCTTATGGGAGATGTCGGGCGAGGCGACCTTCATCACGACCGGGTATCCCAGCCGGTCCGCCTGCCGGACCGCTTCGTCCGGGGTCGCGGCCAGGGCCGACCCCGGGAACCGCAGGCCGTACGCCTCGAGGAGCCTCCGGGCCGCGTATTCCGGGAGCACGGTGACCCCGTCGGCCCGCGCCCGCGCGATCACGGCGTCCGCCGCCGCGCCGTCGATCGGGAACGTCCGGACGTTGGTCCGCGGTCGGGCCCGCCACGCACGGTAGCGTGCGAGCGCGCCCAGCCCCCCGATCGCCTCCTCGGGAAACGTGAACGTCGGCACCCCGCCGTCCTCGAGGGTGCCGACCTCGCTCGAGAGATCGGTGAGGCCGAACATGCACCCCACGACCGGCTTCGCGCTCGTCCGTTTCGCCGCCAGGATCGCCGCGGCGACCGCGGCGCCGGTCATCGTCCCGGTCGGGGTGGCGATGACGAGGGCGCCGTCGTACCCCGGGGAAGCGAGCAGCGCGGCCAGGGTCGAGCGGTACAGGTCCGCCGAGGCGTCGGCGGTCATATCGACGGGGTTCCCGAGCGACGCGATCGGCGGGAGCCGCGGGCGGAGCTCGGCCTGGAGCGTCGGCTCGGGCGGAGGAAGCTCGAGGCCCCGGCGCGACGCCGCGTCGGCCGCTACGATCCCCGGGCCGCCCGAGTTCGTCAGCACGGCGAGCCGGGGGCCCGCGAGGTCGAGCCCCTTCGCGAAGATCTTCGCGCACCGGAACAGGTCCCCGAGCGTCTCGACGCGCTGGACCCCCGCCTGCTCGAACAGGCAGTCGTACAGCTCGTCGCGTCCGGATTGGGCGAGGGATCCGGTGTGGCTCTTCGCGGCCCGCTCGCCGACGGCGCTCCGACCGCTCTTGATGACGAGCACGGGGGTCCGCTCGGTCACCGCGCGGGCGGCCTCGAGGAACCGGCGGCCGTCGGCGAGGCTCTCGACGTAGAGGAGGATGACGCGCGTCGCGGGGTCGTCCCCGAGCGCACCGAGCAGGTCGTTCTCGTCGACGCCCGCCCGGTTCCCCACCGAGACGAACCGCGAGAACCCGATCCGCTCGGCGATGCCGTACTGCAAGATCCCTGCGCCGAGCGCCCCGCTCTGGGAGACGAAGGCGATCCCCCCCGCGGGCGGGAGGCTCTCGCTGAACGTCGCGTTGAGCCCGACCGCCGGATCCGTGTTGAAGACGCCGAAGCAGTTCGGACCGACCAAGGACATCCGGTACTCCCCGGCCGCCCGGACGACCTCGTCCTCGAGAGCCCGCCCTGCCTCCCCGACCTCTCGGAACCCGGCCGAGATCACGATCACGCCCCGGGCGCCCCGGGCGCCCAGCTCCCGTACCACGCCCGCGACGCGGGGCGCGGGCACGATCACGACGCCGAGATCGGGGGCCTCCGGGAGGGAGGCGACGTCGGGGTAGCACCGGACCCCGGAGACGCTCTTCCAGGTCGGGTTGACCGGGTAAACGACCCCCTGGAAGCCGGCTTGCAACAGGTTGCGGAAGAGGCTGGTGCCGACGTGGCCGGGCCGGTTCGAGGCGCCGACGACCGCGACCGAGCGGGGGCGGAACAGCTCGTCGAGCTCGGGGGTGCGACCGACCGGCATCGAGGGTCCGACCCGCCGACCGTGAACCCGTTTAAATACGCGCGCCCGGTAGAAACGTCGTGGCGACCGGCGGCGGAGGCCCCGCTCCGACCGCTCCCCCGCACCCTCCTTCGGGCGGAGGCGCCCCGGCGCGGGGATCGCGCGGGCTTCTCCACCGCATGGACAAGGGAGCGATCCGCCACGTCGTCGCCGTCGGAAGCGGCAAGGGAGGCGTCGGGAAATCGTCGGTGACGGTGCTGCTCGCCTCGGAGCTGCGCCGCCAGGGCCGCTCGGTCGGGATCCTCGATGCGGACATCACGGGCCCGTCGGTCCCGAAGCTCCTCGGCCTGCGCGGGCCGCTCGTCGATCGAGGCGAGGGGATCGAGCCGGCCGCGTCGCACGAGGGGCTCCGGGTGGTCTCCTCGCAGTTCATGGTCGAGGACGAGCAGACGCCGGTGATTTGGCGCGGGCCGCTCGTGACCCGGCTCATCACCCAGTTCTTCGGCTCGGTCCAGTGGGGCGCGCTCGACTACCTCCTGATCGACATGCCACCCGGCACGAGCGATGTCCCGCTCACCGTCTTCCAGACGATCCCGATCGACGGGATGGTGTTCGTGCTGACGCCCCAGGACCTCGCGGCGCTGATCGTGACGAAGGCGATGAACATGGCGCGCGACCTCCACGTCCCCCTGCTCGGGGTCGTGGAGAACATGGCGTTCCTCCCCTGTCCCCACTGCGGCACCCGGATCGACCTGTTCGGGCCGAGCCGCGTCGGCCGGGTCGCCGAGGAGTACGGCGTCCCGGTCCTCGCCCGCCTCCCCGTCGCGCCCGAGGTCTCCGAGCGGTCCGACGCGGGGACGCTCGACCAGCACACCGCGTCCGAGGTCGCCGCGCTGGCCACCGCTTTCGAGCGCGCGGTCGACCAGGTCAGCCGCTCGACGGTGACGGTGCTGTAGCCCGGCGGAGCTCCCGGAACGGCACGGTCTCGACCGTCACCTGCCGAGCCCGGAGCGCGGCGGCCAATCCGGGGAGGTGCGCGTCGCCGACCACCACGGCGATCCGCGGCACGCCGCTCCGACCGAGCGCGGCGATCCGATCGGCCATGTGCTCGTTCCGCACGTCGATCAGCACGTGGGCGAGCGCCGGGCTCGCCGCGCGGAGCTCCGCCGCGAACTCCTCGGGGTGGTCCGCGTAGCGGTCGACCTCGCCCTCCACGACGCGCGCGGGAAGGAACAGCCCCACGACCGCCGCCGCGAGCAGGCCGACGCGCTCCTGGAACGGGATCGTGCGGACGAACGTCGCGATCGTCACCTGGATCGGATCGTCGACGAGGAACAGCGGAAGGCCCCGCTCCTGCGCGAACCGGGCCGCGACCCGCATCTCCTGGCCGGCGTCGCCGCCCCCGATCGCCGCCCCGAGCCGGCGCTGGACGAGGCCCCACAGACGGAACAGGAGCGGCACCCCCGCGCGCGAACGGTGCGCGTCGGGCGGGGCGAGGAGGGCGTTCGCTCGCTGGACGTCGAGCTCGACGGCGACGCCGTCGAGCGGTCTACGGCCCAGGGTGGCCCGGAGGGGAACCTCGAGGTCGACGACGTGGGCGACCCCCACCACGAGCGCCTCAGGACCCGGTACGGGCGTCGCCATCGCGAGATGGACGCCGAGGGTCCTCTTCTCCTCTCTGCGCGCCCCGGGAGCCGCGGCTCCGACGGTGGGAGGGGGTGGTACACCGCCGGTCGGCGCAACTCCCTTAAAGCCGACCCCGGTCGCCCGCCCGATGGCGTGGACCTTGCTCTCCGTCCCGTCCGCGAAGCGGGCCGAGCTCGACGCGGCCCTGCACGACGACCTCGTCTCCCGTCAGAGCCAGAAGGTGCGGGCCGCCGGCTCGTTCGGCGGGCCGGCGGACGCGACGTACGTGCTCGTCGAGGGATCCGCCGAAGGGATCCGTCGGGCGGACGAGCTCCTGGGCCCGCTGGCGAGCGCGCTCCCCACGACGGAGCGAGAGGCGCTCTACCGGCGCCTCAAGGACGAGGACGAGGCGGCGTCGGCGGGGATGGGCCTGTTCTTCACCGAAGGGTGAGCGTCACGGGTCGGTCGGGGCCTGCGCCGGCTCGAGGTCCTCGCCGCCCGCGAAGATCCGCTGGCAGGCACGGTAGAACGTGTCGAGCCCCGTCGCCGCCTGGGCCGAGGTGGGGAGGAGGCCCGTGAGCGGGCCCATCGTGTCGATCCCCCGCAGGATCTCGGTGGAGAGCTGGATGTCGGGGGTCGGCACGTCCCGCGTCACCGCCTCGTAGAGCGCGCCGGGCTCGTCGGACCAGGCGGCGAGCTCCGCCAGCTTCTCCGCGGGCACCGTGTCGGACTTCGCGAGCAGGTTCACCATCGGTCGGCGGAGGCGGAACTCGACGGTGGCGCTCAGCAGCAGGAGGGAGACGAAGCCGGTCGGCGTGCGCGCGAGCGCTGGATCGAACAGGAAGGCGATCGCGCTCTGCTCCCCGCCGAGCGCATCGACGATCGCCTTGGACGCCTCCCGGAACGCGAACAGCTCGATCTGCCCCGGCGTGTCGACCAGGACGTAATCGGACGGGTGCAGCGCGACCGCCTGCTTCACCTCGAAGACCTTGAGCGCGATCATGTCGGCCGCGGCGACCTGGGCGCCGTTCGGGCCGAGGCCGTACTCGTCCTGCACGTCGGCGAGCCGGATCCACTCGCGGATGTCGACGTCGGGCTCGAGCGCCCCGTCGTCGACGCCCGGATCGAGGTTGACGATCGTCGCGTCGTGCCCCTCGCCGCGGAGCCAGTTCGCGAACGCCCGGACGAACGTCGTCTTGCCGGCGCCGGCCGTGCCGGCGAAGAAGACGACCGGAGGCTCCTCCATTCAGCCCCTCGGCTTCGCGGGCTCGCCCCGGAGCTTTCGGATCTCTCGGGCGAGCGGACGGAGCAAGCCGGTCTTGGTCGTGCCGGTCTTCTTCGTGACCTTCACCCGCCCGGCCCCGGTCCAAGCCCGCCGCGGGTAGAGCTTCGCCGACTCGACCTCGGCCCGGTAGCCGAGACGCTGGGCGGCGCGGGCGATCTCCTCTGCCGTGAGGTCGCCGATCGCCTCCGCCTCGGGGACCCGGCGACCCTCCGCCCGGGAGAGCCCCCGGTCGAGGTACGCCGGATAGACGTAGAAGTGCTCGGGCATGCCGCCCGCCGCCGGAGCGGTCCTAGCCGGACGGGGTCGCGACCCGGATCCCGTTCAGGACCCCGTCCTGCCCCGGCCGGGAACGGACGCGGACGAGCCCGAGGTCGGTCTCGAGGATCGCGCCCTTCGTGATGATGTTCCGCTGTACGTAGTTCGGGTTCGCCGGGTTCTCGCGGACGGTGACGATCCGGGCCGACTGCATCTTGCCGGTCGCCGGATCGAAGACGTTGATCGTCGGCACGGTGAGGATCCTAAGCTTGACCCGGGCGCCCCGCACCCGGTACTTCTTCACGGTCCCGGCGCCGAGCGTGGCGGTCTGCAGTTCCCGGCCGATCTCGAACCGGCGCTTCTTCCGGGCGAGCCGGAGCCGGCCCCCGGTCCGCTTGCGCCGCGATCGGCCCTGCCAGATCCCCACGTCCGCCTCCGAGGGGCGTTCGGACCGAGGCGCGGTATTTGACCCTTTCAGCGCGCAGGCGCCGGTCCGGCCCCCGTGCCGACGGTGAGCACCGTCTTGATCGAGCCCGCGTCACGGCCGGCCAGGATCGCCGGCGCTTCGGCGAGGGGGCGGCGCGCGGTGAGGAGCGCGCCGACCGCGCCCGGCCAGCGGGACTCGAACGTGGCGAGGTCGCGGAGACCGGCCTCGAAATCGGCGTGGCTCGCGTTCACGCTCCCGACGACCGCGCGGTTCCCGAGGACGAGCCCGCGCAGCAGCGCCCCGGCCGGCACGGAGAGGGGCGGGGTCCGCGCGTCCGGGATCCCCGTCAGCACGAGCGTTCCGTTCGGTGCGAGGCGCTCGATCAGATCGATCGCGAGCGACGGGGCGCCGGCCGCCTCGAGCACGAGGTCGAACCGATCGGCCCCGAGCGCCGCGAGTCCCTCGGCGACGTTCGTGTGCCGGGCCCCGACGGTGCGCAGGACGCGGGCCGCGACCGTCGACTCGTCGTGGCGATCGATCGCCGTCACCGCGTACCCTCGGGACCGAAGGGCGAGGGTCGCGAGCATGCCGACCGCCCCGGTGCCGGCGACGAGCGCGCTCGCGGCGACCCCGGTCCCGTCGGGCGAAGGGCGCGCGACGCGGCCCCGCACGGCCTCCCCTTGGGCGATCGCCTTCTCCACCACGCTGAACGGTTCGAGCAGGACCGCGATCGGGGCGAGCGGGGCGGGGACACGGACCAGGAACTCCGGCCGCTCGCCGTACTCCTGCGCGAAGTACCCCGGGGCCCCGGCGATGCCCCGCTCCGTGTACCGGCCGGTCGCGCAGAAATCCGAGCGGCCGGCGCGGCAGTACGGGCACGCGCCGCATCCTCGTCGGACGGTCGCGACCACGAGGTCCCCGGCGGCAAGGCCGGGGGCGCTCGGCGGAACCTCCACGACCCGGCCGAGGTTCTCGTGACCCAGGATGAGGTAGGGGACTCCGGCCGGCGCGCGGCCGTACTTCCCGGCGACGATGTCAAGATCGGTGCCGCAGACCCCGCACTCCACCACCGCGACGTGGACGTCGTCGGGACCCAGGAGGGGGGCCGGGACCTCCTCGACGGTGGCGCCGGGCGCGGGCGGACGTACGACGACCGCCCGCATCGCTCAGCCCCGAAGGTAGCCCGCGAGGCGCGTCTCGACCGGCGCGAGCGCGGCGAGCACCGCGCGAGCCTCCTCCTCGGTCAGCGGATCGATCGGCGAGCGGCTCCCCGCCTCGAAGCCCCCGAACCGGCCGAGCAGGAACTTCGCGGTCGCGGGGAAGGGCCCGGCGGCGAGGACGCGGGCGAGTTCGTCGACCAATCCCTGGAGCTCGGCGGTGCGCGGGGTCGGGCCCGCGCGCGCGGCCCGGACCAGCTCGACCGTCAGCGCGGGCGCGACGTTCCCGGTCCCCATCACCGCGCCGGCCGCTCCGGCCCCGATCGCCCGCGAGGCAAGGGCATCGTCGCCCGGAAAGACCCCGAACCCGGGCGGCCGGCCGGTCAGGAGGGCCTCCACAGGGGCCCACGCCCCCGCGGTCTCCTTGGCGCCCACGAGGACCCCCTCGCTCCCCAGTTGGTGGAGCAGCGCCGCGGGGAGCGAGTAGCCGACGAGGGACGGGATATCGTAGGCGAGCAGGGGGAGTCCGACGGCGGCCCGGAGCTCCCGGTAGTACCGGGCGACCGAGGCGAGCGGAGGGTGCAGGTAGTACGGAGGGACGGCGACGAGCACGGCCGCGCCGCGGGACTCCGCCTCCTCGGCCAGCTCGATCGCCCTCCGGGTCGTGGGGGCCCCGCAGCCGACCCAGACATCGGTGCGGCCCGTCACGCTCTCGATCACGCTCTCGAGGAGTCGCCCCCGCTCCCGCGGTTCGATCGAAGGGAACTCTCCCATCGAGCCGAGCAGGAACAGGTGGTCGACGCCCCGCTCGCTCAAGCGTCGAGCGAACGCCGCGTTCCTGCCCGGATCGATCGACCCGTCGCCGGCAAAGAGGGTGAGGACCGGGACGGCGAGGCCCTCGAGCGGCATCGGCCCCGAATCGGGCGCGGCGTCATAACGCCTCCAACGTTGCTCGCTCGTGCTCGCGCCCTCCCCGCGGCGCACCGTCGGGGTGGACGAGGCCGGCCGGGGCTCCTGGCTCGGCCCGCTCGTCGTCGGGGCGTTCGCGGTGGATGCGTCGCGCGTTGCCGATCTTCGCTCGCTCGGGGCCCGGGACTCCAAGGAGCTCAGCCCCCGCGCGCGGGAACGTGCGTACGACGCGCTGGTCGAGGTCGGAGCGGCGTCCTCGGTCGAACTGGACCCGGCGGAGATCGACCGCCATGTCGCGCTCGGCCAGCTCAACGAGCTCGAGGCGCGAGCGTTCGGCGAGCTGCTCCGGCCCTGCGCCCCCGCCGTCGCGTACGTCGACGCCTGCGATGTCGACGAGCGTCGCTTCGGCCGCCGCGTCGCGGCCCGCGCCGGCGTGGGCGTACGGGTGATCGCGCGCCATCGCGCGGACCGGACGTACCCGGTCGTGGGTGCCGCCTCGATCGTCGCGAAGGTCCGCCGCGATCGGCGGATCGCCGAGCTCGAGCGCGAGCTCGGACGCCCGATCGGGAGCGGGTACCCGAGCGATCCCGCCACGATCGCCGCGGTCCGATCGCTCGTCGCTCCGGGGGCCGAACGGCCGGCCTGGCTGCGCTCCTCGTGGAGCACGACGACAAGGGTTTTGCGCTCCCGTCCGCCTCGGCCGGACCGGGAACGGCTCGCATGAGCGTCGAGGAGTCGATCGCCTCCCTGGTCGATCGGTTCAACCGCAGGGTCGAGCGGACCCCCGCGGTCCGCGAGGAGCTCGACGGGCTCGCCCGGACGATCGCGATCCGGCTCACCGACGGCGGGAGCTACTCGGTCGACCTCGACCGGGCGCGCCTCTCCAACCTGCGCACCGGACGCGCCGACGGCTCGGACCTCACGATCACGACCGACGTCGCCACGTTCGAGGGGCTCCTGCGCAAGGAGATCGGGCCGATGAAGGCGATCGTCACCGGGAAGCTCAAGATCGAGGGGAGCCTCGAGGACAAGCTCCTCCTGCGGCGGTTGCTGTAGACATTCGGCGGCCGCTACGGCAGGAACACGCAGGCCGCGATGCAGACCCCGTAGTGGTCCATCGGGATCGACAGCTCCTCGGTGCGGTAGGCGACGCGCCGCAGCTCGACGCCCCGGAAGTGGGCGATCTCCTCCATCCGCCACTTGAGGAACTCCTTGAGCGACTTCTGGGTGCCGTGCAGGTGACCCTCGGCGACGTACCCGCCCTGGCCGTCGGTGCGGAACCCGTAGGCGATGCCGGCGCTGATCACCTCGCCCTCGCCGCCGCCGTGCCGCGCGAGGACGCAATGGGTGATCGCGCCGCGCGCGATCCGCTGGCGGTCGACCTGGCGGATCCCGATCGGGAGCACGGAGGAGACGCTGACGAGGTTCTGCTCGCCGATCCCCGCCTGCAGGAGCGCGAGGTCGAAGGCGTTGAGCTCGCTCGTCTTGTTGATGCCGCGGCCGCTGGTCACGAAGAACCGCGAGGGGACCGGGAGGAGCGTCTGGATCGCCGGCGCTCGGGCGCGAGGCACTCCGGCCCGGGAGAGCCCCTCGTCCTTAAGGTTTGGGCCGCCGAGCGGAGCGCGCCCGCGCCGGGCGGCCGCTAGACCATGATCGCGTGGCGCCGACGCATCGTCGCCTCGCTCTCGCCGCGGACGACGAGCAGCTCGGCGATCAGCGCGTCGGTGAGGCGCAGGCTCGCCGACTCGAACAGGGTGCCCAGCGGCGCGAACCGCGGGCGATCGGCATCGTCGGGGAGCTCGAGCTCGAGGAGGAGCGTCGCCGTGTGGGCAAGCTTCGAGGCCGGACGCGCCGTGATCACGACGAGCTCCGCCCCCTCCCGGCGGACGATGTTCGCGGTCTGGATCGACGAGTAGCTCTCGCCCTGGCCGGAGAGGATCACGACCGCGTCGCCGCGGCGGACGATCGGGGTGACGCTCTCCCCGATGACGTAGGCCCGCAGGCCGGCCTGCACGAGCCGCATGGCGAACGCCCGGCCGACGATCCCGCTGCGGCCGGCACCGTAGACGAAGATCTGGGGGGCTCGGCTCAACAGCTCGACGGCCCGGGAGATCGCGGCCGGGTCGATCCGGGCGAGCGCCGCCGTGACGCTCTCGCCGAGGTACCGCTGGGCCCGGACGAACACCGAGCCGCTAGCGTCGCCGCCGTCGGGCACGGCTCCCTCCCGCCGCTCCGCCCGCGCGCGCCGGCGGGGAGGCCTTCCGGGCGGGCCGCGGGGGCCCGCGGC
>JASHQF010000079.1 GCA_030037695.1 Thermoplasmata archaeon
CGGGCCTTCCTCGGCCCCGGCCCCGCGGCCCCCCCGCCGGCGCCGGGCCTGCGCGGCCTCCCGCGTGCGGCGGGTCTGGCCCTCGAGCTCCTCGAGCAGGCCGGCGACGCCGGCCATCAGGTTCCAGCCGGTGTGCGAGGCGTAGAAGATCCCCTCGTCGGTGTGCAGGCGGGCCTCGACGGTGAGCTCGTTCGTCCGGTGGGTGGCGTGGGGGGCGAAATGGACCGTGAGCAGGCGCGGCCGGACCGATCGGTGGATCCGGGTGAGGCCTTTCGCGATCAGGTGGTCGATGTCGGCGAGCAGCTCGGGGTCCCCCGAGCCGCGCAGCCCCGAGATCTCGACGTAGACGTCCTCGACCCGTCCGCGGCCCCGGCTCGGCCGGCCCTGCGCGACGACCAACCCGAGGAGGTCGGTCTGCGCGAGGACGCGGACCGGGCGACCGTCCTCGACGACGAAGACGCTCGAGACGTTCTCCTCGCTCATCCGTCGCGCGGCGGTGGGGATGTCGGTCCCGGCGGCGACGGTGACGGCGGGGGCGTGCATGATCGAGCCGACCCGGACGTCGAGCGCGGTGCGCGCGGCGCGGGGATCGCGCTTGCCGCTCGTGACCGGCCGCCAGAGCACGGAGCCGAGGTCCTTGACCCCGACCGCGCCGACGAGCCGGCCGCGTCGGTCGACGACCGGGAACGGGTGCTCCTCGAGGAGCCGGACCTGCCCTACGAGGTTCCGGCAGAGGTCGTCCTCGCGCACGACGGTCGAGGCGGGGCTCGCGATTGCCTCGACGGGAGGGAGCGACGCCCGCGCCAGCGGGGCGAGGCCGGGGAGCGCCCGGACCAGGTCGGTGCGGCTCACGATCCCGAGCAGCTCGCCCTTCCGCCCCACGACCGGCGCCGCCCGGAGGCTCGAGGCGAGGAGCTGCTCGGCGATCTCGGGGTACGGGGTCGACGGGGTGATCAGCGGGGGCAGGAGGAGCAGGTGCTCGACCTTCGTCGTGAGGGCCCGGGAGGCCCGTCGGGCGATCGACTCGAACGTGATGAGGCCGATGAGGCGGGAGCGCCGGAGGACCGGGATCTCGTGGAACCCGCGGCTGCGCATCGTCCCGAGGGCGCGCGAGATCGGGGCGTCGTGCGGGAGGGTCACGGGCCGGGGCGTCATGAGCTCCGAGGCGACGGGCCAGCCGGAGGGCATCGCGGGACCCCCAGCGGGGCGTGGGCTTAGCGCCTTTGGCCGGGCCCGCCTACAGCGGACGCGCCATCTGGTAGCCGTCCTCCCCGTCGGAGTAGTACCCCCGCAGGAGGTCGACGACCGAGAACCGGTACCGGGTGTAGAAACGGATCGCGGTCGCGTTGGAGACGCGGACCTCGAGGGTGAGCCGTCGGAACCCGCGCCGCCGGCTGCGCTCGACGAACGCGTCCATGAGCCACGCGCCGATCCCCTCGGTCCGGCGGTCCCGATCGACGGCGAACATCAGCACCCGGGCCTCCCCCGGGACCTGGTTGACCCCGAGGAGGAAGCCGACCGGCACGTCGCGCGCGTCCGCGGCGACCAAGAACCCGTCCGGCCACTCCTCGCTGAGCGAGCCGTAGAGGCCGGGATCGTACCGCTCCCGGAGCGCCTCCGCGACGATCGTGGCGACGAACGGCACGTCGCTCGGTCGGAACCCCCGGAGCGTCGCGGCCGGGCGGGCCTGCGGGACCGGGCCGATCGCCGCGGCCGGGGCGGTCTCAGCGATACATCTCACCCGGCCCTTCGGCCTCCCCCTCGCGCATCCGCGACATCGATTTCTTCGTCTGCTGGAGGGTCTTGCGGACCTCCGCCTCGATCTGGCGGGCCTTCTCCCGCAGCGGCTTCGTGTCGAGCACGAGGAGGGGGACGAGGGGGTTGATCGTCTCGATCACCTTCGCGGCCGCCCGGGCGTCCGGATAGTCCTTGTGCGCCTGGGCGACGAGGCAGAGGACCGGGGTCACCCGCTGGATCGCCCCGAGCAGCAGGCCTCCCGCGAGCCCCGTGACGACCCCGTTCGCGGCCTGGAAGCCGTACCGCTCGAGCAGCGGGGCGGCCGCCCGGTTCGCCATCGCGACGACCCGGGCGTCCCCCTGGACCTCGTTCTCGATCGGCTGGCCTTCGACCGCGACGACGAACTGGATCCCCTTGCGCTCCGCCCAGTCGAGCAGGACCCGACCGAGGCGGTGCAGCATCTGCACCGGGGGCTGGATGTCGGAGAGGCAGACGACCAGTTGGTCGCACGAGCCCTCGATGCCGCAGACGAGCTTGCTCGCGTAGAACCGGACGGGGGCGCTGACGACGCCCTCCTCCATGATCACCGTGGGGGGGAACTCCTCGCTCGCCATGTACGCGATCGGCGCCATGTCGAGCGAGTGGACGAGGTACGACGCCGCGACCGACCCGACCAGCCCGTGGGTCGGGAAGCCGACGACCATCATCGCTCCCTTCAGCGATTCGTCGCGCGTGTCGACGATCCGGACGTCCGCACCGACCGCGAGCTCCGCCACCACGCCCGTACGATGCGCGCTCGGGTTTTACGTCCTTTGCGGCACCGGAGGCGGTCGGGCCCCCCCGGGGCGCGGGGCGGTGCCGGGGGGTCCGGCGCGGCCTCCCCGCCCACCGTAACGATTAATCTCGTCCGGCCCTTCCGGTCGGCGGCCGTTCTGGCGTGGATCCTGTGGGAAGCGGCGACCGAGGAGGGTTCCGATGAAGCGCCAGATGGTCGACATGCTCGCGGAGGTGATCCGGATCCCGAGCGACCCGTTCTCCGACAAGCAGGAGGTGCTCGACTACGTCCAGTCGTTCACCGATCAGATCCACATGCGCAACACGCTGTTCGGCGACTCCGGGGCCCCCGCGCTGCTCGCGGAGTACGGGCAGGGCGGGGTCGTCCTCTCCGGCCACCTCGACACCCCCCCGATCGGGGAGTACTGGAGCTTCTCGCAGAGCCAGCTCGCCTCGGGCCGGATGTACGGCCGGGGCGCGGCCGACATGAAAGGGACGGTCGTGGCGATGCTCGAGGCCGCGCAGGACCTCGTCGCCCGCAAGATCCCCGTGGTGCTCGCGTTCACGACCGACGAGGAGACGTCGATGCAGGGGGCCGCGGCGCTGGCGAAGACCCTCCCCCTCCGCCGCGCGAAGGCGGTCGTCGTCGGCGAGCCGACGGGCCTCCGGGTCGCCTGCGCCGAGAAGGGGGTCCTCGACCTGGCGATCGAGACCCGCGGGAAGGCCGCCCACGGAGCGATGCCGCACCTCGGGGAGAACGCGATCTCGAAGATGATGCGCCTGCTCCGGGGCCTCGAGTCGTTCAAGGGCCGGATCGCCCACCCCGAGCTCGGCGGCGTCACCCTGAACATCGGGACCCTCAACGGCGGGACCCGCCTCAACGTCGTGCCGAACAAGTCGACGAGCGAGGTCGACATCCGGTTCCCGCCGCCGTACACCCCCGACCAGCTCTACCACGAGATCGAGGAGCACCTCCGCCGGATCAAGACCCCGTTCACGCTCCGGCGGATCCTCACGATGCCCGCGGTCCAGATCGATCCCGCGAGCGAGCACGTCCGGCTCCTCCGGGAGGTCGCTCAGGCCGAGACGACGGTCCTCGTCCACGCCTCGGAGGCGGTCCACTACGCCCAGGTGAACCCGCGCGTCGTGATCTTCGGCGCCGGCGAGGAGGAGCTCTCCCACCAGGCGAACGAGTACGTGAAGACCGAGGCCGTCGCGCGCGCGACCGAGGTCTACAAGAAGTACGCTCAGCGCCTCGCCGCCGCGCGCGGCTCCTCCTAGGCGGGCCGTCCGGGCCCCCGGTCCGCGCCCGTTCCATCAAGTAACCGCACGGCGTCGGGACGGCCCGTGAACGTCGCGCAGCTCACCACCCGCTACCCGCCCGGGCCGGGCGGCGTCGAGCGGCACGTCGCCGAGCTCGCCCCGCGCCTCGCCGCGCGCGGGCTCGGGGTCACGGTGCTGACGAGCGACCTCTACCGCGAGTTCCCGATGCAGCGCCTCCCCCCGACCGTCCCGCGGTCCGAGACGACGTCGTTCGGCTCGGTCCGCCGCCTTCCGGTCGTCTCGCTCCCCGGCGAGCTCCATTACCCGTTCTTCCGGGGCCTCGGCGCGGCGCTCAACGCGATCGCGCCGGACGTGGTGCACGCCCACACCTACGGAACGAACCAGGTCGCCGTCGCCGCGCGGCGCCGACGGACGGTGGGCACGCCGTTCGTCGTCACTGCCCACTTCCACCCCTCCTGGTCGATGGAGGGGGGTCGGTTGCGTCGCGCGATCCGGCGCCTCTACGATCGCCGGCTCGCCGGACCGGTGCTCGCCCGGGCCTCCCGGGTCATCGTCCAGACCGAGGAGGAGGGGCGGCTGCTCCGCGCCCTCGATCTTGAGCTCCCTCAGGTCGAGGTGATCCCCCCGGGGTTCACCCCGCTCCCCCAGCCGGCCGGGGAGCGAGGGGCGTTCGCGCAGGCCCACGGGATCCGCGGTCCGTACGTCCTGTTCGTCGGTCGCCTCGCTTCGAACAAGGGCCTGCTCGATCTCGCCGCCGCGTTCGCGACGGTCGCGAGGAGCGATCCGGAGCTCGAGCTCGTGCTCGTCGGCGCGGACGGCGGCTGGGCGACGCGCCTCGAGGCCCGGACGCGGGAGCTCGGGATCGCGGACCGCGTGCGCACGGTCGGGTTCGTCGCGGACGAGGCGCTCCTGGCCCGGGCCTACCGGGACGCCGAGCTCCTCGTGCTGCCGAGCGAGTACGAGGCGTTCGGCCTCGTGCTCCTCGAGGCGATGACGCAGGGGACCCCCGTCGTGGCGTCGCGGATCGGGGGGATCCCCGAGATCGTCACGGACGGGGCGACCGGGCTCCTCGTCCCGCCGCGCGACCCGGTCGCGCTCGCCGCGGCGATCGGACGGCTGCGCGGCGACCCGGAGCTGCGGCGTCGGCTCGGGGACGCCGGGCGGACGACGGTCGTCCCGCGGTTCGCCTGGGAGACGGTCGCCGACCGCCTCGTGGCGCTCTACCGGGAGGTGGTGCGGAACTGAGGATCGTCCACGTCACCTTCCGCTTCGATGCGCCCGGCGGGGTCGAAACGAACGTCCGGGAGGTCACGAAGCGCCTCCGAGCGGCCGGGGACGAGGTCGCGGTGTACGCGGGGGACCTCTACGACGAGGCCCGCTGGGAGCGGCGCACGGCGTTCCCGAGCGAGGTCGACGGGGTCCCCGTGCGCTGGTTCCCGGTGCGGAAGCGGCTCGTCCCCGGACTCACCCTCCCTGTGATGGTCGGCCTCTTGGACGCCCTGCGCCAAAGCGGGGCCGACGTGATCCACGCCCACTCGCATCGGTACGGGCACGTCCTCGAGAGCGCAGCCGTGGCGCGGGCCTGTGGCATCCCCCTCGTCGTCTCGACCCACTACCATCCGTCGAGCCGGTCCGAGCCGCTGGGGATCCGCGCGTTGCTCCGCGCCCAGGACCTCCTGTTCGGGATGACCGCCTACCGCGTCGCGCGACGCCTCGTCGTCGAGTCCGAGCTCGAGGCGCGGCTCGTCCGAGAGTTCGCTCCGCCGGAGCGGGTCGCGGTCGTTCCGCCCGGCATCGACGTCGGCGCATGGTCGGATCCGGCCGCCGACCGCGGCTCGGCCCCTCCGCTGCCGCCGGCGTACCTCCTGTTCGCGGGCCGGATCGCCCCGAACAAGGGCCTCGGGCTGCTGCTCGAGGCGATGGCGATGCTGCCGGCGGACGCGCGACTCCCGCTCGTGCTCATGGGAAAGGACTGGGGGACCCGGAGCGAGATCGAGCGGATCGCGCGCCGGCTCCGGCTCGAGGGGGCCCTCCGGTGGTTGAGCTACGTCCCCGACCCGAGGGCGTGGCGGGAGGTGTTCCGGGGCGCGCGGGCCCTCGTGCTGCCGTCCGAATGGGAGGCCTACGGCCTCGTCCTGCTCGAGGCGATGGCGGCGGGGACCCCGATCGTGGCGACGTCCGTCGGCGGGGTCCCCGAGGTCCTCGAGGGCGGGACGGCCGGTCGTCTCGTGCCGTACGG
>JASHQF010000080.1 GCA_030037695.1 Thermoplasmata archaeon
GACCGCCTACTTTGGCGAGCTCCTTGGCGCGACCTCCCTGCCGTGCCTGGTCTACAACAATCCGGCGCTCTACGGCACCGACGTCCTCCCCGAGCAGATAGTCGACTGGAGCGCCGAGCACTCCACCCTGGCCGCGGTGAAGAAGTCGAGTGGCGACGTGCGGCGGGTGACGGAGCTGCGGCGGCTCCTCGGCGGGCGGATCGCCGTGACGGTCGGGATCGACGACCTCGTCGTGGAGGGCGTGCGCGCGGGAGCGTCCGGCTGGGTGGCCGGGCTCGCGAACGCCTGGCCGGCGGAGTCGGTGGAGCTGTTCCTCGCCGCCCGGGAAGGTCCCGCGGAGCGCTGCGATGCGCTGTACCGATGGTTCCTCCCGCTGCTCCGCTGGGACGCCTCGCCGAAGTTCGTGCAGCTGATCAAGCTCGCCGAGGAGGCGGTCGGCCAGGGGAACGGACGGCTCCGCCCGCCTCGGTTCGCGCTCGCGGGGGGAGAGCGCGCCGAAGCCCTCGACCTCATCGCACGGGCGAGATCCGCCGCGCCCGGGCGCCCGCGACGGCAGGGCTAAGTAGCCCGCGCGTTCCTTCACGATCGGCGGAGGCGTCCGCCAGCCGGCTCGCCGGCGAACCGCCCACGGGCCAATGACGCCTGCTCCCGAAGCACGGAGTAGGCACCGATGGACGCGACCGCACAAGCCGTCAACCTGATCCAGGTCGCGACGGTCCTCCTGCTGGCCCCCCTCGTCGCCGGGGTGGCGGCGCGCTGGCGCGCATGGACCGAGTCGCGTCGGGGCCCGTCGATCTTCCAGCCGTACGCCGACCTGCGCAAGTACCTCCGCAAGGAGGAGCTCGTGCCCCAGGGGTCGTCCCGGGTCTTCCTCGTCGCGCCGTTTCTCGCGTTCGGTGCTTACGTGACGATCGCCCTGATCGTCCCCGTCCTGACCCCGTACCCGATCCCGTTCGCCTCGACCGCGGACTTCCTCGGCGGGGGCCTCCTCTTCGGGCTCGCCGGGGTCCTCACGCTCCTGGTCGCGATCGACTCGGGGAGCAACTACGCCCTCCTCGGGGCGAGCCGGACGGTGTCGTTCGCCGCCTTCGCGGAGCCGACGCTCATCATCGTGTTCTTCGCCGTCGCCGTGATCACCGGGACGAACAACCCGTACGTCACCAACAACCTCCTCTCCGCCTCGATCTCGGCGTACCTCTCCCCGACGCACCTCCTCGTCACCGCGGCGTTCTTCCTCCTGCTCCTGGTCGAGACGGGCAAGCTCCCCGTCGAGAGCGCGGGCCTCATGGAGTTCGGGATGCTCGAGGACGCGCGCCTGTTCGAGCACTCGGGCCGGCTCCTCGGGGTGCTGCGGTGGAACGGCTGGATGAAGCAGTTCCTCCTCTACGCGGTGTTCGTCAACGTCTTCCTGATCCCGTGGGGCCTGGTCGCCGAGCCGACGGTCCTGGGCGCGGTCGCCAACCTGGGGGTGCTGCTCGCCAAGATCGCGCTGCTGGTCGGGGTCGTCGTCCTCGTGGAGGCGACCCTCGCCAAGGTGCGCCTGTTCAAGATCCGGGATTTCCTCGCGCTGGCGTTCTCGCTGTCGATCCTGTCGATCTTCGCCTACGTCGTGCTGGGGGTGGGCTAGGTGGACCTCTCCACGGAACTGGTCGGGCTCGTCGGCGTGGGGATCCTGCTCACGGCCCTGTTCCTGCAGTCCGAGTCGTTCGTGGGCCCCCTCGTCCGCGGGATCGCGCTCCAGTCGCTCCTCTTGGGCGTGCTCCTCGGCTGGCTCGCCTGGAGCCAGCAGAGCCTCGACCTCGCCCTGCTCGCCGTCCTCGCCGTCGCCGTGCGCGCCGGCCTGATCCCGTGGGTACTCGACCGCCAGATCCGCGCCTTCCGCTGGCGGCTGCGGGAGGTGCACGCGGCCCAGCGGGTGACGGGCCACGCGCTCGCCGCGATCGCCCTCGCCATCGTCGCCTGGTTCGTCTTCCAGGAGACGCTCGCCGGGGTGTTCCCCCAGCCCGGCGGGGCGCTGCCGTTCGTCCTCCTCGTCGAGGGGCTGCTGATGCTCGCGACGCGGGGGAACACGATCGTCCAGGTGATCGGCTACCTCGAGGAAGAGAACGCCGTCGTCTACGCCGGGGCCCTGTTCGCCCCGCATTTTCCGCTGTTCGTCGAGGTGGTGGTGTTCCTCGACGTGCTCGGCGTGGTGCTGGTGGGCGTGATCCTCTCGATCCAGCGTGACGTCACCGGGACGCTCGAGGCGAGCGGCCTGGAGGAGCTCGCCGGATGATCGCGTCGGCGTCGCAGCTCGCGCTCTACCTCTTGCTCGCCGCGCCGTCGGCGGCGGCGCTCCTCGCCCTCGTCCCCTGGGTGAGCGTCAGCCGGGCCGCGGCCCGGACCGGTTCGCTCGTGGCCGTCGGGGCCTCGCTGATCCTGCTCGGGACCGCGGCGCACGTCCGCTGGGGCCCGTACCTCGGCGTGGACGCCCTGGCCGAGGTGCTCTTGTTCACCGTGACGAGCATCTACGCCACCTCGACCTGGTACTCCGACCGGTACCTGCGGGCGGTCCACCGGCCGTACCTGACCCCCCAGATCTACTACGCCCTGCTCAGCGCCTTCGCCTTCACGATGATCGCCGCCCTCCTCGTGACCGATCTCGGCCTGATGTGGATCGGGATCGAGGCGACGACGGTCTCGAGCGCGCTCCTGATCGTGCTCGAGCGACGGCCGGCGAGCGTCGAGGCCGCGTGGCGGTACACGCTGATCGCCTCCGCGGGGCTCACGATCGCGCTCTTCGCGCTGCTGCTCCTGTACATCGACACCGGCACGCTGGACGCGATCCGCCTCGCGGCGAACCCGCCGCCCCTCACCCTCCCGGTGGAGATGGCCGTCGCCCTCGCGCTGGTCGGGTACGGCACCAAGGTCGGTCTGTTCCCGATGCATACGTGGCTGCCCGACGCGCACTCGGAAGCCCCCTCGCCGATCTCGGCGATGTTCTCCGGGGTCCTGCTCCCGACGGCCCTCTACGCCTTCCTCCGGGTCTATCGGGTGCTCGGGACGCCGGTCCCGGCGTCGCTGCAGGACCTGCTCCTCGCCTTCGGGCTCACGACGGCCCTCGCGGGGGCGTTCCTGCTCCAGCGCCAGCGGTCGTACAAGCGGATGCTCGCCTACTCGAGCATGGAGGTGATGGGCCTCGCCCTCACGGGCGTCGCGATCGGCGGGATCGCGCTGTACGGCGCGCTGCTCCTCCTCGTCGCGCACGCGTTCGCGAAGTCCGCGGCGTTCTACTGCGCGGGCAACGTCCTGCGGGAGACCGGGACGTCCAAGATCGACGAGGTCCGGGACCTCCGGGGGCGGATGCCCCGGACCGCCGCCGCGTGGGTCCTCGCGTCCCTCGCGGTCACCGGCGCGCCGCCGTTCGGCACGTTCCTCGGCGAGCTCTTGATCGTGGTGGGAGCGCTCGCGATCGGGGCGTACTGGGCCGCTGCCCTGTTCCTGCTGGCGATCTTCGTCGCCTTCCTCGGGGTGAACGGCCAGATCGGCCGCATGGTCTTCGGCGAACGGGGTGCGGCGCGCGCGCCCGTCGCGAGCGACGGCGACGCGGGGGCCGGTTTCGCCTACCTCAACGTCGCCTTCGCCCTAGCCCTCGGGGTCGCCAGCCTGCCGTACCTGACCGGGGCGCTCCGGAGCGCGGCGTCGCTCTTCGGGGGAGGGGCGCCGTGACCCGCGCCGCGTGGCAGCACGAGACCGGCGGGCCGTTCGAGCTCACCGACGGCCGGGCGCTGGCGTACCGGGCCCCGGACGGCGCCTTCGCCCTCCTCAACGACTACGACGAGCGCGCCTCGTGGCTGGTCCGGGGTCCGTCGGGAGACCGCGTCGCGGTCGTGGCGGCTACTTGGCAGGGAGGCGGGGTGGCCGGGGCCCCTCGTCCGCTTGCCCCGCGCGAGGCGGTCGAGGGGTACGGGACGTTCACCTTCCCGTACGGGCCGGTCTCCATGGGCGTCCCGGAGTCCGGGCGCTTTGACGTGGTGACGTACGGCGAGCGGATCCTGGAGCTCACGCCGCTCGGCGGGTACAAGGCCCGGCACGTGCTCTCCTCGCTCGCCGGCACGACCGTCGACGGAGCCGCGCT
>JASHQF010000081.1 GCA_030037695.1 Thermoplasmata archaeon
CCCTCCCGATCTCGATCGGTGGCGGGAAGCGGCCCGCATCGCGGCCGGGGCCCGCGAGCTCGGGCTCCGCCTCGCCGTACCGGGGGCGCGACGTCGGGAGATCGCCGAGGCGGTCGAGGGGTTCGTCCGGGCGCGCGGGGCGGAACCGGCGTTCCCCGCGAACCTCTCCCGGAACGTCGAGGCGGCCCATTTCACCCCGGACCGCGACGACCCCTCGGAGCTCGTCCGGGGGGATCTGTTGAAGGTCGACGTCGGGGCGCACCTGGACGGGGCGATCGCGGACACGGCGGACACCGTCGAGGTCGGCGGCCCCGGGCGCCACGCCCATCTGGTCGAGGCGGTCCGCGCCGGCGTCGTCGCCGGGATCCGGGCGATCCGCCCCGGCGGTCCGGTCGAGGACGTGGGACGGGCCGTCGCGACGGCGATCCGGGCCCGGGGGCTGAAGCCGATCGTCGACCTCACCGGCCACTCGATCGAGCGGTACCTGCTCCACGCGGGCAAATCGATCCCGAACGTCCCCGGCGCCACCTCCGCCCGGTTCGAGGAAGGGGAGATCGTCGCGATCGAGCCGTTCGCGACGAACGGCGAGGGCCGGATCACGAACGGACCGTTCGGTCATATCGCCCGGTTCCGGCGCGCGCCCCCGGCCCGGGACCCCGAGCTCTCGCGCCTCTACGCGCGGTACCGTACCCTCCCGTTCGCGACCCGCTGGCTGAAGGACGAACCCGAGCGGGCCGCCTTCGAACGCGCCCGGCGGGCGCTGCAGACGTACCCCGTCTTCCTCGAGCGCGGCGGGGGGCTCGTCGCGCAGGCCGAGCACACGGTCCTGGTCGGGCCCGCCGGGGCCGAGGTCCTCTCCGTCGCGGACGGCGGGGCGCCCTAGCGCCGCGGGCTCGTGAGCGCCGCGCGGGCGAGCCGGGTGCCGGCGACCATCGCCTCGAGCTTCGCGCGCGCGACCTCGAGCGTGCGGGTCCGAAGACCGCAGTCCGGGTTCACCCAGAGCCGGGACGGGTCCCCGAGGTAGCGGGCGGCGCGCGCGATCCGCTCGGCGACCTGGTCGGCGGTCTCGATCGCGTCGCGGTGGACGTCGAGGACCCCGAGCCCGATCGTCCGGCGGTCGGGGTACTCGCGGAGGGCCCGCAGCACCTCGTAGCCGTCGGCGCCGTCCCCGTCGCGGTTGGCGAACTCCCAGGCCCACTGGCCGCACCGCTTCGCCTCGAGCAGGCCCGGCAGGAGCGCGGAGTAGTCGGAGAAGCAGACGTGCATGGAAAACTCCGCGTCGATCCCGTCGGTCGCGGCGTTGAACCCCTCGACCAGGAGGTCGGTCTCCTCCGGGTGCGTGCCGCCCGCCGGCTCGTCGATCTGGATGACGCGGCAGCCGTGGTCGACGAGCGCCCGGATCGTCGGGCGGAGGACCCGGGCGGCGAGGTCGACCACGAACTCGCGCTTCGCCGCCCGGCGCGCCGCCGGCCCCTTCCAGCCGGGCTGCCGGGCGAGGTAGTACTGGTCGTACGACCAGTCGGCGAGGGTGTACGGTCCGGTGATCGGGATCTTCACCTCGGCCCGCGCGTGCCGCCGGACGAACTCGAACTCCTCGAGGTGGAGCGGCCGGTCGAGCCCGACGCGCTCGACGACCGCGGCCTTGCGGTAGTACTTCGCGTCGAACGACCGGACGTGACCCTGGAACCGGAACCCCGAGATCCGCCGGACGGGGGACTCGTACATCTCGACGCGACGGGCCTCCCCATCGTACACCCGGTCGAGGCCGACGCTCTCCAGGAAGCGGAGCCCGAACAGCGAGCCCAGGTCCCGCACCGTCTCCGGACCGAGCGCGGTCTCGCGGCGCGCGACGACCGCCGACCGGGCCTCGGGGAGGCCGCCGGCGAAGCCGATCGCGTCGTCCCACCGCACGAACTCCCCGCGGGCGGCGTCGTCCCAGGGCGTGCCCCGCACCCCCTCGAGCTGCCAGCGCGGCCGGGCGAGGCTGCCGATCTCCTGCGTCGGGTAGACGGTCTCGCTCACGGCGTCGCCCCCCGCAGCTGGGTCGCGGCCGCGCTGAGCCGTTCGAGCTTCCGGGCGGCGACCTCGGCCGGCAAGAGATCGAGCGGGCCCCCCGGGCCGAGCCAGAGCGGACCCGCCCGCCGTCGCGAGGCCGCGGCGCGCACGACGCGGTCGATCTCGGCCGCGTCCTCCTCGAGCGTCGTCCGCGGGTCGAGGACCCCGAGGCCGAGCCCGCGGCCCGGCGGGCCCGCCGGGAGTCGGTCGACCTCGGTATCGGCGAGGTCGACCCCGACCGCCGTCACCTCGAGGCGGTCGAGCAGCGGGAACGCCGGCGCGGCGTCGCCCCCGTACGTCCAAACGATCGCCGTGCCGCCGTCGGCGGCGCGCCCGATCGAGCGGTACGCCTCGACGACCGATTCGGCCATCGGCCCCGACGGCGGCCGGGAGACGAGGAGCGGATCGACGACGAGGAACGAGGCGAACCCTCCGCCCCGGAGCTCCCGGAGCTCGTCGCCGAGCAGGCGACCGAGCCGGTGGACGACCGCGAGGTCGGTCTCCCCCGAGCGGTTGTCGAGGAGGCGGCCGAGGCTGTACGGTCCGGGGAGCAGGACCCGGGCCTCCGCGGGCCGGGACCGCACGGCCGGCGGGAGCGCGTCGGCGAACGCCCCGGCGACGCGCCCGGGCGGGGCGAGCAGGATCGGCTGGCGGAAGAACGTGTTCGTGTCGAGCCAACGGGTGAGCGGGCCGACCGCGAACCCCTCCCAGCGCTCCGCGAGGGTGCGGTACAGGTCCGGCCACCGGAGGTAGCCCCCCGTCACGGGGCCGAGCCCGAGGCGACGCTCGAGCTCGACGACCTCCCGCTCCGCGGTGCCGTACGCCGTCTCCACGGCGGCGGCGCTCGCTCGGCCCCGGTCGAGGTCCCGGGTCGCCTGCACGAGCGCTTCCGAGCGCGGGAACGGGCCGGTGAGGCCGGCCTGGATCTCCATCGCGGGCGCCCACCGGCGAGCGTTCTTAACGCGAGCGACGGAGCGGTCGGTTGCGGCGGAGCCAACGCCGTTGCGCCCTCCGAAAACGGCGCCGTGGACCTCGGCCGGCGCCCGACGCGGTCCGCGCGGCGGCCGCCGGCAATTGCCGAACGGTAGGAACGTCTCGACCAAAGCGTAAATAGCCCCCGCCCCGGTCCGGTCCTCGCCGATGGCGGAGAGCGCGAGCGCCCCGGGCGCCACGGCCCGCCTCGGCCGTAGGAGCAAGGTCCGCGGCCCGGAGGCGGCCGCGGAGCGGCGCCGGACGGGTCGGACCAAGCTCCTCGGGGCCCGGGCGCTCGAGCTGTCGCGGTTCTACGGCGGGAAGATCGAGACCGTGCCGAAGGTCCCGGTCCGCTCGCTCCGGGACTTCGCGCTGTGGTACACGCCAGGGGTCGCCGAGGTCTCTCGGGCGATCCACGCGCAGCGGGAGCTCTCCTTCGAGCTCACCGGTCGCTGGAACACCGTCGCGATCGTCACCGACGGCTCCCGCGTCCTCGGCCTCGGGGACATGGGTCCCGAGGCGGCCCTTCCCGTGATGGAGGGCAAGGCGCTCCTGTTCAAGTTCCTGGGCGGGGTCGACGCGATCCCGCTCCCGATCCGCGCCCCCACGCCCGCCGAGTTCCTGCAGGCGGCCGAGGCGATCGCCCCGGCCGTCGGCGGGATCAACCTCGAGGATATCGCTTCGCCGAAATGCTTCGGCCTCCTCGAGGAGCTCACCCGGCGCCTGGACATCCCGATCTGGCACGACGACCAGCTCGGCACCGCGGCCGCGACCGTCGCGGGCCTGCTCAACGCGCTCGCGCTCACGGGGCGGTCGGTCGGCGAGGCGCGCACGGTGCTGCTCGGGGCGGGGGCCGCGAACCTCGCCACGGCCCGGCTCCTGCTCGCCCTCGGCCACGACCCGCACCGGCTGACGCTGGTCGACCAGCGCGGGATCCTCCACGCCGAGCGCGACGACGTCGACGAACTGATGGTCCGCAACCCCTGGAAGTACCGGCTCGCGCTCAAGACCAACGGCGGCGGCCGAACGGGCGACCTCGCCCGGGCGGTCGACGGGGCCGACGTGCTCGTCGCCGCCTCGACCCCGGTCCCCGGCACGGTCCGCGCCGAACACGTCCGGGCGATGGGGCGCGCGCCGATCGTCTTCGCCCTCGCGAACCCCGTCCCCGAGATCTGGCCGGACGTCGCCCGCGCCGCCGGCGCGGCGATCGTCGCGACGGGCCGCAGCGATTTTCCGAACCAGGTGAACAACTCCCTCGTCTTCCCGGCGGTGTTCCGGGGGATCCTCGATGCCCGTGCCCGCGCGATCCCCGAGGAGGTCGTGCTCGTCGCGGCGCGGGCGCTCGCCCGCGGCGCGGAGCGCCGGGGGCTCGGCCCCCACCATCTCCTCCCGACGATGGAAGAGCCCGAGGTGTTCCCCGAGATCGCCGCCGCCGTCGCGGACGAGGCGGTCCGGCTCGGGATCGCCCGGCACCGCCTCGGCCACGACGAGTTCCTCGAGCGGGCGCGGTTGCTGATGGGCCGGCCGGCCCGCCTCGTCCGGGCGCTCGCCCGGGCGCGCCTCACCGCGCCGATGCCCCGCGCCGCGCCG
>JASHQF010000009.1 GCA_030037695.1 Thermoplasmata archaeon
CGTGAGCGACCGAGCCGACCCGTTCGGCGCCGCGGAGACCGTTCGGCTCGGGGAGACCCCCGTGACGGTCTACCGCCCGGAGCGGATCGCCGGGATCGACCTAGCGAGCTGGGCCCGACGCCCCCGCACGGTGCGGATCCTGATCGAGAATGCGGTGCGCCACGGACGCGCGTCCGCCGAGGAGCGGGAGGCGATCCGGGCGGTCGCGAACGGGCAGCGGGCCCCGACCGCCGAGCTGCCGTTCTTCCCGGAGCGGGTCCTCTTGCAGGATTTCACCGGGGTCCCGGTGCTGGTCGATCTCTCCACCCTCCGCGACGCCGCGGCCGACCGCGGGACGCCCCCCGAACGGGTGAACCCGATCGTGCCGGTCGATCTGGTGGTCGACCACTCGGTCCAGGTCGACAGCTACGGGTCCCCCCGGTCGCCCCTCATCAACCTCGACCGCGAGTACGAGCGCAACGCCGAGCGCTACCAGCTGTTGCGGTGGGCTCGGGGGGCGTTCCGAAACCTACGCGTCGTGCCCCCGGGCAACGGGATCTGCCACCAGGTGAACCTGGAGCACCTCGCGAGCGTCGTCGCCGAGCGGCGCGGCCCCGAGGGACCCGTCGCCTTCCCGGATTCGGTGATCGGGACCGACTCGCACACCACGATGGTCAACGGCCTCTCCGTGCTCGGCTGGGGGGTCGGCGGCATCGAGGCCGAGGCGGTGATGCTCGGGGAGCCGTACTTCCTCGCGCGACCGGAGGTCGTCGGGGTCGAACTGGTCGGGGCGCTCGCCCCCGGGGCGACCGCGACCGATGTCGTCCTCACGGTGACCCGGCGGCTCCGCGAGGTCGGGGTCGTCGATCGGTTCGTTGAGTTTTGCGGACCGGGGGTCGGGAGCCTCTCCGTGCCCGATCGGGCCACGGTGTCGAACATGTGCCCGGAGTACGGGGCGACCGCCGCCCTGTTCCCGATCGACGCGATGACGACCGACTACCTCCGGGGCACCGGACGGGACCCGGCCCACGTCGCCCGCGTCGAGGCCTACGCCCGTGCCGTCGGCCTGTGGGGCTCGCCGGCCCCGGGGGCGGTCGATTACGACCGGCTCGTCACCGTCGATCTCGCAACGATCGTCCCGACGGTCTCGGGTCCGAAGAACCCGGAAGAGGGGGTCCCGCTCGCCGAGGCCCCGCGCTCGTTCCGCGCCGCCCTCGCCGCTTACCGATCCGCGCACCCGCGGGCCCCGAACGGACCCCCGCGCGTCTACCCGTCGGACGATCCGCTCCGCCCGTTCGACGGGCACCTCGACGCCGGGGCGGGCGGTGCGGCGCTCGCCGCGCTCGAGGACGGCGCGGTCGTGATCGCGGCGATCACGAGCTGCACGAACACCTCGAACCCCTCGGTGATGGTCGGGGCGGGGCTGATCGCGCGGCGGGCGCGCGAGCTCGGCTTGTCGGTGCCGGCGCACGTGAAGACCTCGCTCGCCCCGGGCTCGAAGGTCGTCACGGCCTACCTCGAGCGCGCCGGGCTCCTCGCGCCGCTCGCGGAGCTCGGCTTCGGTCTCGTGGGGTACGGCTGCACGACCTGCATCGGCAACTCGGGTCCGCTCCCGGCGGCGGTCGATGCGGCGGTGCGGGAGCGCGACCTGTTCGTCGCCGCCGTCCTGAGCGGCAACCGCAACTTCGAGGCGCGCATCCACAACGAGGTCCGCGCGAACTACCTCGCTTCCCCGATGCTCGTCGTCGCCTACGCCCTCGCCGGTCGGATCGACGTCGATCTCACCCGCGAGCCGGTCGGCCGTCGACCGACCGGCGAGCCGGTCCTGCTCCAGGACCTGTGGCCCTCGCCCGACGCCGTCGCGTCGCTCGTGGCGAGCAGCCTCGGTCCCGAGCTGTTTCGCAAGAAGTACGAGGCGATCGAGGTCGGCGACGCCCACTGGGACGGCCTCCCGACGACCGAGGGGGTCCGCTACCCCTGGTCCTCGAGCTCGACGTACGTCGCGAAGGCGCCGTACCTCGACCTCCCTCCGCCGTGGCTCCCCGCCCGCCGGCGGCTCGTGGACGGCGCCCGCATCCTCGCCGCGCTCGGGGACAAGGTCTCGACCGACCACATCTCCCCCGCGGGCGAGATCCCCGAGGGGACCCCGGCGGGGGAGTACCTCCGCGAGCGGGGGGTCCCGCCGGCCGAGTTCAACACCTACGGCTCCCGCCGGGGCCACCACGAGGTCCTCGTCCGGGGAACGTTCGCGAACGTCCGGCTCAAGAACGCGCTCGCGGCCCCCCGCGAGGGAGGCTACACCGTCCACCTTCCGGGCGGGGAGGCGACGACGATCTTCGACGCGGCGGTGCGGTACCGGTCCGAGGGCGTCCCGCTCCTCGTCCTCGCCGGGGAGAACTACGGCCAAGGGAGCTCCCGGGACTGGGCCGCGAAGGGGCCGCGCCTCCTCGGCGTCGGCGCCGTCCTCGCGCGGAGCTTCGAGCGGATCCACCGCACGAACCTGATCGAGATGGGCGTCCTGCCGCTCACGTTCCGCCCGAACGAGAGCTGGGCGTCCCTCGGGCTTTCGGGGCGCGAGGTGTACCGGCTCGAGCTCGCCGACCGGGACGATCTCGCCCCGCGGGGTGCGGTCCGGGCGACCGCGAGCGCAGCGAACGGGGGCGCGGCGACGACGTTCGACCTGACGATCGACCTCCACTCGGCCACGGAGGTCGCCTACTACCGGGAGGGTGGGATCCTGCCGTACGTCGTGCGCCACCGTTTCGGGCCCCCGGCGGTTGCGTAGGGCGGGACCCGGCGGCGCACCTCTCCTAACGACAGGCAAGTCTTGTATACGCGGCCTTGGTCGCCGCCGACGTATGACTAGCGCGAGCGCTACGTTCCGCCGGGCGTGGGTAGTTCCGATCGTGGTGGCGGCCGCCGCGGTGATGCTCCTTCCGGGGGGCGCGCTGCTGGGCGGCCAAGCACGGGGTGCGCCGGTGGAAGCGCCGGCCTCTCCGGCCCACGCCGCTCCCGCGGTCACGATCGGCGGGGGGCCGGCCTTCGGAGCGCGCCTGGACGACCTCCTCTCGGGCCTCCGTTCCGTAGGTAGCAACGCCACCCCGCCCCGCCTGTCCCTCGATTCCCCGACGTACGTGCCGACCGTCGCCGACGGTACGGGTCTTGCCGGGGGCGCCGCGGCGGCGCCGTCGGCCGCCCTGCTCGAACGGCTCCAGCACTCGCTCGCGGACGGCTCCGTCCCGTCCTCCGCCGCCTACCTTCCCAGCCTCACGCTCCTTTCCGGACCCCCCGCCTCGCCGGGCGACGTGGTGAGTCCCGGGTACCTTGCGTCCCCCGCTCCGATGGGCGTCGCCGACTACGGGCTCAGCACGGGCGGAGCGTCGTCGGTCTACACGCCCAGCGTCCTTGGCGCGGCGAACCTCACGGGGTTCAACGCCAGCGCCGGCACGACCTACGAGGTGACGAGCGCCTACGTCTTCGGCGGGGAGAACCCGAACCTCGCGCGCACCCCGTGGCAGTCGTCCCTCCAGCTCAACACGGTCGCCGGGAACGTCTCGTTCCCGACGTCGAACACGGGGACGTTCTGGGCGCAGAACGTCGTCGATTTCTCGGGCACGACCGTCCAGCTCGTCGACAACCTCTGGAATCTTTCGAGCCTGGGTGCCGTGCTCGAGTCCGGCACGATCCTCGCGGGCCACGGGACCGTCGTGCCGGGAGAGTTCTACTACGACGAGGGTCCCACGTTCCCGCTCGCCTTTCCGCTCTCCGTCGAGCTGTACAACAACGTAACGAACGTCTCGGGCCGAACCACCGTCACGTTCGCGGCGCACCTCGAGGAGGGCGCGAGCGTGGTCTTCTCCGGAACGTACGATACCGTGACGTTCAACTCGCAGCCGAGCGCCGGGCTCCCTCTCCTCGCTCCGTCCTACCGGATCGACGGGAACGTGGGGACCCCGGACGCCCTCCTGTACGACGCCGAGCTCGTCTTCGGAGGTCCCGGCGCGGGGACGAACGCGGTCGTGGAGAGCCTCAACGGCACCCTCGCCCTCGCCTACGGCGAGGGGGCCGGCTACGTCGCGTCGCCGTCCGCCTACGACTACGGCAGCGACACGGGGGAGACCGCGATCGGGATCTCCTGCGTTTGGGGGCCCGACGGGGGCGGCGCGCCCGTCGAGGGGATCTCCCAGGGCCCGTCGATCCTCTACGGGCTCTGGAACGCGACCGGCGGCGTGCCGAGCGGGAGCGAACCGCTGTCGGGGGCGTTCTCGCCGATCTACGGCTTCCTGTTCCTCGGGCCGAACTACCTCTCGCCGTACGACCTCAGCTGGGTCCCCACCGCGCCGAACGGCACGTTCTCGTCCGTGGTCCCCCTGTCGATCCCGGGGGCCTCCGTCTGGGACGCGACCGGCTGGGCGGACGGATTCAGCGTCGGCTTCGGGACCCTTCCCTTCAACACGTCCCTCACCGGGCTCTACGCCGCGCTGAGCCCCTCGAGCGGGGTCTGGGATGCGCCGGTCTACCTGAACGGGCTCGCGCAGGGCCAGAGCCTCGCCAACGACACCGGTGCCTACGACGCGACGACCCACGCCTACGTCTTCGGCAACCTGACGATCGACGAGAACCTCACCTTCACCCACGACAACGACTTCGGCTACCCCGAGTTCGCGCTCCTCTGGGCGAACGGGGTCACCGCGCCGATCGTGGTCGACAACGTCGCCCAGGGCCCGAACAGCGGGAGCTCCACGCTGTACACGAACGACCGAGGCAGTGCGAGCGACCTCCCCGGTCTCGGCGACGAGTTCGCCGTCTGGGGCGGCGAGGACGACTCGTTCAGCCACCTCACGCTCGTCGGCTACCGGTTCGGCGACGGCGTCGAGACGGGCGGCGCCGTCTACCTCTGGGACAGCCCGGACGGGCGGTCGTTCTCGACGACGGCCCTCAACGGCTCGTTCGGCCTCTGGGTCGCGGAGAGCCCATCGTTCGACGCGGACGCGCTGACGGGGCTCGGTACGGGCTCCGTCGGGCTCACGCTCGTGGACTCCTCCGACGCGGCCATCTCGTCCGCGACCGGGACCCTGGGGGGCGCCGGGGTGCTCGACCTGGGCGGCGTCGGCGCGCACGCGTTCGATGCCAACGCTACGGTCCAGGGGATCGGGCTCCTGGCGGTCGACGCGAACGACACCTCCGTGCGTGACGTCACCGCGATCGATTCGATCGGCGTGGCGCTGCTCAACGGTACCGGGGACCTGGCCGTGGACGTGACGGCCCGTGCCGGCTCCACCGGCGTCTACGGCTACGGGCCTCGCCTGTTCTCTCCGGCGGTGATCGGCGTGAACGCGAGCACCGGGTCGATCGGCCTCAACTTCACCCTCGCGGAGAACACCACCGCGGTCTACGTCAACGCCACCGGCAGCGGGGTGACCGGGCTCCTCGAGACGGACTCCGAAGGGCTCGTGGCGGTCTACGTCGCCGCGACCGACGACGCGCACGGCCTCGTCGACGTCGGCGACACCTCGGTCGTCCCGACGTTCGTCAACGGGGTCGAGGCGAGCGGGGACGCGGTCGGTGCCGCCCTGGACGACGACCGCGCGCCCACCACGATCCAGTCGGTCGACGTCGCCGGCAGCTCCACCGGGGTCGAGGTGGTCGGCAGCTCGGGGGCCACGGTCGCCGATGTCGTCGTGGCGAGCGCCCCCGCGCGCCCGGGCTCGACCGGCGTCCTCGTCGCGCTCTCGGAGCTCGTGAACGTCGCCGAGGTGACGGCCTACGGGCACGATCTCGGGGTCGTCGCCGCGAACGCGAGCGCCCTCACCGTCACGGACGTGACCGCGCTCAACCGCTCGGTGGCGGTGGAGCTGAACGGCAACGTGAGCGGGAGCACCGTCGCGGGGACCTCGGCGGGGAACGGTTCGGCCGGCGTGCTCGGGTCGTACGTCGACGAGCTCACGGTCGAGCGGACGTTCGCGGCGGACGGCTCGGTCGGGGTCGACCTCCTCGCGGCGGAGGCCTCCACGATCAACGGGACGTGGGCGACGGACGACTCGGTAGGGGTCGAGCTCAACCTGTCGGGCTTCACTACGGTGAGCGCGACGAACGCGACCGACGGCTCGACCGGCGTCGACCTGAACGGGGGCGGGTTCCTCAGCGTCCTCACCACGACGGCGACCGACTACTCCCTCGCCGTGGAGCTGAACGGGTCGGTGTTGACGACGGTCGGGGGGATCAACGCCACCGACGACGGGGCGGCGCTCGAACTGCTGAACGCGTCCGAGGACTTCGTCTTCGCGGTCAACGTCACCGACGGGCTGTTCGGCCTCCTCGGCTCCAACGTGACCTACACCACGTTCGTCGGCCTCAACGCGACCGACACCGAACCGGCGGCGTTCCTCGGCAACACCTCGGACCTCGAGGTCTACTACTGGAACCTCTCCGACGCCGGGCCCGCGATCTTCGAGAACGGGACCAACCTGTCGGCCGCCTTCACGAACGTCACCGACTTCGGTCTCGGCCTCGTCCTCGTCAACGTGACCCACGGCTGGATCAACGCGACCGACGTGAGCGACTTCGCCATCGGGATCGGGGTCGTGGACTCCTCGGCGATCGCGATCGACGGGGTGAACGCGACCGACCCCTACCCGATCGGCCCCTACGTCGACGCCTACCTCTGGGGCGCTCCCACCGCGGCGATCGACCTCTACCGCACGAACCTCACCACCGTCGACCACGTCACCGCGACCTCCTACCCGGCCGCGCTCTACGACAACGGCTCGGCGAACCTCGAGGTCCAGGCGCTCTCGGCGGAGTTCGGGGTCGTCGGCGTGATCGCCAACGGCACCTCCTACGGGCTGTTCTCGGGGGTGACGACGTTCGCGACCGACGTCGGGCTCGAGCTCAACGCGAACGTGACGCGGAACCACCTCACCAACGTCACCACGGTCCGGGACGCCGACTTCAACACGGTGACGCTCTCGGCGTTCAACAACTCGTCCGGCTACGGGATCGCGATCACGGGCGGGGAGTTCAACACGGTCTACGACAACGACTTCGTCGGGGACGACGGCGCGACGACGGTCTACAGCGCGGCGCACCTCCAGGCCTTCAGCGACTCCCCCACGAACGCGTTCAACAGCTCCGGGGAGGTCGGCAACTACTGGGCCGACTGGCATTCCTACAACAGCCACGGCGTCCTGAACCCGTACCCGCTCCAGAACGGTGCGATCGACTACTTCCCGCTCGGCGCCCCGGAGGGGGAGACGGTCGTGACGTTCTCCGAGACCGGCCTCGCCTCGGGGACGCTCTGGTCGGTGACGTTCGACGGCGTCGCGGAGTCCGGGGTCGGGGCGTCCCTCAGCTTCGACGTGCTGCCCGGGACGTACGCGTTCTCCGTCCCCGGGGTCGCCGGCTACAGCCTCGCCCCCGCCGCGGGCACGCTCGTCGTCGGTCCGCTCGCGGTCGACCAGACGGTCGCCTTCGCCCTCGAGAACGCCGTGACGTTCGAGGCGATCGGGCTGCCGTCCGGCACGAGCTGGACGGTCGTCCTGAACGGGGACCTGGTCACGGGCACGGCGTCGAGCTTCGGGTTCGCCGAGGTCAACGGCACGTACTCCTACACGGTCGTCCCGCCGGCCGGCTACACGGTGAGCCCCGCCGACGGGACCGTGACGGTCGCGGGCGCGACGACGGTCGCGCTCGACTTCACGTCGACCGCCGCCCCGACGTACGCGGTGACGGTCGAGGAGACCGGCCTCGCGAGCGGCACCCCCTGGTCGGCGACGTTCAACGGGGTCGAGCTCACGGCGACCGCGCCGGCGCCGATCACGTTCACCGTCCCGGCGGGATCGTACGCCTACACGATCGGCGCGGTGGCCGGCTTCGCGAGCTCCCCGTCCGCGAGCACCGAGGTCGTCTCGGGCCCGGCGACGATCGACGTCACGTTCACCTCGAGCGCGCCGCCGACCTACGCGGTGACGATCGAGGAGAGCGGCCTGGCGAGCGGCACGAGCTGGGGCGCGGTGTTCGACGGCGTCGCCGCGAGCGGCTCGAGCCCGGCGACGCTCGGGTTCACGGTCGCGGCGGGGTCGTACGCGTTCCAGATCGACCCGGTCGCCGGCTACAACGCCTCGATCACCGCGGGGACGGTCTCGGTCGCGGGCGCCTACGTGATCGACGTGACGTTCTCGAAGATCGTCTACGCCGTCACGTTCTCCGAGAGCGGCCTCGCCCCGGGCACGAGCTGGTCGGTGACGGTCAACGGCACGACCCACGCGACGATCGGCGCCTCCCTCACCGTCGACCTCCCCGCGAGCGCGGGGTACGCCTGGAAGGTCGGGAACGTCACGGGCTACGCGTTCGTGACCGCCTCGTCCGGGTCCGTCCCCGTGAGCGGCGGGCCGGCGGGGGTCGCGGTCGCCTTCGCCTCGACGGCCGTCGCCCCGGCGTACGTCCCGACGTCGACGTACAACATGGGGGTCGCCCTGGCCCTCGGCCTCGGCGCCCTCGGCGTCGTGGTGGGCCTGATCTCCCTCCTCCGCCGGCCGCGCACCCCGGCGCCGGCGACGCCGTGGAAGGAGCCCGAGGGCCCCACGTCGTCGGGTCCGGGCGGCCCCGCCTACTCCTCTACCCCGGGCGGCCCCGGCGGCCCCTCGGGCGGGCGCTAGGACGGTCCCCGTCCGGGCCGCGGGACGCCCCGACCGAACCGTGGCCCTCCCCGCCCTCGAGCGCGGGCGGCGGACCGTCGCCCGCGGCCGAGCGGCAGAGCTCGACGTCGAAACCGAACGCGCCGCGGCAGTCGGGTCCGAGCGTGGGGTACGGTCGCGGCGGCAGTAGGCTCCTCAGGTAGGCGAGGATCGTCGCCGCCGCCTCCGCCTCGACCCGGGCGCGGTCGGGGACGTCGAGCTCCCCGATCCCGTCGACGACGACCCGGACCGCGCCGTCGCGCCCATCGTAGGTGCGGACGAGGAACTGGGGCATGCCCCCGGAGCGGCCGGCGGGGAGATGAGGCGGGCGCCGGGGGTCCTGAAACGCCCACGGCGCAGCCGGCCGGCCCGCCGGAGGGGGCGGGCGGCCGTCGCGGTGCGACCTACGACTGCTTCTCTTCCTCGGAGCCCTTGAATCCCTTCTTGGCCCCCGAGGCGAGACCCTTCGCCGCGCCGAAGATCCCGCGGCCGACCTTACCGGCGACCTCGCCGGTCTTCTCGGCGGCGTGGACGGTGCCGGCCTCGGCCCGCTGGCCCAACCCGACCGCACGCCCGCACGCCGGACAGCTCTTCGCGCCCTGGGGAAGCTCGGCGGAGCACCCTTCGCACTTCATGGCACGACCTCGCTCCGGGACCGGGCGCGCCTACAAGACCGTTTGCCGGGGCCCCCCCCTGGCAGCGTTCGGCCCGACGGCGCGCCCCGGAACCCGTGCGTCGGGCCCCGCGGGAGCCTTCAGGGTGCGGGACCGACAGGACCGGCCGCCGGGGCCAAGGCTGCGGGGGGCGGGAGGGGCTTCGTCCGTTTCGGGAACGCGGCGACGAGGGCCGCGAGATTGAACACGAGCGCGACGAGCATGAGGAACCAGCCGACGTCCGCCCCCCAGACGAGGAGGCCGTCACCGCCCGCCCCCGAGCCCCAGAACGAGT
>JASHQF010000082.1 GCA_030037695.1 Thermoplasmata archaeon
GGCTTCACTTCGCTCGCCGTCACCAAGGTCGACATCCTCGGCGGGCTCGACGAGATCCCGGTGTGCACGCAGTACGTGATGCCCGACGGCACGACGGTCCGGGACGTGCTCCCCACGAACGCGGACGACCTCGCGCGCGCGACGCCCGTCTACGAGAAGCTCCCCGGTTGGCCCGAGCTCCACGAGCGGGCGAAGGAACGCCTCCGGCGCGAGGGGGCCCGGGCGCTCCCGTCCGCCCTGCGCCACTACCTCGACCGGATCGCGGTCGAGACCGGCGTCTCCGTCGGCTGGGTCGGCTACGGTCCGGGCCGGGGCGAGACGGTCCGGATCCCCCCGGGGGCTCCGGCCCCGGGACGCTCGACGGTCGCGGCCTGGACCGGCTAGCGGACCGTGGAGTTCGACCCGTACCTCTACGTCGCCCTCGCCGCAGGATGGGCGCTCGGACGGCTCTTCCGTCTGCCCGAGGCCTGGGTGCGCCGGGGGACGTTCGTCACGGTCGTCGTTTTGGTCGCTCTCCTCGGCGCCACGTTGCGCGGCGTCGGCCTCGCGGCGCTCGCCGTGGAGATCCCGTGGGCGGTGGGGTTCGTCGCGCTCCTGCTCGGGGTCACCGTGGCGGTGTTCTGGCTCCTGGCCCGCGCGAGCCCCGCCCCGGCACGACCTCCGGGGCCCGAGGCGCCCCGAACCTGGTCGACCAGTCTCGCCCTCGTCGCCGCCCTCCTGGCGGGGTTCGGGCTTGGTGGGGTCGTGGCGCTGCCGACCGCGGTCGGTCTCCGCGGGACCCTCTACGCGTTGCTCTTCCTCGTGGGGATCGCGATCCACCTGGACCGGGCCGGGCTCGCCCGAGCCTGGCTTCCGATCACCGCCGCCGGCGTCGGGGCCGTCGCCGGCTCGCTCCTGTTCTATCTTGCCGGCCACACCGCCCTCGGCCCCTCGCTCGGCATCGGGCTCGCGTTCGGCTGGTACACGCTCGCGGGCCCACTGCTCTCCGCCCATAGCGGGGCCGCGATCGGGCTCCTCGCGTTCCTCGTGAACTTCCTGCGGGAGATCCTGACGATGCTGCTCTCCCCGCGGCTCGGCCCTCGCCTCGGGGGCCCCGGGCTCGCGGCGATGGGAGGGGCGACCGCGATGGACACGACGCTCCCGTTCGTGACCCGGTACGGTTCGGAGGAGAGCGCGTCCCTCGCTCTCGCGAGCGGCCTCGTGCTCACCGTCGTCGCCGGGCTCGTCGTCCCTCTGGTCCTCGCCGCCCTCTAGCACCGCTTATGCCGCGGGCCCGCTCCCGGCGGCCGCGGGCTCGTGGTCCAGCGGTTACGACGTCGCTCTCACACAGCGAAGATCGCCGGTTCGAATCCGGCCGAGCCCATTCGAACGCGAGGGTCGAACCCACGACCGTCGAAGCGGGGTGCCGGTCGTCGTCCGGGGGCAGCCTCAGGATCGCTACGGAATCGGGAGCCGAAACGGCACCGGACCGGTCACGACCCGACCTCTCGAAACTCGAGCGCGGCCGGAAACGGCACGGCGGTGACGATCGTAGAGGTCCGGGTCCCGGAGTACCGGGTCGATCGCGAACCGGACTATCGGTCGATCGGGACCAGGGTTGACAGGGCGATCGAGGCGAACTTTCCGGACGGAGAGTACCTCCTCCGGGCGATCGGCGTGGACGATCACCCGGGTCTGACGCTGTCGGAACTCGTGCGGATCGTCGTGACCACGGGGACGGACAAGCACGATCCCGGCCGGGGGTCGGTCGGCCACGACGAATTCTCCGGCTACGACTACGATATCCAAGCGGGCCCCATCGAGATCCGGCAGGCGCGTCTGCTGCCGTCCCGCGTCGAGCCGCTCCCCACGGTGTTCGGGGGGATCGTGCGGCATTTCTAACGCGATGCGCCCTTGGATCGAGGGCACGCGGTGCGGATCGACCTCCTCATGCTCTACGATCCGAGGAAGATGGCCCGGGCCCGAAAGCTCCGCCTTCGGGGCAAGAGCGTCCGGAGGGGGCTCCGACGCTTTCTCTACAAGTTTAGGGAACCGACCGCCAAGCGAGAGGCGCTTCGAGGTCTCGTCCAAGTACTACGATAATCGGGCTCCGGGCGACCTCGCAGGACCCCACGGGCCACGCCGTGCCAGGAAAATCGTACCGTGCAGAGCCCCTTCGGGGTGCGCCCCTGGATGGAAACTGGCGGCCTATCACGAGCCTCGTCGGTGCTTCCGGGCGGGCGAGGGCCCTCCCCCCGTTCGCTGGGGTACCGTGAGCGGGCCTAGGATCCGCTCGGGGGAGCATCCCGGATCCGGCCGGCCGTGTGCCCCCAATCGATCCAGCTGAGCACCGGAGCGTCGATGTCGATCTGCCAGAGGAGGGCGTTGAGCTCCCCCCGGTGCTGAAGCTCCTCTTCCACCAGGTGCCATAGCACCTCGCGAACCGGGATGTTGCAGTCGTGGGGCGACCCCCGGCCCTTTTCCCGGAAGACCGTGCGGTCGAGGTCGGCCACGGTGAGCTCCGCCATGATCCGCTGGATCTGCGTTTGGAGGTACGTCTCGTCCGTCCCCAGCATCGCGACGCTCGGGGGCGCGTCGGGGTCCCCTTCCTGGGGCGGGAATCCGAACCTCGCACAGCTCTTCATCCAGAAGTACAGGGCCCCCTGCGAGTGGGCGAAGATATCGAGCAGGGTGGGGTGCGAGGCACCCCGGTCGCGCGCGAGCTCCTCGGCGGGCAACCTCGCGAACGTCTCGAGGTACCCCCGGCGCGCCGCGGCGAGGTAGGCGAACCACGCCCGGATCGTTTCGAGCTCCGACGCCATCGAACGCCCCGGCGCGACGCGGTTCACTCGGGGCCCTTGAGCAGGGCCCCGTACGACGACTTCCGCTTGATCTTCCCGTTCTCGAGCTCGAAGATGTTGCAGTACTGCACGTCGAACTTCTTGCCGTCCTTCTTCGCGACGTGAGCTACCCCCTCGACCACGACGACGTTCCCCTCCTCGATGAACCGCTGGACCTCGTTGCGGAGCTGGTCGTCGCCGTAGTTCTGCACGAACGCGGCCTTCCCTCGCGTCCGGGCCCCGCCCGGGGGAACTCCGTCGGCCCACTCGATCCATTCGACGTCGTCGGCGAGGAACTCGGCGGCCTTCGCCGGCGGCGCCTTCGCGTGGGCCTCGATCAGATGCTTGTTCGAGCTCATCCCGTGGCGCGAGCGGGGAACGGTATTTAGCGCGGCGTCGTTCGAGGCAAGGGTTGCTGGGAGATCCGCCAGCCGCGCATCGATTCTGAGGGCGAACCGGAGCCGTCCTCGCAGGCCGGCGGCCGGACCTCGCCCGACGCCCGGCGAACGCCCGGGATCCCCCTCGCGTCGGCCGCCCCCGCGCGGCGGGCCCGCGGGGGGCCCCCTACCGGATTACGGGTCGCTCGACCCCCCGTTCCCGATGAGGGAGACGGTCCCCGAAATTCCCTCGTTGAACCCGAGCTCTCCGGTCGAGGCCAGGTATACGCCGAAGCCGGGCGGTTCAGGGAGGCTGAACGTAGTGAGGATCGTCGTGCCGTTGAGCACGGTCAGGTTCGAGCTCGCGCTGTTCGTGATGAAGACCAGGCCGTTGCCCGGGTCGAAGATCGCGAAGAACGGATTCGTCCCGCAGACGATCGTCGCGACGATCTTGTAGGTCGACGCGTTCGCGATCGTGACGTCCCCGCCCCACGCCGGGATGTAGATGTCGCCGTTGTCCGGGTCGTACGTCACCGAGTGCGGGGCCCCCGCGGCGACGTCGATGCTCGTGACCACCGAATTCGTTGCCCCGTTGATCACCGTGACGTTCGATCCCCCCTGGGTGTTCGGCACGTACAGGTAGCCGTTCGCCGGGTCGTAGCCGATCAACCCCGGACCCGTGCCGACGGTGATGTTGGCGACCGCCTTGTTCGTGGTGCCGCTGATCTCGGTGACGGTGGACCCGCCAATGTCGGGGATGTAGATCCCTCCGTTCCCCGGATCGTACGTGCCCCACCACGGCCCGGCCTTGACCGGGACGTTCGCGACGACCGCGTCCGTGGCCCCGCTGATCACCGTGACGTTCGTCCCGCCCGTATCCGCGACGTACAGGTCGCCGTTCGCGCTGTCGAACGTGGCGAACCGGGGGGTCGTGCCGACCTTGATCGCGCTCCCGACGACGGAGGTCCCGTTGAGGACGGTCACCGTGTTCGAGCCGCTGTTCATGACGTAGATGTAGCCGTTGGAGCTGTCGTAGGTCACCGACCACGGATTGGACCCCACCGTGATGTTCGTGAGCACCTTGTTCGTCACCGGATTCACCACGCTCACCGTGCCGGAGCCGTTGTTCGGCACGTAGAGGTAGCCGTTCCGGGCGTCGTAGGCCGGGAACGTCGGGGTCTTCTGGACCGAGGGGGAGACGGCCACCAGGGGGGTCCCGGTCGAGATCTCGGTCATCGTGGAGGCCCCGGTGTTGGCGACATAGACCCCCGAGTTCCCGGGGTCGTAGACGGGGGCCCACGGACCGGGCCCGGTCGGGATCGTCGCAACGACCGAATTGGTCGCGCCGTCGATCATGCTCAGCGTCGCGCCGTTGTCGTTGTCGACATACAGGTCAGCGTTCGCGGTGTCGTACACCCCGAAGAGCGGCTCGGCGCCGACGGAGATCGTGGCGATTACCTGATTGGTCGTCCCGAGGACGCTCACGGAGTTCGATCCAGCGTTGGTGACGTACACCTCTTCGTTCGCGGGGTCGTACGTCGCGTTGCGCGGCGAGCTACCGACCGTGACGTTCGCCACGACCTTGTTCGTGGCGCCCGAGATCACGGTGACGTTCCCGGAGCCCGGGTTGGGGACGTAGAGATCCCCGTTCGCGGGGCTGTACCCGACGAACCCCGGGCTGCTGCCGACCTTGACAGTGGTGGTGAGCGTGTTCGAGCTCCCGCTGATCACGCTCACGTTGCTCGAGCCCGAATTGGCGACGTAGATCTCGTTGGTCGTGGCATCGTAGGCGGCGTTCAGCGGGTTCGTCCCTACGGAGACGTTCTTGGTGAGGGTGGTCCCGCTGATCACGTCGACGCCGCCGCGCCCGGAGCTCTGGGTCCAGCACGGAACATAGACCTCCCCGTTCGTCGGATCGTACGTCGCGGAGTGGGGGGCCCAATTCCCGGCGACGGTCCCGACGACCGTGTCGGTCGCCCCGCTGATCACGCTGACATCGTAGCTGTTCGAATCGGGGATGTAGATGTCCCCGTTCCGGGGGTCGTACGTGCCCCGGAGCGGGTCAGAGCCGACGGTGATCGTCGTGACGATCTTGTCCGTGGCGCCGTTGACCACGGTCACGTTGCTTGAGGTCGTGTCCGGCACGTAGAGGTAGCCGTTCGCCGGATCGTAGGTGGCGATCCCGGGGCTCGCGCTGACGTTGAACGTCGAGTACGGCGAGAACCCGACCGTCTCCGATGGGCCGACGCCCGCGATCGTCAGCGTACCGGACGACGGCAGGGCAACGCGGTTCGCGCCGCTCCCGACGGTGTAGCTGTACGTCCCGTTCGGGAGCGAGACGGTCACGGAGGAGTTGACCGTCGTGACGCTCGACGTCCATCGATCGGGGGTCGAGTTGAGCCAGAGGCTCCAAGGGGTGTGCAGGGGGTACGTGGGCGGCGAGGTGAACTCGGCGGTGAACGAGACGGAATACGTGGTGAACCTCACCGCGGTGACCGTGGAGGTCGGGATCGTGAGCGACGACGAGCTCTTCGGGGGGATCCCCGTCGCACCCGCGTAGCTTGCGACCCAGGTGTACGAGCCGTTGGCCGCCAGGACGTCAAGCACCGGGGCCTCAGAGGTGACGGCGTACTTCGCCCCGCTCCCCGTCGAGTTGAGCCACAGCGTCCACGCGGTCCCCGGCACGAGCCCGGTCTCCTGGAACCCGGTCTCCTCGAGGTACGAGCCGTAGACGAACGTGCCCAGGCTGACGTTGTCCCCCGTGGCGGCGGCTGCGGTCTCCGCGGCCGGAATCGTCACGGAGGGAGAGGCTTTCGTACCGGCGGGCGTCACGGTGTAGGTGTACGTCGCCCCGGGTCGCGCGAAGAAGTGCCAGTACCCCGAGAGGTTCGTCTGGGACGTGAAGTACGTCAGTTTGCCCCCGTACGTCTGGGACAGCGTGACCGTAGCGTTGACCGCCGGGACTCCACCGTCGGTGACCGTACCACCTAAGGAGATCGCCGGTTCGAGCGGATAGCTGAGGGTGGTGGTCGTGGCGCCCTGGTAGGCGCAAGGCATGTAGTTCGTGCAGTTGAAGTAGCTGTTGTCGTACCCTCCCTCGCAGCCGTCCTCCTCGGCGCAGACATCGTACCGCCAGAGCTCGTTCGCCCCGGTCAGGTTGACCGCGCCCGAACTCACCTTCCCGAGAGAGCCGAGGGGGATGGAGGTCTCCGCGACCATCCCCTCCTCGTAGGTGTTGTTCCCACAGTACGTGGGGACATCCCAGCACGCGTACAGAGAGTGGTCGCACGGAGAGTTCCACCAGCACGAGTCGCCGGAGGCGTTTACGGCCGTGTCGTTCGTGACCGCCCAGTCCTGCACGGTGCCGTTCCCCTTGACCTCGGCCGTGCTGTTGAGGTGGACGCCGTTCCAGGGGCCGTTGTCCTGGCCAGGGAGCTCCCAGCCGAAGTAGTTCAGGAGCGCCGAGACAATATCGAGCGCCACGCCCACCGCACACCCTACGATCGTCTCGCAGAGCGCGATCGTAAAGATCACGTCGACGACGAACTGGGAGACGGTGTTCACCCACTTGTTGTTGAGGAACGGAATCATGTCGTGGACGAAGTTCCCAGCGACCGAGAGCGGGAAACCGGCACCGGCGATCGCATCCAGGATGTCGTAGCCGACGTGCGCGCCGTCCCAGACGCTCTGGGCCGTGTCCAGCTGCTCGAGCCACGGAGCGTCCCCGTAGAGGAGCGAATCGACGTCGCCCGAGCCGGCGAGGTCATCGCCCAGGTTGTAGGCATCGATGGCATCCGCGGCCCACGGTCCGATGTTGACGGAGCTCCCGTTCAGGCCCTTCGGGAGGTAGCCGTCCCAGGTGCTCGTGTTGGTGTTCTGGGCGCTGATGTTCGTCCCAAAGATGCCAGTGATGTTGGTGACGGCCGAGGCGGGCAGGCCCGTGACGTGTTCGGCGGCATCCATCAAGGCGATCGGGTAGCAGACGAAGTTTTCGGTGCCGGGGTTGTAGGGGTTGATGCTTCCGGTGAACGCCTTGTACGTGGCGTACCAGCACGGCACCCAGACCTCCGAGTCGACCGTCGACGTCATGTACAGCTGGAACTGCTCGGCGCTTGCGTTGTACTTGTAGAGCGGCAACGCCGACACGGTCGCCGAGTTGTTCACCAGATCGTACCCACCGTCCTTCCATCCCCCGTCGCTCGCCGACGTCGTCTGCGTAACGTTGCCGGTCGTCTCGGGCTGGATCGCGAACGGCGTCGTGTCCTGGGTCGGGTAGACCGTCCGATTCCCGTAGTAGCCGGTCCAACCGGCGTCGTACGGCGTGTCCGTCGATGCGGCCGTGTATACGCCCTCGAGGCCCCCGAGGGCGGAGACGGTCACCTCGATCGTCGTCGACGTAGCTGAGTAGCCGCTGACGAACTTCAGGCCCCCGAAGAGGAGCCATTTCTTGAACGTGTACGGTGCGCCCGTCGCCGCGCCCGCCGTGGCGTTCCAGGCGTACTTCTCGCACATCGGTGCCGAGCTGAAACTGATCGTGCCGCCCGAAGCGATCACGACGCTCGTCTCGTTCGGGGCGAAGGAGGTCGAGCCGCCCACCGCGCCGTACCACGTGCCGCACGATCCGGGATTCGTGGAGAGGGCGACTCCGTCGTCGCCGGTCGGCACGGGGGCGGTGATCGCGGAGATCGACAGCGCGCCCCAGCCGACGCCGTTGTTGGCGCTACCGCCGAGGCCGAGATCGTAGGTCCCGGTCTGGCTGTACGACGGCGAGAAGCTGTACGTTTTGGAGAGGTTCACAGAGAGGTTCGTGACCAGCGTCGGGTTGTCGTCGTCGATCAGATGAACGGAGAGCACGGTGGTGGGGGCCGAGTAGCTGGCGGCGAACTCGATCACGTTTCCCGACAGGGGGTCGAAGCCGGTCCCGTTGCCGAGGTCGCTCTTGGCGGTGATGTCCGAGCTGGTGACCACCCCGCCGGTCCCGGGCTGGACCATGTAGAGGTTGTACTCGCCCACCGCGCTGGTCCCGTTGGTCTCGTAGCCGGGGTCCCACTGGACCACGACGTAGGGAGAAGAGGAGTACGGGAAGATGACCGCGCCCTCCTTCGTCGTGAGGGTCGTGTTGCCGTTGCTCGTAGCGAAGTAGGCGAAGGTGCCGTTCGAGCGTAGCACCGGGCTCACGAAGAGGTAGGCTTCGACGCCGTCCGCAGTCCAACCGTAGGCCGGATAATCGGCGAGCGTGATGTTGCTGAACAGGGTCGCCGACGTCCCGGGTTGCGTCGAAAAGAGGGTGAGTCCTGCCGCATGCCAGTTCCCGCAGCCGCAAAAGACCGGGGGTGCCAGCTCGAGCACATGGGAGAAGTTCTCCCAGGCGTCCTCCGGCATCGCGGTGCTCCCCGTCTCGATCTCGGGGAAGTTCTTGTCCGTCTTGCCCAGGTACCCTGTGTAGATCTGGCCGCTGGCGTTCGTCGTTGCACCGCCTAACAGATTGAGCACGGTGGTCGTGGAATTCGTGGTGCTGATCCCGGATCCCGAAGCCGGGACAAGGCCGAACGGGTTGCCGTCACCGCTGCTCGGCGCGGCGCGCGACGGTAGCGACGGTGCCATCGCCAGGGCGGCGGCGATCATGATCAGAACACATGCGATCGGAGCTACGAGACGACGCGACCTGCGGCGCGGAGGTCGGTAGGTCGAACCGCCCACCGATGGCGTTGCAGAGGCGCCGGGGGATCGGGTGCAAGAGGGCGGTTGAGGGAGACGGTCGGGGAGGTCCACGTTCGGCCTCGCCGCCGCAGCGAAGGCCGTAGCTACCGGGGGGACGTCGTTCACGCCCTGACTCCACCGGCGGTTCCGTCACGAATTCGAATCGGACGAACTGCTCGCGTCCGGTGGTACAAAAATGGCCGCTTCGGCGGCGGCCCGACGGTGCGGAAGAAACTGCCTGAGGGGAGCGCCGAGCAAGGTCGCGCGCGAGGGATCCGACGTCCGTTCCGACACGCCATACGCGTCGGGGAACCGGTAGGCGGGGATAACTGTTTGGTAAGTAACCGACGACGTTTGTCGATGTAGAATAGGGCACTTCAGACCCGACCCCCGGTCGACGTCTCGACGCCTCCGTAAGGGCAAGATGGGGCCGGGTCCCCTAGCGATGGCCGGCCAACAACGCTCCCGATCGAACTAGGTCGTTCCGAGGCGACGAAGTGCATCTCGGCAGTCACGGGACATCGCGGGAGGGAGTCGTGGGCGGCACACCGGTGGCGGGAAAGTGTAAGAGCAGATGGGCCAAGCCCGCGGTTCGTGTCGCAGCCTGGCAAATCGCAGTTTCCGTCCGGGCGGATGCGACAAGGCCCTCCAGTTATCCAAACCTCCCACTCGCCGGTCCCGCTGCGCGCAGTCCGCCCCAGTCGGTCACCTGTCAAATCCGAGCCCGTGCGAAAGGTCATAACCGCGGCCTCCCATGCTAGGCCGGAGTTGCTGTGACGACTCCGTTCGTCGACCGGCTCCGAGGACGACGTGGCCTCGTCAGCCTCGGGGTACTTGCGCTGCTGGTCCTCTCGACCTGGGGGATCGTGGCCGGCGCTCCCGCGGCCCCGGCGGCGACCCATGCGAGCGCCGTCCCCCAGCCTGCTTCGATCGCAGCGCACCCAGCTCGTCCGGTGAGCGCCCGCAGCGTCGACGCTCGGGCTCGCCCTAGCGTCGATCCGCTCGTCTCGACCTACGAGCTCTCGTTCCTCGAGATCGGTCTCGCGGGCGGGATCCCCTGGTCGGTCACGGTCACCTGGAGCAACGGCACCGCGACCGGGACGAACACCACGAACCGGACGAACCCCACGAACGAGAGCAACATCACCTTCCTCCTCGCGGACGGTGTCTACGAGTACACGGTGCACAACGTCACGGACTACACGTCCAGTCCGGCCTCGGGTTCGATCACGGTGAACGGGACGAACCTCAATCTCACGATCACGTTCGGCCAGAAGGTCGAGTTCTTCGAGTCCGGACTACCGAAGGACCTCACCTGGTCCGTCGAGATCGGCAATCTGACCGAGACGAACCGGAGCACCTCGGGCGGTGGGGGGATCCTCTTCGTCGAGCCCGACGGGGTCTACAAGTACGCGGTATCGAGCGTCAGCAACGGCACGTTCCACATCCGTGTCCCATCGCCGGCGGCCGGGAACGTCTCCGTCGCCGGGACGAACACCTTCGTCACCGTGGGGATCACCTACGCCCTCGAAACGGCGTACTCGGTGATGTTCGTGGCCAGCCATCTCCCGCCGTTCATGAGCTGGTCGGTGCAGTCGGGGCTCCTCAACAGGACGAACTCGACCCTCCTGCTCGGGCATTCGAACCGGACCTCCCGAGGCGACATCCAGTTCTCCGAGCCGGCCGGTACCATGTCGTTCTCGATCAGCACGCCGCGAGCAGACGGGTACGGCGTCGCTAAGCTCGTCGGGGCCAACCATCCCAACCTCACGTCGGGGGACATCTCGGGCAACACCACGTGGACCGTCGACTTCGGGGCGCTCTTCAACCTCAGCTTCAACATGAGCGGGCTCCCGCAGTACGAGTTGTACCCGAACGCCTCCTGGGGCGTCACCCTCACGCCGTCCACGACGGGGGAGGGCCCGTCGACGTACAACGATTCGAACAACACGACCCACAACTTCACGTTGCCCGCGGGCGTGGCCTACCGGTTCACGATCACCGGTCCCTCGTCCTACAAGATCCTGCCGTCCTCTGGCTCGGTGACGATGCCGGACCGCAACCTCAACAAGACCGTGCGGTTCAAGCTGATCGGCGAGCCGATCGTCTTCGTCGAGCACGGGCTGGATCGGGGGCTCAATTGGACGGTCACGATCACGACAGGTACGACGGAGGTCTACTCGTTCCCGCTGGCGATGTCGCGGCACGGCTCGGGCCCGCTCCGGTTCGAGCTTCCCGTGGGGAACTACACGTACAGCATCTCCTCCTCGGGCAACCAGACCGCGACGCCCGCCACCGGCGCGATCACCGTACACACCGCGCCCTCCGCCGCGCGCTCGATTGCGATCACGTTCTCGTAGTCGACGCGACGGGAGTACCGCGGTCGGAGCCCCTTTAGCTCCGAGCCGCCTGGTCCCGGCAGGTCGGCCGTCTCCGGAGGCTCGGGGGCCGCACGATCTATCGACCGAGCGAGGGAGGAGGATGCGATCGGCCCACCGCGCGCCCGAGCTCACCTCGGCGTTCGCCCAGGAACCGATCCCACGCTCCCCTTCCGACCGGAGCGAGCGGGTCGCGGAGGATAGCGGATGGGTGCCGCCCTCCGAGCGAGGGCGGACCCGAGCGGCCAGCGGGCCGGTCCTGCTCCGGGCCCTCGAGAGCCCGCATTGGCCCGTTCGGGCCCGGGCCGCGTTCGAGCTTTCCCGCCGGGGCAACGCTCGGGCCACGTCGCGGCTCGCGAAGCACCTCGTGGACGATCCGAGCGAGGTCGTTCGCGGGTTCTGCGCCCTGGCGCTGCGGTGGATCGGCAGCCGACGCGCGCTCCCGGCGGTGCGCCAGGCAGTACGCGACCCGTCGGACCGCGTCCGTCGCGAGGCGATCCTCGCCCTCGATCGCCTGGGAGGCGCCTCCGTAGCCGGCGCGGTGCGACCGCTGCTCCGCGACCCTTCGATGTCCGTGCGGATCGCGGCCGCCGTCGTCCTCGGGACGCGACGGGATCGAGCGGGTGTCCCGGCGCTGCTCGCCCGGCTTCGAAGTTCCGAGCTCTGGGAGCGCCCGGCGATCCTCGTCGCGCTGGGTCGGATCCGAGCCCCGAGCTCGATCCCCGCGCTCGAGCGGGCCGCGAGCGACCGCATGCACTCCGTCCGGGTCTGCGCGATCCATGCCCTCACCGAGTTCGGTGGTCCTCGCCCCCGCGCCGTCGCCCGGCGGAAGCTGACCGATCGTTCCTGGGCCGTGCGGGGCGCGGCAGCCCTCGCGCTCGGCCGTCGGGGGGACCGGACCGACGCCCCCCGGCTCGTCCGGCTCCTCCGGGACCCCCATCCCTGGCCCCGGCGCTGCGCCCTCTACGCCCTCGGGGAGCGCGGGGTCGTCGGTTCGCTCCCGGAGGTCCGAGCGGCCCTCGACTCCCTCGACCTCGAGATCCAGTTGGCGGCGATCTGGGCGGTCGGCCGGCTCGGGGACGCGTCGTCCCTGCCGCGGCTCTGCGGCCTGCTCCGCGGGCGCCGCCCGATCGCGACCCCGGCCCGTCCGCTGATCGCGACCGGCGACGGCGGGGTTCGGCTCGTCTCGGACGCCGAAAGCCGGCTGTTCGACGCGCTCGTCGAGGCCGTCGCCCGCCTCGCTACGGCGTCCGGGGATCCCCAGGCATGGGCCACCCTCCGCGAGGTCGAGCGGAGCCTCGACCCCTCCGAGCTTCGCCGTCCAGCGCGCCTACCGTCCCCGGTCGGGGCCGGCCCCCCGACCCCCCCGCTCCGGCAGTTGTTCCGGCGACCGAGCTCGGGCGGGGGGGTGCCCGCGTCGAGACAGGGGGCTCGCTCCTCAGCCGGCCTCGGGGCGCGCGTCCGCACCGCCCGAGCGCCGCTGGATCGGTCCGTGCGCTAGCCGTACCTTCGCAGGTGTCGATCCCCCGACGAAGGGGTCGCCTGAGCTCGGGCGGGGGAAGCGTCGGACGCGTCGTTCCGTGGGGTGGGAGGCTTGCGGAGGAGACGCCAGAGGATCACCGCGACGACGACCGCCACGATCCCCCCGACCAGGGCGACGAGCTCGAGGAGCGTGAAGCCGAACGGGAGCCCGGTCCCGAACGTGATCAGGACGGTCGTGTTCGTCCCCGTCCAGGTCACCGAGCCGCTCGACGGGGACGGTTTGAGGCCCCCGGCCGTCGGCACCGTGAACGCCTGGGGCCGCGAACCGAGCACCCAGCCGGGGACGTAGACGCGCGGCACGACGGCGTAGTACGTCTCGCCCGCGTAGCGGAACGACCAGTTCGTGCCCGAGGAGAGGCCCGACTCCTTGAACTCGAGCCACGACCCCACCACCGACGTGGACGGCGTCGGGTCGCGCGAGCCGTTCGGGAACGCGTAGGCGCCGCTGCCCGTGTGGTCGGCGAAGTAGTTCGCCGAGAACGTGAGGGTCGAGCTCTTGTTGTTCACGGCGATCTGCGCATGGGCGGCGACGTACTGGCCCGATTCGCTCGAGCCGTTCGTCGCGATGAAGTTGTTCCCCGTGATCGACGCGCCGACGACGGAGAGGTTGTCGAACGTCACGTTGAGCCCGTTGTCGACGCACCCTTCGAACGTGCTCGCCGAGATCGTGACCGACGTCTGGTTGTTGACGAGCTCGGCGCCGAACTCGTCCCCGTAGGCGAAGAGGTGGCTCACGGCGACGGAGCTCGTGTTGTTGAGGATCACGGAGACGTTCCCGTACCACGAGGCGACCTCCGTGATCGTGAGCGACGAGACCCAGTCGGTGACGACGGCGTACGGATAGTACGTCGTGGTCACGTTCTCGAGCTGCACGTCGGTGTCGTTGGTGAGGTTGACCGCCGCCACGTCGTACGTGACGCTGTCCGTCGGCAGGGTCATCTCGCTCGAGAGCCCCGGCGTCCCGACCGCCGTCACGTTGCGGACGGTGAGGCCGGTCACGTACGACACGTTGAGCCCGACCGAGCCCGAGACCGGCGCGAGCGCGCCGGCGGCGGCGCCGTAGGCGACGTAGAGATCGGTGATCGTCCCGGTGCTGCCCCCGGGGGTCTCCCGGAGCCCCGTGCTGACGTTGTACGCCGGCCCCCAGGCGAGCGCCACGGAGCTGTTCGTCGCGGAAAGGCCCGTCGCGGTGAGGTCCGAGACGTTCGTCAGGTTCGCCCCGAGGCTGCCGTCCGCGGCGTTGAGGTCGGTGAGCGTCACGTCGGAGGCGTAGGTGAGGTTCACGCCGGTCGCCCCGTCGGTCGCGTTGATGTACGAGAACTGCCCGTCGGTCGAGTTGTTGAACTCCTCGATCGCCGAGGCGAGGAAGCCGGTGGCGGAGGCGCCCTTCACCGTGACGCTCGTGTCCTTGTAGAACACCGCCCCGGCCCCGGCGCAGGTCACGTTGGTGAGGCGGAGCCCCGTGCTGTTCGCCCAGACCCCGACGGCCGACTCGTTGTCGACCGCGACGTTCGCGACCGCCGAGGCGTTGGTGTAGTTGAGGTAGAACGCGGGGGAGTTCTTCGTCACCGAGATCCCGGAGACGTTGAGGTCCCGGGTCCCGTAGGCGACGATCCCCCAGGCGAGCGCCGATGCCGACAGATCGGTGACGCTCACGTTCGAGTCGTTCTGAAGGTCGAGGCCGCCGGAGAGGTAGGCGACGTCGGCCCCGACCGCGTTGACGGAGCGCACGGTCACGTTCCCTGAGCTCTCCAGGACGGCGGCGACCGCTCCGCTGGCCGCCGTGAGCAGGCCGAGGGTGACCGACCGGACGTGGATCGCCGTGACCCCCGTGGCGTCCAGGGACGCGGCGACGTTCTCCGCGCGGCACGCCGGGGTCCGGTAGCACTCGACGGTCGCGGGCGGGTACGTCGGGTTCAGGTTGTGGTAGAGGGCGGAATTCCCCTCGACCGTGGTGTTCTCGACCGAGTCCAGCGTCGCCGACCCCCCGAAGAAGAAGTACCCCTGCGTCCACCCGGGCAGCAGGGCCGACTCGTTCGTATGCCGCGTGAAGGTGAACGCGGTGGAGTTCTGGACGAAGTGGTTGACGAGGACGGAGTAGCTCAAGTTCTCGACGGCGAACAGGACGAACGTCGGGTAGCTGTAGTCGTTGAGGCGGAGGAACGGGGGGGCGAGGGCATCTTGGCTCGAGTTCACCCAGAGCGTCTTCGCGTTGACCGAGTAGCTCGTGTTGAGTACCCCGGCGAGACCGAACGTCCCGACCTGGGCATCCCCGTCGAGGTAGAGCGGGGCGTTCACCTCGGACGAGGCCGGGGTGAGCGTGAGCGTCTGGCTCACCTCCGCCGTCGTGTTGTTGACGACGACGACGGTCGAGTTCGTCGGGGTGAGCGTGGAGTTGTCGTACCCGTTCGCCCACGCCTCGAAGACGTAGCCCGTGCCCGGCGTCGTGAGGCGCGGTAGGAACATCGACGCGAGTCCGGTCGAGGTCGTCGGCGTCCAGGAGAAGTTGGCGAGCCGGGCGAGCGCGTGGAGCCCCGAGAGGTTCGTCTCGAACAGGAACGCGTACGACGGCTTCACCTGCACGGTGATGCGGGTCCAGCCCTGCTGGACGGCCGGCACGAACGACCCCGCGCTGGTGTTCCAGAGGCCGTACAGGATGGAGGGACCCTGGCCGAGATACTCGGTCCGGCTCCCGGTCGTGTTGATGTAGTAGGCGGCCACGCCGAGCGCGGTCTCCCCGGAATCGACCCCAAAGTCGTAGGCGGAGCGGACCGTCGCGTAGCCGGGGATCGCCGTATCCCACCACTCGAGGCGGACGCTCGCGTTCAACTCCTCAAGGTTGGCGTTGGCCCCGTTGGCCACGCCGCTGAAGTCGACCTCCGCGTCGTAGAGCAGGCCGGCGGGGTTGTACGAGTACCCGTCGACCCGGAACGAGGGCGGAGACGCGGCGATCGCCGCCCCCTGGAACGTTACGTTGTCGTAGCTGCCCGCGCGGACGAGCGTCGTGGCCTCGGTCAGGGAATAGTTGAGCTGGACGCGGACGTGGCCGCTCACGTTGGCGATCGAGCTCGTGAGGTCCAGGTAGAGCGGATAGTTCAGGCTGGAGGCGATGGTGAACGACGGGCCGACGTCCGCGTAGTACTCGCCCTCCAGGATCGTTCCGGCCCCGGCGAGGGTCCCGGGCCGGACCGGCAGGTTCTCGCCCGAGAAGTTCCAGATGTTGTCCTCGATCGTGAGCGTCGTGCCGTTGAAGACCGCGCCGTTCTGGATCCAGAACGTTCCCGGGGCGGTCTCGTGCGGGTACGTCGCGTTGACCGCCACGGTGTCGAGGGCGATCCGGATCCAGTTCGGAGCGCTGTCCATCTCCCCGTAGCCGGGGCTGAAGGCGCCGTACG
>JASHQF010000010.1 GCA_030037695.1 Thermoplasmata archaeon
TCGGCGCCCGGACCCCGGGGATCGGCGGGACGGCCGCCGCGAGGCGCGCGGCCAACGCGGCCGGCTCGGTCCGCGAACTGGCCGCGAGGCGATGGACCGGAAACGCGACATCGGCCTCGGGGCCCCCGTCGGTGGCGAGGGCGGTCCGAAGATCGTCGCGGGAGAGCGGGCTCCCCACCGCGCGGCTCGCCGTGATGAGGGCGTCCTCGATGCCCCGGACCCATGCCTCCCACGGGTCGAAGACCGGAGCGGTCGCGGGCGACGTCGACGTGGGCCCTCCTCGGGGGAGAAGGCGCTTTACCAGCGAACCTCACTTAACGGTTGGCGATGGCGGGGCTCGTCCTGATCCGCTACGGGGAGCTCGCGCTGAAGTCGCCGCCGGTACGGCGCGAGTTCGAGACCCGGCTCCGGCGCAACATCCTCGACCTCTTCGTCGTGGCCGGCCTACCGGTGCGGCTGCGGGCGGACCGGGGGCACCTGTACGCCGAGGTCGACGATCCGCCGTCGGCGGCCCGCATCCTGCGTCGGGCGTTCGGGATCACCTCGGTGAGCGCCGTCGAGGAGCTTCCGACCGACCGGGCCCGCCTACGGGAGTACGCGGGCGCGTGGGGCGTCGCGCGGCTGTCCCCGGGCAGCTCGTTCGCCGTGCGCGCCCGCCGGACCGGGAACCATCCGTTCACGAGCCAGGAGCTCGCGCGCGAGCTCGGCGCCGAGATCCTCGCTCGCTGCTCGGACCGGGGGATCACCGTCGACCTCGATCGCCCGTCCTCGGAGCTGTTCGTGGAGGTGCGGGGACCCCGGACGTACGTCTACGCCGATCGGGTGCGGGGCCCGGGGGGCCTCCCGCTCGGCGTCGCGGGGCGGCTCGTCGCCCATGTCGACGGCCCGCGGGGCGGCCTCGGGGCGTTCCTCATGATGAAGCGCGGCTGTCGCGTGGCGCTGGTCGTCGACGGGACGGAAGGACAGCAGGCCAAGGACGTGCTCGCCCGGTTCGATCCCGCGCTGGCCGCGACGACGTCCGACGACTCCGCGGGCTGGCGCGCCGCCGTCCGCGAGGTCGCGGATCGATCGCAGGCCGATGGCATCGTGCTCCCGATCGGCCTCGACAGCTATCCCGCCGAGCGGGAGGCTTGGGCGGACCGTGTCTTGTTCTCCCCGACGGTCGGCCTGACCGAGGAAGAGGTCGCGGCGCGATGGGCCGGCGCGATCGAGCTCGCCTCCTGAGCCGCCCCCTCCGCGCGGCGGGCCCGCGGGTTAGGTTTAAGACCCGCTCCTTGGTGGCGCCCGCGCCGAGGGCCGCGATGCCCGACTATCTCGTACAAGGGTCGTTCTACGCCCGGCGGGGGTACTGGCAGCCGTTCACGAAGCGGCACGAGGCCCCGTCCGAGGCCGTCGCCACGGAGTGGGCCCTCTCGGAGATCGGGGGGTGCCACGGCGTGAAACGCCACCGGATCCGCATCGAGAAGGTGACGGTCGCGCCGGCCGCATGAGCGCGAGCCGACCCGCCCCGACGGAGCGGGAGATCCAGGAGGACCTCCTGCGGCTCGAGGCGTACCGCTCCCAGCTCGGCACGCTGGCGCAGCAGCACCAGATCCTGATCGCCTCCCGTCAGGACCATGCGCGGGCGCGCGAGAGCCTCGAAGGGGTCGAGCGGTCCGAGCCGAGCTCCGAGTTCCTGTTGCCGTTCGGCGGGGAGACGTACGTCCGCGGCTCGATCCAGCGGACCGCCCCGGTGCTGATGGGGATCGGCTCCGGGGTCGTGGTCGAGATGGACCGGGCGTCGGCCGCCGAGCTGCTCGCGAAACGTCTCACGAAGATCGACGAAGCGGTCCGGGACCTCGAAGGTCAGATCGCGACGATCGACGAGCGCGCCGAGATCCTTTCCCGTCGGCTCGAGAGCGTGTCGCGGGCCGCTGCGGCGGGCGATGTGGGCCGCTCTTAAGGCGCGCCTCCGCGGCCGGTCCGAAGCGTCCGAGGGTGCCGAGTCCGAGACGCCTAGGGCGGCTCCGGCCCCCGCCGCTCCGGCGGCGTCCGGCTCGGCAGGGAGAGCTGAGCGTCCTTCGTCGTCCCCCGCAGGGTCCGCCGACCCCGAGGTCTTCGCCGAGGGATTCTTCGGGAAGAAGGTCGACGAGGAGACGATCGAGGACGTGCTCGACGAGCTCGAGATCGGGCTGCTCCAGTCCGACGTGACGCTGCCGGTCGTCGAACGGCTCCGGCGCGACCTCCGCAAGGAGTTCGCGGGCCGGAAGCTCCGTCGCGGGGTCGACGAGGAGGTGGCGATCCGGGACGCGCTCGAGCGTTCCGTCCGCGCGATCCTGACGCAGCCCCCGTTCGACCTCCCGGGACGGATCCGGGCGGCGGCGACCCCGCCGTACATCATCCTGTTCGTCGGGGTCAACGGCACCGGCAAGACCACGACCGTCGCGAAGCTCGCGGGCTGGTTGCGGGCGCAGGGCCTCTCGTCGGTGATCGCCGCGGGCGACACGTTCCGGGCCGGGGCGATCGAGCAGCTCCTCGTCCACGGCGAGCGGCTCGGCATCCGCGTCGTGCGCCAGCAGGAGGGGAGCGACCCGGCGGCGGTCGCGTTCGACGCGATCCAGCACGCCCGTGCCAAGGGGGTCGCGGTCGTGCTGATCGACACGGCGGGCCGCCAGCATACCAACGAGAACCTGATCGAGGAGGCGAAGAAGATCCGGCGGGTCGCCTCGCCGTCGCTCGTCGTCTTCGTCGGCGACGCCCTCTCGGGCCACGACGTGGTCGAGCAGGCGAAACTGTTCGATGCGGCGGTCGGCATCCAGGGGCTGATCCTCAACAAGCTCGACGCCGACGTGAAGGGGGGCGCCGCGCTGAGCGCGACGTTCGTCACCAAGAAGCCGATCCTGTTCGTGGGCACCGGCCAGGGGTACGGCGACCTCGCGCCGTTCGACCCGGAGTGGATGGTGCGCCGCCTTTTCGCGGAGGGGTCGGCGGGGTGAGCGCGCGGCTCGACGTCGTCCTCGTCCGGCCGAAGGAGGACGGCAACGTCGGCGCGGTCGCGCGGGCCGCTCGGAACTTCGGCGCGGACGGGCTCCTCCTCGTCGCCCCGAGGGCCCGGGTAGGCGCGGAGGCGCGGCGGCGGGCGATGGGCGGGCTCGCCCTCCTCGCCGCCGCCCGGCGCTTCCCGACGGTCGACGCCGCGGTCGCCGACGCGGACCTCGTCGTCGGCACCACCGACCTCTCCACCGGCCGCTCCAACGCCTACCTGCGACGTTCCGTGAGCCCCGAGCGCCTCGGCGAGGTCGTCCGGTCGCTCCGGGGACGGGTCGCGCTCGTCTTCGGTCCCGAGGACAACGGCCTCTCCCGCGACGAGCTCCACCGGTGCGACCTCCTCGTGCACATCCCGGCCCGGCGCGACTTCCCCACGCTCAACGTCTCGCACGCGGCCGCGATCGTCCTGTACGCCGTCCACCGGGCCCGGGGCGTGGCCGACCCCGAGACGACCCCGGCCCCCGAGGCGCTCGAGCTCGCCGGGTCGGAAAAGGAGCTGTTCTTGGCCCGGCTCGGCGACGTCCTGGCGCGGACCGGCTACCCCGCGCACAAACGACGGGGTTTAATCCTCCTGTTCCGTCGCGTCCTCGGCCGGGCGACGCCCACCGAGGCGGAGTTCCGGATGATGCTCGGGCTCTGGAAGAGCCTCGGGCCGGTGTTGGAGGATCGAGGATCCGGGCATGGCAGGCAACGGTGACTGGCTGAGGGTCCGCGGCATCGGGCGCGAGCGGTTCGCGACGTACCTCGCGCAGTACCTCGCCGAGCTCGGCTACACCGTCGAGCAGCAGGAGGCCCCCGAGCGGACCGAGAGCCGGGTACGGGGGACGCTTCAGAAGACGAACCCGGCCGTACCCCCTGGCGCGGCGTCGCTCGCCTTCCGCCTCTACCCGACGAGCGGTGGGGCGGCGCTCGTCTGGGAGGCCCCGACGACGATCCCGGACGGGGAACGGCCCCGCATGGACCGGCTCGTTCGCGAGATCACGACGCACCTCGAGCGGACGATCGCGACCGAGAGCCATGCCACCGCGAAGGTCGTCCACCCGCCCACCCCCCATCTTCCGTGGACCCGGGCGCCGGGCGCGGCGTAGGCGGCGCTCGCTTACCCTTATAATCCGGACCTTTGTCGCCCCCGAGGCCCCGATGACGCGATCCCTCTACCGCTACCTCGGCCGGTCGTTCCGGGCGACCCAGGGCCCGGAAGGCGCCGAGCTCCGTCACCTGCGGCTGCTCGCCTGGCGGCGGGAGGCGTCGGTCACGCGGCTCGAACGCCCGACGCGCCTCGATCGCGCCCGGGCGGTCGGCTATCGCGCGAAGGGCGGCTACTCCATCGTGCGGGTCCGGGTCCGGCGGGGGGGCCAGGGCAAGCGCGCGATCATCGCCGGTCGTCGGCCGAAGCACAAGGGGATCCTACAGATGACCCTCGCGAAGAGCCTCCGCCGGATCGCCGAGGAGCGGGCGCAGAAGCACTACCCGAACCTGGAGGTGCTGAACTCCTACTGGGTCGGCGAGGACGGCAAGCAGAAGTTCTTCGAGGTGATCCTGGTCGACCCGTGCCACCCCGAGATCGTGGGCGACCCCAAGATCCTCTGGATCACCAACCCGTCCGAGAAGGGCCGCGTCTTCCGCGGGCTCACGAGCGCGGGTCGGGAGGGCCGTGGGCTGCGCTGGAAGGGCAAGGGCGCCGAACGGTTCCGCCCCTCGCGCGCCCGGAACCGGCGGGACGTGCGCCGGACCCAGACGAAGGTCATCCCGTAGAGCGCGGCGGGCCCACCTCCTCCGCGTCGAGGAGCTGCTCGAGGCTCTGCCCGAGTCGTTCGGCGGTCCGCCG
>JASHQF010000083.1 GCA_030037695.1 Thermoplasmata archaeon
AGACGGGCCGGTCGGTCTCGCCCCAACTGTACATCGCGATCGGGATCTCGGGGGCGATCCAGCACCTCGTCGGGATGGTGAGCTCCCGCGTGATCGTCGCGATCAACTCCGACCCCTCGGCGCCGATCTTCCGGGTCGCGGACTACGGACTGGTCGGCGACCTCTTCACGCTCGTGCCCGCGATCACGAGCGCCGTACGGAAGGCCCGGGGCCTCGGCTAGAGGTCGCGAAGGGCCTCGAGGCCGTCGGCGAGGAGCGTGCGGCTCCGTACCCCCGACGCCCGCTGGGCCTCGCGGAGCAGCCGGCGGAGCGGCCGCTTCGGCCCATCTCCGGGATCGAGCAGCGAGCGGAACAGGGAGGTGGCGAACCGGGGGTAGGCGGTGTAGAACCGCGGGTTCCACTTCACCCGATCGATCCGGGCGAAGTCCCGGAAGTCCGCGAGGATCCCCGAGCGCTCCAGCCGCGCCTCGTACTCGGCGAGCCGAGCGGCGGAGGCATCGTGGGCCGCACGGGCGGCGAGCGCCGTCTCCGCGGCCTCGAGGCCGGTCCGGATCGCGTAGTTCATCCCCTGGATCACGAGGCCGTTGGAGAACACGAAGCCGGCCGCATCGCCCGCGACGAGCCAGCCGTCCCCGTGGAACGCGGCCGGTCGGCTCGCCCAGCCCGAGCTGATCAGCTTCGCACCGTACTCCACCAGCTCGGCCCCAGCGAGGGCCGCCCGGATCGTCGGGTGCTGCTTGAACCGCTCGACGAGGTCGTGCGCCGGGATCGCTCCGCCGAACAGGGAGCGGACGTTGGCGATCACGCCGAGGGAGATCGTGTCGCGGTTCGTGTAGAGGAAGCCGCCTGCCATGACGCCGGGAGGGTAGAGGCCGAGGACCCACTCTTCGGCGTGGCCCTCCCCCGGCCCGAGCTGGAACCGCTCCTCGATCCGGGACGCGTCGAGCCGGTAGACCTCCTTGACCCCAAGCTCGGTCGCCTCCTCGGAGAGCCGCGGCTGCGGGCGGATCGGGGTGCCGAGCGCGACCCGGGAGTTCGCGCCGTCCGCGACGATCGTGATCGGCGCCCGCATCGTCTCCCCGCCCTGCACGACGCCTCGGGCCGTCGTCCCTTCCCAGGCCAACCGGTCGACCGGCACGGCGGGGACGACCGTCGCCCCCGCGGCCTCCGCCTGCTTCGCCAGCCAGGCGTCGGTCCTCGCGCGGAGGACGGAATGGGCGACGTACGGCGGGGTCCGCCATCCCACGTCGTCGAAATCGAAGGAGACGGAGCGCTCCGGGGTGAGGACGCCGAAGCGCTTGCGCACCAGATGGCGCTCGAGCGGCATCTCGCGCGACCAGGCCGGCAGGATGCGATCGAGGTCGTGGCCCCAGAGCAGGCCCCCCGAGAGGTTCTTGGCCCCCGCCTCCGCCCCCCGCTCGAGCAGGAGGACGTTCGCGCCCCCCTGGGCGAGGCGAATGGCGGCCGAGCTGCCGGCCATGCCGGCCCCGACCACGATCGCGTCGAAGTCGTCGGCCATCGGCGGCGCTCCGACGGGGAGCCCGCGATTTAAGCGGTGCGCGCCGCCCGGCGTCGCCCTCGCGCCGGCCTAACTGCCGCGCGGGGTCTGGATCGCCTCGGTGGCGTTCTCGATGTGCTTCTGGAACTTGAACGGGGCGGGGATCCCTTCCCAGTCCTCGTTGCCGACCGTCGCCCCTCCCTCGGAGCTCACCCGGATCGTCCCGTACCCCAGAAGCCGTTCGCCGAACGTTTGGTGGACATCGACGCCCCGGACCTGGGTCACCGGGATCTCGTCGAAATTGCGCCCGAGGATCCCCCGCTGCACGATGACGCGGCGGGTGGTCACGGCGTAGACCGTGCGGATCCAGCGGACGTACCGGACGAGGATCCAGAGGATGCCCACCAGGAGCAGCAGGGTCGCGATCGCCGCGATCGCCAGTCGCATCGTCGCGACCGCGACGTGGGCATCGTTCGCGAGCTTCGTCACGCTGCTCGTGAACAGGGCCCACCCCGGATAGTGGTGGACGATCGGCTGCCAGGCGAGCAGGCTGACGACGAGGAAGATCACGACGAACGTCACCGGGCCCGGGAAGAACAGGAGCTTCGAGGCCCGGGTCTCCTCCAGGAGCGACTCCTGGTCGGCGAGGTACGTCGCGCGCAGGAGTCGGGGAAGCTGCCGGGGCGTCGTCGGGGCGGCCATCGGGCGGGCACGGGCCGCCCGCAAGATAAACCCTGCTTTGCGCCGGTCGGGCGGATCCGAATCGTCCTCGGCCTAATAGGCCCCGCCCGGTACGCCGTGCCGATGGGCGTCACCGACTGCCACGTCCACATCAATCCGGTCTGGGAGATGCGGCCGGAGGCGCTCGCCCTGCTCGGACGCCCGAACGACGAGGTCGCCCGGTTCGTGAAGGATCCGGCGGCGCTCGTCGCGTACCTGGACCGGTCGGGGATCGATCGGGCGATCCTGGTGAACTACGTCGCCGCCGAGGTGATCGGCTACACCGAGGCGACGAACACGTTCGCGGCCGAGTACGCCCGGCACGCCCCGGAGCGCCTCCTCGCGACCGGCGGGATCCGGCCCGACCACCCCGATCCTGAGGCGGAGGTCCGACGGTTCGTCGGCGAGCTCGGCCTGCGCGCGCTCAAGCTCCACCCGGCGCACCAGCTGTTCCCGCCGAACGGCTACGTCGACGGCGCGTGGCCGCGCCTCCGCGCCCTGTACGCCGCCTGCGAACGGGAACGCCTCCCGGTGATCTTCCACACCGGCACGTCCGTGTTCCCTCGGGCGCGGAACCGGTTCGCCGATCCGTTGCTCGTCGAGGACATCGCCGTCGATTTCCCGGAGCTCACGATCGTCCTCGCGCACGGGGGCCGCCCGTTCTGGACCGAGCGGGCGGTGTTCCTCGCACGACGCTTCCCGAACGTGTGGCTGGAGATCTCGGGGGTGCCCCCTGCGTCGCTGCTCGACTATTTCCCGACCCTCGCGAGGATCGCTCCCAAGACGTTGTTCGGGACGGATTGGCCCGGACCCGGCGTGAAGGACATCGGCGCGAACCTTGCGGCGTTCCGCGCCCTGCCGCTCCCGGCCGAGGCTCGGGAGCGTATCCTCGTCGACAACGCGCTCGCCGTCTTCCCTCGCCGGGCCCCGTCTTGAAATACTCAGCTCGACTCGTCAGTCCGTGCCGAACCCCGCCGTGCCTCCCGAGCCGCCCGTCGCCCCGCCCGAGACGGCCGAGGCTGCGGAGGCCCCGCCGACGGTCGAGGTCGTGGAAGGGGGCGAAGAGGTCGGCCGCCTCCCCTTGCCACGGAGGAATCGGGGCGAGGTGTTCGGGATCGCGAGCCAGCTGCTCGGCGCGGCCCGGATCCGCGTGATGTGCGAGGACAACGTCTCGCGGATGGGTCGCATCACCGGCAAGATGAAGAAGAAGATGTGGATCCGCGAAGGGGATCTCCTTGTCGTCCGGCCCTGGGGTTTCCAGGAAGGGAAGGCGGACATCCTGTTCCGGTACAGCCGTACCCAATCGCAGTACCTCGCCCGTCGGAACCTCCTCCCGTCGTCGATGAACCTGTTCTCGACCCCCGAGGCTCCGACCGAATCGACGTCGCCGCCGGCGTAGCGGCCGATGTGGGCCGCCTCGTCTCGGCCGCTGACCTCGGCAGAGATGGCCGCGGTCGAGCTCAACGCGGTCGCCCTGGGCGTCTCCCTCGACACCCTGATGGAGAACGCCGGGCGAGCGGTCGCCGAGGAGGCGGCGCGCCGGCTGCCTCCGCCGCCCTCGCGGGTCGCGATCGTGGCCTCGACCGGCAACAACGGCGGTGACGGCACGTGCGCCGCCCACTACCTTCACGAATGGGGGTATTCGCCCGAGGTCTGGCTGGTCCGGCCCCCCTCGGAGATCCGGTCGCGCGCGGCCCGACGGTGCTTCGAGCGGATCGAGCGCCGCCTGCCGGTGCACATCGGGGTGCCCCGGGCCGAGGAGCTCTCGACGATGCCCCTCGTCATCGACGCCCTGCTCGGCACCGGCCAGGCCGAGCGGCTCCGCCCTCCGATCCGCGAGGCGGTCGACGTGCTGCGCGCGCTCCGGGCCCCGATCCTCGCGATCGACCTCCCGACCGGCGCCCGCGATCCGGACGGCGTGCGGCCGGCGTGGACCGTCGCCCTCACCGCCCCCAAGCAGGAGGTCGCGAAGGAGATCGCCGGCGAGCTCGTCGTCCGGGAGATCGGGATCCCGTGGGAAGCCTGGCGCCACACCGGGCCGGGCGAGTTCGTCTTCTTCCCCGACGAGGCGCGCCGTCCTCGCCGGGGCCGGACCGGGCGTGTGATCGTCGTCGGCGGAGGGCCGTACTCCGGCGCGCCCGCCCTCGCCGCGCTCGCGGCCCTGAGGTCCGGGGCCGAGCGGGCGACGGTCCTCGCCCCCCGGGGGGCGGCCGACCGGATCCAGGCGTTCTCCCCCAACCTCGTGGTCCGCGCGATCGGCGACGAGCGGTTCCGGCCGACGGACGCCGGCGACCTGCTCGAGGCGATCCGGGCCGTCCTCCCCGGCTGCGTCGTCCTAGGGATGGGCGCCGGGGCCCATCCCGAGACGGTCGCCGCGCTAGCGAAGGTCGAGAGCGAGCTCGCGGGCGAGCTCCCGCTCGTCGTCGATGCGGACGGGCTCCACGCCCTCCCCGCTCCCGAGCACCTTGCCGCGCGTACGGGCGCCCGGGTCGTCGCGACCCCCAACGAGGGGGAGCTGCGGAGGATCTTCCTCGGCGGCTCGGAGCGCACGGGGCACGACCGCACCGAGGCGGTCCGCCGCACCGCGCTCGCGCGCCACGTGTTCCTCCTCGCGAAGGGGGAACCCGATCTCCTCTCCGACGGGGAGACCGTCGTGGAGAACCATCACCATCACCCGGCGATGACCGTCGGCGGGGCAGGGGACGTCCTGGCCGGCGTCGTGGGCAGTCTCCTCGCGCAGGGGCTCGGGGCGCTCGCGGCCGCGCGGCTCGCCTCGTACTGGACCGGCGAAGCGGGGCTCGCGGTCGCCTCGCGGGCCAGCTTTGGGCTCGTCGCGACCGACCTCGTGGACGAGCTGCCCCGGACCCTCGCGGCGGGGCTCGCCCGGGTGCGACGGTCGCCGTGACCCGGCGCGGGCGTTACGCGTAGCGGACTCGGCCGCGGATCTGCCGGGCCCGTGCCCGGACCTCCTTGGCCCGGTCCGGGTTCCCGGTGCCGTACCCCTCGAGGAACGCCTTCAGGAACGGGGCCGGCCGGGGCAGGAGAGCGCTCAGGTCGGCCTCCACCAGGTGGAGATCGATCCCGAGCTCCTCCACCCCGGGGTTCCGCGAGCCCATCGAGAGGTCGAGGAACGCCGGCGGGCCGAGGGGCCCGTCCGGGTACAGCACGTTCGAGCTGGTGAGGTCCCCGTGCGCGATCCCCCCGGCGTGGAGGCGGCCGACGGCCTCCCCGAAGGCCCGGATCGCCGCCCCCAGCGCCTCGGCCGGGGAGGCGGGGTCCTCGAGGAGCTGCCTCAGGGTGGGCCCCGGCAACTCCTCGAGGAGCAGCCGGTGGTGCACGAGGTCGATGTCGTAGAGGATCGGGGTCCGTACGCCGAGCCGTCGCGCCTCGACCAAGAGCCGGGCCTCCGTCCGGGTCCTTTCCCGGCGCAACCGTTCGTCGAGCGCCTTCGGCCGGTAGCTCTTCGCATCGCGTTCCTTGAGGAGCGCCGGGAACCCCCACCAGTCGACGCGCCGGATCGACGCCTCGGCGCCGCGGGCGACCGGGCGGGCCTCGGACGGGGGGCTCGGCTCGGGCGGCATCGCCGCTACCGCTCGCGTCCGGCGGCGACGACCCTCACCATCGCCTCCCGGGCGAGGCGGGCGGCGAGCGCGCTCGTGTTCCCCTGGTCGAACGGCGGGCTCACCTCCATGATGTCGAGCCCGGCGAGGCGCGGGGCCGCGGCGTCGATCGCGAGCTTCACGTCCCGGGGGGTGAGACCGAACGGCTCGGGGGTCCCGGTCGCGCCCGCGTACGCGGGGTCGATCACGTCGATGTCGAGCGAGATGTAGACCCGCTCGGTCCTCAGCTGGGCGAGGGCCCGGTCCACCGACGAGCGGATCCCGTCGCGGGCGACCTCGTGCGCGGTGACGAACCCCATGCCGATCGCCCGGTTCTCCTCGATCTCCTCCTTCGAGACCGAGCGCACGCCCAGGACGACGATGTTCTCCGCCCCCACCTTCTCGAGCATCCGACGCGAGGAGCAGGCGTGGCTCCGGGCGTCGCCGAGGTAGCTCGCCCGGAAATCGAGGTGGGCGTCCAGGTACAGGATCCCGAGCGACGGGGCGTCGTCGGGGTACGCCTCCACCGACGGGGGCGCACAGGCGTGGTCGCCCCCGAGGACGATCGGGATCTTACCGGCGCGGTAGATCGGTCGGATCTCTTCCCGCACGGAGCGGACCATCTCCTCGGCGTTCCCGAACTCCTCGGTGTTCCCGAGGTCGTGCGCCGCGACCTCGGCGAGGTCGACCCCCGTCTCGAGGTCGAACGACTCGAAGTTCCAGGAGTGCTGGCGGATCGAGTCCGGGCCGAACCGCGCGCCCGGGCGGAACGACGTGGTGCGGTCGAACGGCACCCCGAGGAGGACGAACCTCGCTTCGTCGAACGAGGCCCGCGCGTCGGCGAACGTCGTCGGGCCGGTCACGGGCGCAGGACGGAGGCGGGCGGTATAAGACGGTGCTCGGCCGTCAGACCGCGCCCGCCCCCGCGCGGGGCCCGAGGAGCCGGGCGCGCAGCCCCATCTCGCCGTAGAGGACCTCCATTACGGCGAGGGAGACGACCGTGGTCCCGATCGCCATCGCGAACAGCCCGAGCGTCCCGGCGAGAGAGATCGCCACGGCACCGACGAGGGGCCCGACGCTCCACAGGGTCGAGTTGATGAAGGAGAAGAGGCCGAGGCATTCGGCCCGCCGGTCGGGCGGGGCGGCCCGGGCCACCCAGGCCTGCATGCCGGGCCCGACCAGCGACAACCCTCCGTTCCGGGCCGCCTGGGCCGGCACCGTCTCGGTCCACGAGGTGGCCGTGAGGAACAGCCCGTACGAACCGAGCGTCAGCAGGGTACCGTACCAGATCCCGCGGATCTCCCCTCGACGATCGATCCAGCGGCCGAGCGGGAGGGAGACGAGCGCGGCGGTGACGAGCCCGGCGATCGCCACGAGGCCGACCTCGAACGCGTTCGCCCCGAGCGACGCGGCTAGGTAGCCGTAGAACGTCGCCACCGCGCCGCTCCCGATCGCTCGGATCGAGACAGCGAGCGAGAAGGCGACGACCGGGCGCGTTTCCCGGAACGTCGCCCGGGGAGCCGCCCGCACCGGCACGGGCCGGTCGGGCACGATCAGCAGCACCACGGCGAACGATCCCGCGGTGACGGCGAGAACGAACGGCACGAGCGCGCCGAGGCCGAAGACGAGGGTCACGACGCCCGCCCCGAGGAACCCGGCCACGCCCCCCGCGTTCGAGGTGGCGTTGAGGAGGCCGTAGCCGTACCCTCTCTCCTCGAGACGGGTGACGTCGGCCACGTAGGCGGTGTAGGCGGGGCCGCCGATCGCGAGCGCGAGCTCCGCCGCGACGAACGCCGCGCCCGCCAGGACATAGCCGGGGGCGAAGACCATCGCCACGAACAACGGGAGGGCGGTCGCCTCACCGACGAGCAGGAACGGCCGACGGCGGCCGGCCCGATCGGACAGCCGACCGACCCACGGCCCGATGAGGCTCGCCGGGATGTACCCGAGGGAAAGGATGACCAGCGCGACCGGGAGCGGTGAGCCCTTCACCGCGACCAGGTACAGCGGAAGGAAGACGATGAACAGCCCTCCCCGGTTGCTCGCCAGGAGCGCGTAGAGCGACAGCGACAGCAGCTCCGGGCGCTTCATGGGCCCGGCGGGAGGTGGCGAGCCATTACGTACGCCCCGGCGCCGGAGCGACGGGGCGCGGCCGGCCGCTCCTCGTTATGAGCGCGGTCGCGCCTCACCGTTCGGGAGGCTCCGCATGGCGGCCGACGACCTCGTCGTGCGACGCTCGGAGGACGACGGGGTCGAGCTCCTGCTCCTCCGGCACCCGCCGGTCAACGCGCTGTCGTCGGGCGTCTTCGCGGCCCTCGACCGGCTCGCGACGGAGCTCGCCTCCGACCCTCGGGTCCGAGCCGTGCTCGTCGCCGGCGACGGTCAGTATTTCAGCGCGGGCGCCGACATCAAGGAGCTCGCGTCCCTGCCTCCTGCCGAGGCCCTCGGCCTGGCCCGCCGTGGGAGCGCGACCCTGCAGACGCTCGCCGGCCTTCCGGTGCCGGTCGTCGTCGCGGTGCAGGGGCTCGCGGCCGGCGGAGGCCTCGAGCTCGCGTTGGCCGGTGACCTCAGGGTCGCCGGGGAATCCGCGAAGTTCGGCGCGCCCGAGACGCTCCTCGGCCTCATCCCGGCCTGGGGAGGGACCCAGCGACTGCCGCGACTGGTCGGACCGGCCAAGGCCAAGGAGCTCGTCTTTACCGGCACGATGATCTCCGCCACCGAGGCGCTCCGTATCGGCCTCGTCAACAAGGTCGTGCCCGCGGGGCAGGAGCTGCGGGCGGCCCGCGATCTCGCCCACACGATCGGCCAGCGGGGGCCGAAGGCGGTACGGGCGGCGAAGCGGGCGATCGTTGAAGGGACCGCCCGCCCGCTCCCCGAAGGTCTTAGCCTCGAGTCCGAGCTCGTCGAGCGGGAGCTGCTCGGGAGCTCCGAACTCACCGAGGGGATCCGGGCGTTCCTGGAGCACCGGCCCCCGAAATTCCCCGGAGGCTGAGGCCGTGCCGATCGAGTTCACCTTCACGCCGGAGCAGGAGGCGTTCCGCCAGGCGGTCCGAGGGTTCCTCGACAAGGAGGTCGCGCCGATCGTCGCGGCGATGGACGAGCGCGAGGAGTTCCCGCAGGCGACCGTCCGGCGGATGCAGGAGGAGGGGTACTTCGGCGTCCCGATCCCCGAGGCGTACGGCGGCCTCGGGCTCGGCAAGGTCGGCTACGCGATCCTCCTCGAGGAGGTCGGCAAGGTCGACGCGTCCCACGGCACGATCCTCGGCGCGCATACCTCGCTCGGGACGACCCCGCTCCTGTACTACGGGACGGAGGAGCAGAAGCGCCGGTGGCTCGCCCCGGCGGCTCGCGGCGAGCAGCTCCTCGCCTTCAGCCTCACCGAGGCCGGCTCGGGGAGCGACTCGGGAGCCGTGCGGACGAAGGCGGAGCCGCACGGGGACGGCTGGAAGGTCACGGGCTCCAAGCTCTACGTCTCGAACGGCAAGGAGGCGGACGCCGTCATCCTGATCGCGGCGACCGATCCCGCCCGGGGTCCGGAAGGGGGGATCACGGCGTTCGTCGTCGACACCGACCTCCCCGGCTTCTCGGTCGGCCGGTGCGAGAAGAAGATGGGCCTCCACGGCACCTCGACCGCCGAGCTCGTGCTCGACGGGGTCGAGCTCGGGCCGGACCGGGTCCTCGGCGAGGTCGGCCACGGCTTCCGGGTCGCCATGACGGCACTCGACGTCGGCCGCGTCTCCCTCGGAGCCGCCTCGCTCGGGGGGATGGAGGCCGCCGCGTCCGCGGCGCTCGCCTTCGCCCAGCAGCGGATGCAGTTCGGCCGGCCGATCGCGGAGTACGAGGCGATCCAGTTCAAGCTCGCCGACATGGCGATGCGGATCCAGGCCCTCCGGTACCTCGTCTACCACGCGGCCGCGCGCCAGGACGACATGGGTACGGACCCGGCCCAGTGGGGTCGCCTCGCGCGCCAGGAGAAGACCCGGGAGGCGGCGACCGTGAAATGCCTCGCCTCCGAATGGGCGAGCGAGGTGATCGACGAGGCGTTGCAGATCCACGGGGGGCTCGGCTACCTGCGCGGCACGCCGATCGAGCGGGCGTACCGCGACGCGCGGATCAGCGAGATCTTCGAAGGGACGAACGAGATCCAGCGGCTCGTGGTCGCCCGCGACCTGCTCCTGCGCGGGATCTAGGGCGCGGGCGGCGGCTCGCGCAACGCGCGGCGCAGTACCTTCTGGACCGCGGAGCGCGGGAGCGAGCTCCGGAACTCGATCGAGCGGGGCGCCTTGTAGTGGGCGATCCGCTCGCGCACGAACCCGATCAGCTCCGGCTCGGTCGCGCTCGCGCCGGGCTTGAGGACCACGAACGCCTTCGGGACCTCCCCGGCGGAAGGGTCGGGGACCCCCACCACCGCGGCCTCGAGGACGGCCGGGTGGCGGAACAGGAGCTCCTCGACCTCGCGAGGGTAGACCTTCAGCCCGCCGACGTTGATCATGTCCTTCTTGCGGTCGACGACGTACGCGTACCCTTCGGCGTCGATCCGGGCGAGATCGCCGGTGAACAGCCAGCCGTCGCGAACGGTGCGAGCGGTCTCCTCGGGCGCGCGGTAGTAGCCGAGCATCACCTGGGGCCCGCGGACGACGAGCTCGCCGACCTCGCCCGCGGCCGCTACCGGCACGCCCGAGACGGGGTCCACGATCCGCTGGTCGGTCTCGGGGAGCGGGAGCCCGATCGAACCGGCACGACGCTCGCCCTCGACCGGGTTCGCGTGCGTGACGGGCGACGCCTCGGTCAGCCCGTACCCTTCGATGACGCGACCGCCCGTCACCCGCTCGAACTGTTCCTGAACCTCCCGGGGCAGGGGGGCGGACCCACTGAGGCAGTACCGGATCGACCGGAGATCGTACCGCGCGAGGTCGGGCCGCTGCAGCATCGCGAGGTAGAGCGCCGGCACCCCCGGGAACTGACTCGGCCGGTACTTCCGGACCAGGTGGAGGAGTTCGGCGGCCTCGGGGCGGGTCTGGATGACGACCGTCCACCCCTCGACGAGGGCGAGCAGGAGCCCCACGGTCAGGCCGTAGACGTGGAAGAACGGGATCGAGGCGAGGACGACCTCCCCGGGGGTGCGCGTCGAATTCCAGGCGTTCGTCTGCGCGACGTTGGCGACGAGGTTCCGGTGGGTCAACATCGCCGCCTTCGGCACACCGGTCGTGCCCCCCGTGTACTGGAGGACCGCGACGGTCGTCGCGGGATCCCCCGGGGCCTGGGGCACGGTGCGCCGGCGGCGGACCGCGGCGCGGTAGGCGACGATCCCGGGACCCCCCGGCATCGCGGTCGGGAGGCCCCGGCGCCGCAGCACGATCTGCACGAAAGGTCGGCGCAGGACCGGGTAGAACTCGCGGAGCCGGGCCACGACAACGGTCGGGATCGGGGCTTGAGCGTGGACGCGCTCGACGTTCGGATAGAGGATCTCGAGCGTCACGAGGAGCTTCGGCGTCGCATCGCGCAGGATCCGGGCGAGATCCTCGCCGAGGTACAGCGGGCTCACGGGCACGGCGATCGCGCCGAGCCGGAGCGCCGCGAGCAGCGCGATCGGGTACGCCGGTCCGTTCGGGAGGTACAGCGCGACCCGGTCCCCGGGCCCCACTCCCGCTTCGGCGAACGCCCCCGCGAGGTTCTCGCTCTCGATCGCGAGACGCCGGTACGTCCAGGTCGCGCCGTAGTACCGGAGCGCCGGATGGTCCGGTACCCGCGCGGCCGTTTCGGCGAACTGCTCGCCGAGCAGCTGCGACGGGATCGAGAGGTGCCGGGGGACGTTGGGGGGATAGCGAGCGAGCCAGGGACGGTCCCCGTCGGCCGGATCGTCCGCCCCGCCCGGGGTCACGTCGCCCCCGTCCCGGCGTCTCGCGCGAACTGGACCCCCGGCTTGTAGCTGGTGACGCGGTGTACCTTCGCCCCGATCGCTAGGCCGCCGTCGTCGGCGACGCCGGCGATCCAGCCCGTGACACGCCCGCCGCCCTCGAGCTCGACCACGACGTAGGCGTACGGGGCCTCGTTGAGGAGCTCCTCGCCAGGGACGTGTACGATCGTGTACGCGGCGACGCGGCCCCGGTCGGCGAGCGTGGTCTCCTCGAGCCCGGGCCGGCCGCACCGGGAGCAGGCGAGGCCCCACGTCGCGGTCACGAACCCGCAGGACGGGCAGCGGAACCCCCGCAGGCGGTCCTCCTCTTCGTAGGCCCGGACGTACTCCGCGATCGAGTGGGGTCGGGCCTCGGTCGTCCCGGTCATACGTAGCCGCCTAACGTCGGCCAAAGATGTGGACGGAGCAGGAGCCGCCCGTCGCCCCGACGTTGTGGGCGAGCGCCGTCTCGGTCCTCGGGACCTCGCGACCGCGCGCGAGCCCGTTGACCTGCTCGAAGATCTCGACGACCTGGGCCGCTCCGGTCGCGCCGATCGGATGGCCCTTCGCCTTGAGGCCCCCCGAGGGGTTCACCGGCAGGGCCCCGTCCCGGGCGGTCGTGCCCTCGAGCGACTCCTTCGCCGCCGTCCCCTTCGGGAAGAACCCGAGGTCCTCGAGGGCGAGCACCTCGGCGATCGTGAAACAGTCGTGGACCTCAAGGAAACCGATCCCCTTCGGCGTGAGGCCCGCCTGGCGGAACGCCAGCTCGGCCGCCCGGCGCGTCGAGGGGAGCCCGAGGAGGTCCGGCCGGTCGTGCATGTCCGTCACCGCTCCCGCCCGGGCGGAGGCGCGGACGACGAGCGGTTCCGTCACGGGAGCGCGGATCGCCTCCCGGGCCGCGACCACCACCGCCGCCGCTCCATCGGAGAACGGGCAGCAGTCGTACAACCGCAGAGGGGAGGCGATCATCGGCGAGGCGAGGTACGTCTCCATCGAGATCTCCTTCTGGAAGTGGGCGTGCGGGTTCCGCGCCCCGTTCGCGTGGTTCTTC
>JASHQF010000084.1 GCA_030037695.1 Thermoplasmata archaeon
GCCCCGTCCCGGTCGCAGACCGGCCGGGCGCTCGGCGGGACGTCGATGACGTAACCGCCGCCGCACTTCGGGCATTCGTAGTATGGCATCCGGACCCTCGAGGGAGGCAGGGGACCCACCTATAAAGGGGGCCACGCTCGACCGGTCGCCGGACCCCGTCCGGCGGTCGGACGTTGCCGAAGAGCCGCGTGCGTTCGGCGCGTCCCTCCGAGGGCCCGAAGGGTGGTACGGGCCGCTTGCGGTTCCGCGACCTGAATGCTTACCGCGCCGAGCGAGAGCTGCAGCGTTACGAGGGGACCCCCCAGCGGACCTTGTTCCGGCAGCTTCGCGAGCGGTTCCTGGACCGTCATCGGCTGGCCGCCCCGTGGGTGGTGGATCTCGGCTCCGGCCCTGGCCGGTTCCTCCCTTGGATCGGAGGTCCCGATTCCCGTCGCGTTGCTCTCGATCTCTCTCGCTCGATGCTGGACGCGGGAGGAGGGACGCAGAGTTCCGAGCGTTCGCCCACAGCAGGGTCGGCGGCCAAGGTGGTGGGAGACGCCGTCCTGCCACCGCTGGCACCCGCCCAGTGGGGGGAGGTCGTACTGCTCGGCAACACCCTCGGGTTCGCAGGCGAGGCAGGACCCGAGCTGCTGGATCGGGCTGAGCGGCTCGTTGCCCCGGGAGGGAAGCTGCTCGTGGAGATCGCCCCCGCCCCGGGAGAACGATCGCGGTACCTTGCCCGCCTTCCGACAGGTGCCGTCGGACGTCTTTTCGAGGCCCCCGTTCGAGCGGTCGCCCCCAGGGTGACCCGAGAGGGGTTCCTTCGGGAGCCGAGACGGCATGCGACCTCCGGCTTTCGCCGCTGGAGGGTAGAGGAGCTGCGGGCCCGCTGGCGGTCCCCCGGATGGGAGCTCCGGGAGGCGGTCGCCGTCGCCCCCGCCCTAGGGGCGGACGCGGACAGGGTGGCGGCGGTTGGACGGTCGAGCAAGGGCTGGGACCACCTGCTCGAAGTCGAGGAGTCGATCGGCCGATCGACGGACCGCTGGTCGGGCGCCGCGGCGGTCCTCGTCGCGGTGGCGCGGTCGCTCGACCCCGACCTTTAAGTCCCGTGCCAACCCATCCTTCGCAGGGTCTCCCGTGCCTCCTCGGAAGCCCGCCCTTCCTACGCCGAGCCCAGCGGCCCGGTCGGTCGGCGTACGCTCCGAGGACCTCGCCCTGGCCGAGAAGGACGCCCTCCTCCAGCTGAAGATCGGGCGGTCCGCCCACCTGTACGCGATCGGGGTGTCGGCGGCCCTCGCTTTCGCGGGGATCCTGCTCCTCCTCCTGTTCCCGCAGAGCCTGAACCCCCTCTCCACGGTCCGGGGGGCCCGGTACGTCGTCGGCACGTTCTACCTCCTGATCCCCCTCCTGGGGGGCTTGGCTGCCGCTTCCATCGGCCTCGCCACCAAGTGGGAGGCGTTCCAGTTGTGGCCCTGGGAGCCGCACTTCGCCACCACCGTCGGGGCCCTGGGGCTCAACGTGGCCCTCGCCGCCGTCTACGCGCTGCGGGTGCTGGGGGCGGGTCCACTTGCCACGGCCGCGCTGTTCCCCTGGTTCCTGCCGCTCACCTTCCTCGGGATCGGGCTCGCCTTCGTGGGCCTCGCGCTCACCTGGAGCCCCTGGGACGGGCGACACGCCGCCAGCGGTCTGGCGGCCCTGTTGCCGCTCGCGACGACCTTGCTCGTGTACTTCCCCCCGTCCACGACCGCAGGACCCGCGGAAGCGACCGCGGTCGCCCTGGTGGTCTCCGCGCTCCTTTACCAGACTTCCGGCTCGCTCCTCCACCTCGTTTCGTCGGGCACCCCATCGCACGAGCGGGCCCTCTCCGTCTCGGGCCAGAACCGGATCGTCCGCCTCGCGGCGGAGGTCCGGGAGAAGGAGCAGGCGCTCCTCTTCCGGGAGACCGCGGTCGTCCGCCGGGAGGCGGACGTCGAGAACGCGGAGGCGTCCGTCCGTCGCCAGAAGCAGGTGCTCACCGAGGCCCGCCAGGACCTGGACGACACCGATCGCCAGGTCGCCTCCCGCAGCAACGACGCCGCGGTCAAGGAGCGGGAGCTCGCGGGTCGGGCGGCCGAGATCGACGACCGGACCCGCCGCCTTGCGGATCGGGAGAAGAACCTCCTCCTGCGGGAGCAGGAGCTGACCCGGCAGGCCCCCCTCGCGGTGACCAAGGAGCAGCGGCTCGCCCAGAAGGAGGGGGACCTTGCGCGGCGGGACGCAGAGCTCGCCGCGCGGGAGCAGGAGATCACGCAGCGGACGGCCGCCCTCCCGCAACAGGAGGCGCGCCTGGAATCCCGCCGCAAGGAGATCGACGCCAAGACCTCTGAGCTTCTCCAACGTGAGGCGGAGATCGCCTCCCGGGAGGTCCCGGGCAAGCCGACCTCCGCTGGGGGCGGCGGTGTGGCGCGGTCGGCCGACGCGAGCGTCCCGCGAGATGCCCAACTGCGGCAGCTCAAGGCGGCCCTGGACGAGCAGAACGCCAACCTCGGTCGTCGGGCGAAGGAGATCGCCGAGCGGGAGGCGGCGTACGCCGCCACAGTCAAGAAGACCGCCGAGCGGGCCGCGGCGGTCGCCGCCGGCGAGGCAGCCCTTCGGCACCGGGAGACCGACCTCGCGGACCGACTGAAGGAGGCGGACGCGCGCAAGGCGACGTACGACGCGGCGGCCCGGGACTACCAGGGACGTCTCGAGGAGTTCGGACGCCAGCAGGTCGACACGGCGAAGAAGGGGGCCGACGTCGACCGGACCCTCAAGAGCCTCTCGTCCCGTGAAAAGACCGTCACCGACCGCGAAAAGGCGGCCAGGGCCGCCACCGAGGAGCTCGAGCGTCGCGAACAGGAGATCCTAGCCCGGGAGCGGACCGTCGCAGCGGGAGAGGCGGAGCTCAGCCTGCGGCGTCAGGAGTTCGCCCGGGCAGGGGTGGAAGGCCCCATCGCAACCTCATCCGCTGCGACGGAGGCGGGGGCCGGGCGACCGGGCGGGGTCCGTATCGCCTCGGTCCCCCCCCGCGCTCCGGGGGCGGCCACGAATCGCCCCACAGCCCCGGTCTCGGCACCGTCCACGGGCGACACGCTCGAGGCGAAGAGCGGGCGTCGCTATCCCGACCGGGTCCCCTCCGGTACCCCCCGCCTGGACGATCTGCTGCTCGGCGGGTTACCCCCGCGCAGCCACGGAGTGCTCCTGGGGGACGCCTTCGTGGGGAAGGAGGTCGTCCTGTACTCGTTCCTTGCCGAGGGCCTGAAACGCGGGGAGAAGGTCACGATCATCACGGCAGCCCGCTCCGCCGAGGAGGTCGCCCAGAACGTCGGCGTTGTCCTACCGCAGTTCCTCGAGTTCGAGCAGCTTGGGAAGGTCACCTGGATCGACGCCTCCGGCTCGGGAACGACGTCGACCCCGCACCGTATCGTCGTGAAGGGCCCGGACGATCGCGAGGGCATCCTCACCAACCTCGTCCAGGCGGCCAAGGTGATGGGCGAGAGCCGGGCGGCGGGTTCCCGGGTCGGTTTCCTCGGCCTTTCCGCCGTCCTCGCCCACACGGACGAGCGGGCGAGCCTTTCGTTCCTCCAGAACGTCGTCGGGATCCTGAAGCCCCGTCCCGCCCTCGCGCTGTACGCCCTCGAGGCAGGCGCCCTCACCGAGGCCGCGGTCGAGGCGCTCCTAGGTCGGATGGACGGAGCGATCGTCTTCCGCCAGGACCGCGACCGGACGTACCTCTCGGTCCGGGGCTTCGGGGATGCCGAGACGCGGGACTGGGTCGAGTGCCGTGCGACGAACCGGGCCCTGATCGTCGGTTCGCTCGCCCTCGAGCGGATCCGGTAGGCCCTCGGCTCCGACCCGGGAGCGCCGCTTCGGCAGCCGGCCCTTCAGCGTCCTTCGTACTCGGCCCGGTCGACGACGAACCGCGGCCGGTCGCCGCGGAAGAACCGCCCCAGGTTCTCCACGGCCTTGCCGATCGAGTACTCCTCCGCCCCCGGAGCGACCCCCGCGACATGGGGAGAGCCGACGAAGTTCGGCAGTTTCGCGAACCGGGCCCCTCCCTGCAGCGAGCCTCCCGCGAAATCCTCCTCCCACCAGACGTCGAACGCCGCCCGGAAGCTGGGGACCTCGATCAGGTGTCGGTACAGGGCCTCGGGTTCCACCGTCGCCGCACGACCGACGTTCACGAGCGTCCCGTCCCTGGGCATGGACCTGAGCTCCTCGGGGCCGATCGACCCCCGAGTCCCACGGTTCAACGGGCGGGCTTCGAAGACGAACCCCCCGTCAGCGAGCGCCTCGCGCAGGCGGTCCTTACCGAACACCCGCTCGCATCCGCGGACCGGATCCCCCGACCGCGTGACGGCCTCGACCTTAGCACCGAACGGTCGTAACCGATCGGCGATCCCCTGGCCGATCGCCCCGTACCCCAGGATCACGGCGGTTTGGCCGCGGAAAGACCGGAGGGGCGTGGGCGGGGGTCGGATGCGGCCCTCCAGGATCCGCTCGTGGCCCTCGAGCAGGAGGCGGGCGGAGGCGAGGGCGAGCGCCACCGCGTGCTCCGCCACGAACGGGGCGTAGCCGCCCGAGTTCGCGGCGATCTCGATCGAGCGCGGGAACTTGGTGAACGGGAGGTCGTCAACGCCCGTGTAGAGGCTCTGCACGAACCGGAGTCTCGGGCAGGCGGCCGGCTCGAACCCCCGACCTTCCCGCGCGGCAGAGCCGAACAGCGCGGCTTCGATGCCGGCGAGATCGGTCGGGGCCGCCCCTTCGAGGAAGACGAAGGGGATGCCGGGCATCTCCCGCGCCACGGCTTCACGGAGCGCGGGACGGTCCCGGGCGATGAGGAGGAGACGCGGCGGGGCGGTCACGGCCGGGGGTGCGCCGCTAGGCCGGAGCCGCAGGGGGCTCCGGTCACTCCTCTCCCATGTGACGGGGTTTCGGGATCACCTTCGGCTGCTCGGCGTCGGTCGGCATCCCGGTCTTCCCCGCGACGAGGTCGCAGTCCCGCCAGTTGATCCCGACCGTCACCTTCGGGAAGGCGACCTTGAGGGTGTAGCTCGCGATCTTGCCGATCACGAGCCCCTGGGCCCCGGGAACGAGGTTCGGGTTCATCACCGAAAGGTCCCGGGTGAGGATCACCCGGGTCTGCCCGAAGACGATCTTGGCGAGCTCGCCCCGGTCCTCCATCCGGGCCCCGACCGCGCGAGCGAGCCCATAACGGTGCCTCCCGCACCGTTCCCCAGGCGACGAACCGGCCCCCCTCCTTCGAGGTGAATGCGGCATAACCTTTTTGTACCAAGACTCGGCGTCGCGAGCATAACATGCCGGCGATGGCGGAGTCGATGGAATCGGCCAGCGGAATGCAAGAGGGGATCCCGCGGACGGAGGACAAGCCCGCGGGATGGGCGACGCCCGCAGTGATCGGGCTGATCGTCCTGTCGGCGGTGACGATCCTCTTCGGACTGTCGGAGCTACCCCACCCGTACTGTGTCAGTTTCTGGCTGGGGACCTGCTTCACGTCGGCCCCGGCGCTCATCGGCGCGGGCGTCTTCACCGGATCGGCCCTCGCGGGCCTCGCCGGGATCGTCGGCGGAGTGTTCCTCGGGATCATCGGGTTCCTCTCCCTGCGGCGGGGCAACCTGTTCGCCGGCTCGGCGTTCCTCGCCTTTGCGGGCTTTTTCCTCATCTACAACCTGGCCGCCTACTCGACCGGGTACGCCGGGGCCGCGCTCGCCCTGATCTGGGTGCTCGTGTCGCTGACGTTCCTGATCAACTCGCTGAAGCACGGCTGGATCGTGTTCATCATGTTCCTGCTCGTGACGGTCCAGTACATCCTGCTCACGATCTTCTGGTGGCAGATGGGGGCGGCGAGCAAGGTCTCCACCTCCGAGCACTGGGCGATCGGGATCGAGATCATCCTCGCGGGGGCCGTGATGTGGTACCTCGCGACGGCGAACCTGACGAACTGGAACTACGGGCGCAAGCTCCTCCCGACCTAGGTCGGGCAAGGGGCCCCCGGGTCCAACCCTTTCCTTCCCTTTTCTCTACACCCCAGGATCGGTCAGGTATTCCATCACGCCACAGCCCAGGGGCACGGTAGGTGGGCAACTGCCCGACCGGGTGAAGCTTCGAGCCAGGCGACGGGGGCTCTCACAGGGCTGACCCAGCGGGCTAGCTCGTCGGTGCTCGCGTCCGATCGTCCCGCCGAAGGGCCGTTCCGATGGCTCCCCGGACCAGGAGCAGCGCGGCGGCAAAGAGCGCCAGCACGATCAGGTCCCCGCCGGGCCAGGAGATCGGAACGGCCTCCCCCGCC
>JASHQF010000085.1 GCA_030037695.1 Thermoplasmata archaeon
CGGTCCGGGGACGATCGAACCGTTGCACGGGTGCGATCCCGGGAGCCCGATCGCCGGCGGAGGACCGGGGGTCGGACGACCCGTGGCGGCGGCCCCGGACGGGAGCAGCGCGACGACGGCCACCAGGCACGCCGCGGCGAGCGCCCAGCGCCGGACCGCCCCCGTCCCCCCCACCCCCGGGTCGCCGTCGGTACGAACGGCCGGTCCCCACTCGCTACCCGGCGGATAATCGTATCGCGCTGTGGCGTGCGAACGGTGAACGGTGCCCGCTACGCCCGGCCGTCCGTCGTCCGGGCCGACGGACCCTCGGGTGCCCCGGACGTGGGGCCGACGAGGCGAAACGCCTCCACGGTGCGATGGACGGCCGCTCCGGCCCCGAGCCGACTCTCCCGGAGGAGGAACGCGTCGATCCCGACCGTGCGGGGCGCGGGAGGTGGTCGGACCCCGCGGAGGGCCTCGCGGGCCGCACGGCGCGTGGCCTCCGAGCGGACTCGGAACCAGGTGACGTGCGGAACGAACGGCTCCGGGGACCCCCCGACGACCGGGGCGAGGGCCTGCCGCACCGCCTCCGCGAGCCGCACCACCTCCGCTCGACCGCGCGTCACGCCCTGCCATACGACCCGCGGCGCGTCGCGGGAGGGGAACGCCCCGATCCCTTCGATCGTGAGCGCGAACGGGCCATGGTCGGCCGCGACCGGCTTCAGGCGCGCTCGGACGAGCTCGACACGATCCGCCCCGAGTTCCCCGAGGAACTGCAAGGTCAGGTGCTCGGACGGGCGGGCCGGCCCCTCCGGGTCGGAGCGGCCCGACAGATCGACGGCCACGAAGGCCCGCACGGCCGATCCGCAGGTGCGGACCGCCTCTTACCCGATCCGTCCCGGATCGACCGGAGCGGACGACGGCCCGGCCCCGGTCCGGAGCATCCACACGCCGCCCCGGTCGCGCCCGACGCCGAGCCCTCGGAGGGTCGCTCGCACGCGGGCCGCCCGCCGCGCGTCGCCGACCAGGAACAGCACGAACGCCCCGCGGAGCTCGGCCTTGCGCACGCCCCGTCGGATCCGCTCGCGCCGCTCCGCGCCCGAGACTTCGGCCTCCAGGTGGACGTCGCGCCCGTGGAAGTACCGCCACGCCCATCCGTGCCGGGCCGCCTCGATCGCTCGCGCGATCTCCTCCGGCGGACGGGCCCGGGTCGCCTCGGAGAGCTGCCGGAACGTCGCGTCCGGGAGCGTCGTATCGAACCGGCCCTGCCGGACGATCTCGATGCGGTAGCCCCTCCGGGCGAACGTTCGGAACGCCCGCAGGAGGAGGGTCCGATGCTCGGCGCTCTCGCGGACGGCCCCGGTGCCGGGGGAGAGCCCGAGCGCGCAGGCCCCTGCCGGCGTGAGCCGGACCTCGCCGCCCGCCACCACGAGGAGCCCCGCCCGTTCGATCGATCGTGCACGATCGAGCAGGGCCGCCGGGTCGATCGGGGGTCCGGGCAGGCGCTCCGCCGCACGCACCAGCTCCGCGAGCCCGAGGCGGAGGCGCTCCTCCTCCGCGGCGAGCCCGGCGAGGAGGAGTCGCTCGGTGGCCCCGTCCCCCGATTCTCGTGGGAGCGTCTCGGCGCCGACGCCCATCTCCGCCCGGGTCGCTCCGATCCGGGCCGTCCACGGATCCGGTCGGACCGAGCGAGGGGCCGAGCCCGGGCCGATCGCCACGAGCTCGGAGCCGTCCGGGTCCCGACCGACGCCTTCGCCGACCGGGAGCGTCGGCAGCCACCGCTCCGCCTCCGGCGTCGGGAGCCCCAGCCAGGCCCCGACCGTGCCCGCGCTCGCCGGGGGGACGCGGAACGCGATGACCTCGCTCGCGACCCCCGCGGCGGCGCGTCGCAGGTCGGGGTGGAGGCGCTCGGGGAGCTGGGTCGCCAGGAGGACCCGAAGGCCGAACTTGCGTCCCTCGGCGACGATCTCCCCGAGGAGGAACGGAGAGAATCCCTGCGCCTCGTCCAGCACCAGCAGGACCTCCGGAGGGGCTCGGTCCTGGGGTCGGTCGGCCGCGAGGCCGAGGTAGACCCGGGCGAGCAGGATCGTGGCGGCGAACGACGCCGCCTCCGGACCCAGGGAGCCGAACGGCAGCCGGACGAGGATCGACCGACCGGTTCGGAGGAGCTCCTCGACGGGCACCCCCCCATCGCTCGGCGCGAGAAGATCGGCGAGCCGGGGCACGCTCAGGAACTTCGAGAGTCGGGCGGCGGCGGGCCAGAGGAACTCGGGGCTCCGCCGGCAGATAGGTCCCAACTCCTCGAGGAACCGCGCGAGCTCGCGATCCGCGGTGGTGAGGCGAGCGGCCTCCTGCCGGTGCCGGTCGGTGAGAAGCTGGTAGACGTCGACGAGCGTGCCCCCCGACTCCTGGGCGAGGCGTACGAAGGCGTCGAGCACCCGCTCGAGCCGGTACCCCCAGTACAGCTCCGTCCCGTCCGGGGAATGCCGCTTCAGCGCGGCGACCAGCTGGGCCGCCGCCCGCTCGCTGTCGCCCGCGAGCCCCGCGATCCCGGGGAACGGGGGGGCGTCGACGTCGATCGCCACCACCTTCGCCCGCGCGCGCTCGCCGAGGCGGGCGACGATCGCCGGGGCGAGGTCCCCGTGGAGGTCGATGCAGACCAGCGAGGCGCCCCGGTTCCCGGCGACGGCGGCGCGGTCGGCGAGGAAGAACGTCTTCCCCGACCCGGACGCCCCCAGCACGACCGCATGGCCCTGCCCCGCCGGATCGGACCGAAGTTCGCTAGGGCGGACCGGTTCGGCGGTCCGATCGGCCGTCGCGGCGGAGAGCGGGACCCACGCCTCGGCCGGCACCGTTCGTGTCCCGCCGCGTCGCCAATCCGACGCGGCACGCGCGGGGGCCGGCCGGAACCGCGTCGGGGCTCCGATCGCCTCGGCCCAGGCGTGGGCCTCCCGGGTCCCGACGAGCTGGGCGAGGGCCTCGGGGGAGTCGAGGGCCAGGTCGCGGTAGGCGACCCTCCGCGCGGCGAGCACCGGCCCGTTACGACCGCCGGCCCAGAACGTTTGGACGGCGGCCGCGGGCCCGACCCGCCGCGATCCCGATCCGGGGGCGGACACTGCGAGCCCACGGCCGATCTCCGGGAGGAGAGAGAGTACCCGGATCCCGAACGGGAGCGTCCCGACCCCGGTCGAGGGCGAGGGTACGGCGCCGCAGGACCCCTCGAGCCGAGGATCGGCGAGCCACCCCCACGCGACGCTCGCCGGCCGCACGCACACCGTCGGTCCCGGCTCCGACCCGGTCCATTCGAACAACGCCTCGCACGGCCGGGGGGCTGCCGCGAACGCCGCGTGGATCGCCCGATAGAGGCTGTGCCGGGAGAGCCACGAACCGCGCGCGACGAACGTCGTGACCTGACCCCGGGTCATGGTGGGGGGGAGGCCAGGGCGCGGGCGACCAGGTCGTCGATCGCGGCCTCGAGTGCGGTCAGGCCGTTGGCCCTCGCGAAGGCGCGCAGGGCCGAGGTCGAGAGCAGGTGCCGGACGGGCCGGTCGTACTCCCAGAGCCGTACCCTCCAGAGCAGGCGGCCGTCGGGACCGCGGTAGAGGCGTGCTCGAGGACGGTACGGTCCGGCGAGCGGGAGCCGCACCTCTCCGATCCGGCGCACGGCCGGGGGTCGGGTGCGGGGAACGGGTTCGCGAGGAACGGGTTGGGAGGGAATCTGCGTGCGGCGTTCCGCCACCATTCGTTCACCCTGACCCTCCCCGACCGGCGGGCCGGCGGCGGAAAGGGATCGATCTCACCTGCGGCAGGACCGGAGACCGGTCCGACCGACCGCACCGAGGCCCGCCCCCGCGACCGGTTCGCCGCGGGGCCGGGGCGGTCGGGGTCCGGCGAACGCCGGGAAGATCGCCCGTCCCGGGTCACGATCCCGCGGACGCACCCCCGGCAGAACCGACCGGGCGTACGCTCACGGGAAGGCGGCCTCGAAAGACCCCTCGTCCTTCGCGGCGACGCCCGGGGCTAGACGGTTGGGATCGGGCCGCACGTCACGGCAGGGGGGTCGCCGAGGCGATCCCGGGCGGACGTTGCGGCGATCCGGGTCGGGGGCTCGTCAGATCGGGGGCCGTCGGAGGCTCGAGACCGGGCCGAACGCTCGATCGCGGGGAGGACGGCGGGGGCGATGACGGGCCGTTCATTGCGTGCGGCCGCGCTACCGCATCGTCCCTGGAGGGGGTTTCGTCCCTCCCGAACGATGAACGGTGGGAGAAGGGTGGTCGCACGCCCGGGACCCGGCGAGGTCCCCTTTCGGCGATGTTGACGACCCTTCTCGGGGTGGTTGCATCCCGTCTCAGCGCGCCTGGAGTAGATGAACCCCGGTCGGGGAGGTCGTGAAACGCCTCTTCGCGGGCGGTTCCGGAGCGAGGGAATCTAGCGGCGACCGCGGCCGTCGGCCTCGGCGAGAACGACGGTCGGCAGTTCCCCCTGGATCACGGGTGCCCTGCGGGCCGGCGTGCCGCCCCGCAGTGCTGCCTGTCGACGGGGAAGGAGCCACCGCTCGCCCCACGCCCGGAGCTCTCGAGCGGCCGGGGCGAGGCCCAGCCCCATCTCGGTGAGCGAATAGACGACGGAGAACGGGCGCGTGCTGACGACCGTACGCTGGACCACGCCCTGGCCCTCGAGGAACTTGAGGGTCGCGCTCAACGTCTTCGCGTTCAGCCGGGGGTTCGCCCGGAGGATCTCGCTGAACCGCTGCGGCCCGTCGAGCAGGCGGTGCACGATCGCCAGGCGCCATTCGGTGCCGATCACCCCGACGGCCGCGAGCACCGGGCAGATCCCCCGCCCGTCGTCGCGATCGCACGGCTCGCTCGCCCGCGCTCCGGGAGCCGGGGTCTTCGCCGTCCGCGGGCCGTCCATCGCCGTTCCTGCCGTGAGGCATCCCGCGTGGGGATTTATAGTTACACCTATCAACCAAGTAAACTTGCGTAATCGAACGAGGCCGCCCTCCGTCCCAGGCCCCGTACGCTCGGCGTACGTTTTCTCTCTCGGGGTGCGTCGACCGCCGTGCCGGAACGTCGACGAGCGATCGAGCTTTCCGCCGAGCGTCCGGCGGGAACCGGCCCCGCCGGTACGGTCGCCCGCCTGACCACGCGCTGGGAGGTGGGGCCCGACGGAGCTCCACCGTCCCCCGAGGAGCTCCGGGCGGCGCTCCACGAGATGCGGGGGACGCTCGACACGATGCTCGGACCTCCGCTCGCCGCCGCCCCCCTCGCCCGTCCGGACCGTGACCTCCGCGAGCTGATCGAGACGTACCGCCCCCGCCAGCCCGAGCTCGTCGATCTCCTGCGCGACGAAGGGGAGCTCACCCCGACCGAGCACGTCCGGCTCCGGACGCACCTCGCCGGAGGTTCCTCGTCCGAGCCTCCCAGCCGGGGTCGCCCCCCCGTGCCGGTGGAGGAGCCCCGACTCCCGTACGCGGACCGCCCGATCGCCTCGGCCCCGATCGAGGCCGGGGCCCCCGCGCCGCCGGGCCGACCGGTACCGGAGCTCCTGCGCGTGTACGAGATCACCTCGCTGAAGCAGGCCGGGGCGGTCCGGGCGCGGCGCCAGATCTCGTTCGCCGAGTACATGGCCCTCAAGCGGCACTTCGAAGGCGCCGAGTCCGGGGCTACCGACGGGAGCCCGGAGTCCCGGGGGCGCAAGCCGGGCTAGCGCGGCTCCGACCTACGGCTCGAGGCCGCGGACGGCGCCACCGCCGCGACGACCACGCCGACATCGGTGATCCCGGAGCGCATCGCGAGCGGGCGGATCTCGCCCGCGGGGCGGACGACATCGGGGTCGCCGGGCGCGCCGACGACCCACCCTGCCCCCCCGCGGGGGACGCTCTCGCCGGCGGTCGGGTAGATGCCGACGCTCATCTCGCGGCGTCGCAGGCGCTCGGCCGCCCGCTCGATGAACCTCCGCCGGGCCTCCCCGTCCGCCACCCCTTCGGGGACGCCGAGGGTGAGCATCGCGACCGCGACGACGCCCTTCGACGGCGAGGGGGTCGGCCCGACCTCGGCGACGAGGGCGTCGGTCCTCTCGAGGAACCGGTCCGCGGCGCGGTCGGGGGGTTCGGCGAGGCCGAGGAACGCGACCCGCGTCGTCCATCCCCGGTCGAACGCCGCGTCGGCGGCCCCTCGGAGCCCATCCGACGGCCCCGCGACGACGACGGGCCGGTGCGCCGAGCCCGGAAGGAGGGGAGCGTCCGACGGGGGCCGGGCGAGCCGTTCGCGGACGGGGGCGGGGAGCGTGCTGCCGAGCCCGATCCGCTCGACGGTCCCCCGGGCCTCCTCCCGCTCCTTCGGACGAACGGGGAGCGTCGGTCCTCCCCCGACGCGGGCCGCCCCGTCCCCCCGGTCGACGACCAGGGTCGTGACGTCGGCGGTCGTCGCGGCGGGCAGCAGGCGACCGCCGACCCCGCCGCTCCCGACGACCCGCGCGAGGAGCGCGACCTCCGCGCCGTCCGCGCCCGCCGCGTGGGCGCTCTCGAGGAACCGGGAGAACTCCGCCGGACCGAGTCCGTCCGGCGGGAGCGCGAGGGCCCGGAGCGCCCCGGGCGAAAGCAGCACCAGGAGGAGGTCCGAGGGCCGAAGCCCGCCCGCGATCTCGCGGGCGACATCGATCACCCGCGGCGCCTGCTCGTCCCCGCCCCATCCCGGCGTGAGCGTGGCGCCGCGGAACGGCAGGCGCGGCATCGGCCCCTCCGGGCCGGCGACGAACCCCTGGGTCAGCCGGTCGCCGAGCGCGTCGAGGGCGGCGAGCGCCATCGAGTTCGCAGCGTGGCCGAGCGCGAGGAAGGCGACCTCGCGGTACCGACCTTCCGGGACGAACCGGTTCCCGATCCGGAGCGCCTCCCCCTCCGGCCGAACGGCGAGACGGACCGCGCGGTAGGCGTCGGCGCCCGTCATCGCGCCGCGGTACAGCGCCACGTGGAGCGGGTCGGGTCCCCGCGCCTCCGGTTCGTCGGCCGGGAACGGGTCCCACGGGAACCGGCCGATCACGCCGCCGCGAGCGCGGGGCCGGGACAAGACGGTGGCGACCCGCCCGCGATCGGACTAGCCGAGTTGGAGCCCCTCGACGGCCCGGGCACCGGGTCCCGCGGCGAACCGGGCCGGGCCGAACTCCGCCGGGTCGAGATCGGGCCGCTCGCCGAGGATCGTCGCGGCGGCGCGGCGCGACGCCGCGGGGGCGAGCATGAACCCGTGCCCGCCGAAGCCGTTCGCATGGACGAAGCCGGGGAGCCGGGGATCCTCCCCGAGCACCGGGAACCCGTCCGGGGTGTCGTCGTAGAAGCCGGTCCACGCCCGGAGGATCCCCACGTCGCGGAGCCGCGGGAGGAGGTCGACGAGCGCCCGCGCCATCGCCGTCAGGAACCGGGGGGAGCTCGGCACGCCCCGCGCGGTACCGGGCGCGTGGGGGACCGTGACCCCCCCGACGATCTCGCCGCGCATCGTCTGGCTGAAGTAGAGGCCGTCGGACGGTCGGACGACCATCGGGTCGAGGAACGGCTTCAGCGGCTCGGTCGCCAGGATCTCGTGCCGCGACGCGACGTTCGGGACGTCGAGGCCGGCCCGCCGGCTGAACTCGCCCGACCATCCTCCCGCGGCGTTCACGATCGTCGGGGTGGTGATCGTCCCGGCCGAGGTCGCGAGCCCGGCGACCCGCCCGTCCCGGACGATGACGCCGGTCGCGTCGGCCCCGAGGACGACCTCCGCGCCGAGCGCACGGACCGTCTCGTACAGCCCCCAGACGGCCGGGAATGGGTAGAGGGTGCCGTCCGTCGCGAGGTAGGCGCCGCCGACGACCGCTCCCGGGGCGATCCCGGCGACGTGCCGGCCGACCTCCTCCGGGCCGAGGAGCCGCGAGCCGAGCCCCTCCGAGCGCACGACGTCGTGGACCGTGCGCAGCCGTGCGAGGGCGGCCGCGGTGTCGGCGAGGAACAGGTAGCCGCCCTGGCGGAACCAGATGTTGTAGCCGAACTCCGTGCCGAACCGCCGATAGGCGGCGACGGACTCCTTGGCGAGACGGATCGTCGCCCGCGTCTCCCACTGCTGGCGCACCCCTCCGCCGTTCCGACCCGAGCCCCCGGCCGAGAGGAATCCCCGATCGACGACGACGACCGGCCCGGCGCCGGCCCGGCGTAGATGGTACGCCGTGAACAGCCCGACGATCCCCGCTCCCACGATCGCCACCCCGTAGCGGTCCCGGGCGAACGTCACTCGACGACCTCCTGCCCGAACGCCCCGGCGAACGGGGCGAGGGCGCCGAGCGGGGTCGGGACGACCGGGGGCCGTTGGGTAAGGTAGCCGACCGCCTCGGGGGGGCGGCCCTCGAGCGCGGCGAGGACCGCCAGCGCCTCGGGGACGCAGTAGCGGCCCTGGCAGAGCCCGGTGCCGAGGCCGGTGTACCGCTTCACCACCTCGAGCCCCCGGTAGCCGCGGGCGACCGCCGCCTCCACCTCCTCGAGGAGGACGTCCTCGCACGGGCAGGCGACCCACTTCCCTCGGCGCGGAAGTCCGAGCAGCTCCGTGACGTAGTCGGCCCCCCACGCCTCGTCGACGGGCGGGGTGGGCCACGCGGTCGGGACCGCGGGGTCCCCTCCCAGGGCGAGCTCCGCGGCCGCCTCGCCGCTCGCCCGGGCGGCCTCGGGAGCGACGAACGCGACCGATCCGGCGGCGAAGAGGCGGGGGACCGTCGTCGCGCCCCCGGGGCCGAGCGTCGGGTAGTAGGCACGGGCCCGCGGCTCCCACCGCATCTCCGCTCCCGCCTGGAACAGGAGCGGATGGTGCGGGAGCCGACGGTGCGCGAGGACGACCGCATCGCACGACAGCTCGAGGTCCTCCCCGCTGCCCCGCCGGGCGATCGTGATGGCCCTCACGCTCGAGCGTCCGTGCGCCCGCGCCACGATCGACCGGGGGTAGAGCGGCACGGCGCGCTCCGACGCCGCGCGGACGAGCTCGGGAGGGATCTCCCCCGCGGAGACGACCGCGCTCGTTCGGTCGCCGAGCGAGGTCACGAGCTCGAGCGCCCGGGCCCCGCCGCCGACGATCACGGCGCGTCGGAACGGCGGTCGGAGCGGCCGGCGCAGCAGCCGGAGCGCGAGCTCCGCCGTGACGACGCCGGGGCGGTCGTTCCCTTCGAACAGGAGGGGCGCGTCGTAGCTGCCTGTCGCGAGGAGGACGGCGCCCGCCCGGACCCGTACCCCGGCACCGTTCGCGTCGAATCCGAGGAGCGTGGCCGCTTCGTCGCGCCCCGGACGGGGTGGGAGGAGGACCGTCGCGGCCGTGCGGCCGAGACGATCGGCCCCGACGAGGTCGTCGCCGATCGCACCGCGGTCGATCACGATCGGGCGGACCCCGAGCGCGATCGCACGTCGCGCCGCCGCGAGCCCCGACGGGCCGGCCCCCACGATCGCGAGGCGGCCCTCGAGGTCCCGGGGTTCGGGGGGTGGCGGGGGCGAGGCGGTGACGGGGGGAAGCCGACCGTACCCGGCGAGGCGGCGGACGACCCGCTGGTAGGCGCGCACCGCGAACCGCGGGCGCCGGAACCCCCGAAGGGTATCGATCCCGTGCGGGAACGCGAGGTCGAGGACCCCGAGGAGATCGAACCGCGGCGACGGTACCGCGTTCCCGGCGTCGATCCGGTCGCCGTCCCTCACGAGCGTCTGGCAGGCCCGGACGTTCGGGCGGCCGTTGACGCGGACGAGGCATCCGGCGCACTCCCCCGTGCCGCAGAACGGCGCCCGGGGGCGATGGTACCGCACCGAGCGCACGACCGAGGGGAGGCGCGCGTCGGTGAGCGCCTCGAGGATCGTCGCCCCGTCGGGCGCGGAGCGGGCCCCGCGACCGAACCGGAACCGTCGCACGGCGGGCGGAGCCACAACGAACCCGTCGCCGACCCGCGCGGGCGCTCTTTACCTCCCCGGAGTCGGACGTCCCGGCGCGTCGCGCGAGCTCTGGAGCGCCCCGGAACCGAGTCTATATAGACTATCGGGGTCCGCCCGGTCGGCGTATGCGCTCGACCGGCGGCTTCCACGGACGCAGGATCCAGAAGACCGGCGGCTCGACGTTCATCGTCTCGCTGCCGAAGAGCTGGGTGACGGCCCGCGGGCTCGGGGCCGGCGATGTGCTGTTCTTCACCCCGCGGGCCGACGGGACCCTCACCGTCTACGCCGGTGCGACGCCGGGGGCCGACGCGGAGCGACGGGTCGTCGAGGTCACGAACGAGATGGAGGAGGAGCACCTGTTCCGCCGGCTCATCGCGGAGTACATCGCGGGGTACCCGCTGCTCGAGATCCGGACCCCGGGGCGGATGAGCCCCCGTACCCGCGAGGTCGTCCGCAACTTCGCCCAGCGGATGATCGGGCCCGAGATCCTCGAGGAGACCGCGGAATCGGTCGTCCTGCAGGATGTCGTGGGGCAGAACCCCCTCCCCATCCCGTCGATCCTCCGGCGCGAGCACCAGATGGTCCGCGCGATGCAGACGGACGCGATGGCGGCGTTCCGCGCCCGCGACCCGTCGATCGCCCGTGACGTCATCGAGCGGGACTGGGAGGTCGACCGGCTCCACTGGTTCCTGGAAAAGCAGGTGACGAGCGCCCTGCGCGACGGACGGATCCTCGCGTCGCTCGACCTGACCCTGCCGGATTGCTCGACGTTCCTGCTCGCTTCGCGCGTGCTCGAGAGGATCGCCGACCACGCCGTGCGGATCGCGGGGACCGTGGCGATCCTCGGCCGGGAGCCGACGCCCCCGAAGCTCGTGGGGGCGCTCGATCGGATGGCCGAGCGCGCCGCCGCCGGCCTCGTCGCGGCGCTCGAGAGCCTCGACAGCCGCGATATCGATCGGGCGAACGAGGTGATCGACGCGGCGGAGGAGCTGACCCGCGAGCGCGACCAGATCCTGCGCGAGCTCGCCTCCAAACGCGGACGCCTCGCCGTCGGGCTCGCCTACGTTCTCGAGAGCCTCGAACGGGCCGCCTTCTACGCGAGCGACCTCGCGGAGATCGCGATCAACCGGGCCGTGGAGACCCCCGCCCGGACCGAGGAAGGCACGACCCCTCCGGCGAAGTCCGGGGCCGCGGCCGCGGGCTGACCGCGGCGATCCGCCGCTACCCCGTCCGTCCGAGCAGCGCCCCCAGCAGCGCGCCGACCTCGTCCGGCGTCGGCACCCTCGGGTTCGCGAGGACCGCCGGCGAGCGCAGGGTGTCCCGTACGATCGCCGCGCGGGCCCCCTCGACGTCGCGGGGCTCGGCCCCGGCGTCGGCGAGCGTCGCCGGAACGTCGAGCGCCTCGCCCATCCGGCGAAGGCGTTGCGGCAGGGCGGGACGGCTCCCGTCCGCGGCCGGGGGGAGCAGGGCGGCGAGCGCCTCGAGCCGGTCCCGGCACCCCGGTCGGTCGAACTCCAGCACGTACGGGAGCACGATCCCGAGCAGGGTGGCGTACGGGAGGGCGGTCGCCCGCCCGAGGGCCCGGGCGAGCGCGTGCGCCACCCCTCGTTGCGCGTTGGAGGCGGCCAGCCCCGCGGCCGTCGCGGCGTAGTGGACGTCCGCGGCGGAGCCGGGGTCGTCGCTCCACCGCACCGCCCGGGGGAGCCGATCGACGACCGTCCGGACGGCGTCGGTGGCCAGGGCGTCGGAGAACGGGTTCGACCAGGCCGAGACGTACGCCTCCACGGCGAGGGCGACGACCTCGAACCCTTGGGCGACGATCTCCGCCCGCGTCCGGCCCTCGGCGAACACCGGATCGACGAGCGACCAGTCCGGGACGAGGGCGCGATGCGCGAGCTCGAACGGGGCGCCGTCCGCCCCGATGAGGTCCGCGACCCAGCTCGCGTCCGCGCCGCTCCCGCTCGTCGTCGGCACGGCGACCAGCCGGCACCGGGGCGGGGCCGGGAGCTCGACGATCGGAGGAACCGCGTCCGGAGCGAGGCCCGGTACCTCCGCGAGGAAACGCGCGGCCTTGGCGACGTCGAGGGTCGCCCCACCCCCGAGCGCGACGAGCCACTCCGCGCCCCCCGCAGCGAGCCGGTCGCGGACCGCGGTGACCGCGGCAACGGACGGGGGTCCCGCCGGTCGGGGCAGGACGTCGACCTGCGCGCCTCCCCTCGCGAGCTCCTCGGCGACGCGCTGAGCCCCCGCCCCGCCCGCCACGGCCGGGTCGACGACGACGAGCGCTCGGCGGGCCCCGAGGGCGCTCAGCTGCTCGAGGGCGCCGGGCCCCCAGGCGATGGCAGGGCCCGTGAAGAACGCTCCCACGACCCGGCCCTACGGGGCCTCCGGGCCTTCGCGGCAGCGCCGGCAGCCGCCCGAGAGCGAGTAGGCGATCCGCTCGACGCTCCAACCGTCGGGGGCCCGCAACGCGAGCTCGCTGAGGAGATGGCGATCGAGCTCGGTGAGCTCGATCTCCTGGATCCTCCCGCACCCTCGACAGACGGCATGGGCGTGCGGTTCCTCCCCGGGCGCCCGGGGGGAGACCCGGACGATCCGGACCGCCGGCGTCGAGGAGGAGCTCCGGGGTCCCGGGCGGCGCCGCCGCACCGGGGGCCGACGCGGGGAGGGCATCGCGCCGAGGACCGCCCCCCTCTATATAGGATGGTCCGGGCGGCGGCATCGCCGAGGTGCGCGTCGCGTCCGGGCCCACGCGTCGGACTAGAAGGCCATCCGGCGGATCGACGGGATCGCGGCGACCACGATCGCGAGGAGCAGGAAGCCGGCCCCTACGAGCGCTCCGAAGCCGGCGGCGTCCGCCCGGCTCGCCACCTCGCCGAGGACGACAGCGCCGGCCGCGCTCGCGACCCCGGTGAACAGGTAGAGGTTCCCCGTGACCCGACCGAGCGTACCGGGAGCGAACGTCCCCTGAAGGAACGTCGAGAGCGCCCCGAGGTAGGAGGCGCCGGCGGCACCGATCGCGAACCACAGGACCGCCCCCGCGATGACGCTCGAGGCCGAGAGCGCGGCCGCGACGACGAGCGCTGCCTCCGCCACGGCGGCCGAGAGCAGGACCGAGCCGACCGCCCGGCGCGGGTTGAGGGCCCCGAGGAGGAACCCTACCGCGATCCCTCCCGCCACCCAGGCGGCGTACAGCTCGGTGTAGCCGGACGCTCCCGCGACGAGGACGCGCGCCGCGACGAGGGTGATCAGGAGCGGCGGAGCGGCGACGAAGAACCCCCGGACGAGCTCCGCCGACCCGAGGGAGAGCAGGGAGCCGGGCGCGCGAGGGGAGAACGCGGCCCACCCTTCCCGGAAGTCGCGCCAGTAGTCGGTCGGCCCGGCCCTCGGCGGTGCGGGGAGCGAGACGGTCGCGACGATCGCGGTCCCGACGAGGAGGAGCGCCGCGTAGGCGAGCATCCCTCCCGCCGGGCCGGCGGCGACCAGCGCCACGGCGCCGAGCGCGTACCCGCCGGCCTGGGCGGCCCCCCCGAGGAGCGAGCCGAGCCCCCCGGCCCGGAACAGATCGTCCGGGGTGAGGATCAGTCGAGGGACGATGTTGTTCGCCGCCCAGGCGAAGTCCCAGAGGAGCGAGATCGCCGCGACCAGGGCGAGGAGGAGCGCCGGCGTGAGCGTCCCGGAGTCGAGGCCGACCCCGATCCCGACGGCGACCGCCGCCTGGATCGGGTAGCAGACGAGGTAGATCGTCCGCTTGTTCCGGGCCCGATCGACCCACGGGGCGATCAGGAACGTGAGCGCGTAGACCCCGTACTCGACGAAGAGGACCAGGCCGACGACGACCAGGCTGTGGGCGTACGTGAGCGCGAGCCAGGGGATCGAGATCGCGTAGACCGAGTAGCCGACGTTCGCGGCGATCGCCGACGCCTCGAACCGGAGGAACCGGCGGTTCCCGAGCAGCTCACGGTACCGACCGATCGCCATGGCGGCTCCGGACGACGCGGCCCCCGGTCCCTAGGGCGACCCCGCGGAGCCGACGCTGCCGAGGGGCCCCCCCGTACGACGGTCGGCGCCGACATAACGGGCGCCGTTCACGAACCGAACGAATCGGACGCCCGGGGCACCGCTTCGGGGGTCGGTAGGGCGGCCCTACGCGGACTTGGGCGCGCTCGCGGTGGCCGGCCCGGCGGGAGCCGGCGAAGGTCGGGGGACGGCGCTCGGGACCATCGGGAGCGGCGTGCCGGTCGGTCCCGTCCGAGGCCGGCCCCGCACGAGGCGCTGGAGCCAGAACCGGACGTCCTGGTGGTAGAGGTTGCCGTACGGGCACGCCTCGACGCAGTCCCCGACGCCGCAGCACTTCGTGCTCCGGTACTCGCCCGTCGTCCGGAACGCGAGCGGCATGTCGACGAGGCCGACGGGGCAGGACTTCGCGCAGTCGAACGTCGTGCAGGCCTGGCAGACGGCCCGGTCCCGGACCTTGAGGCGGAAGAAGCCGATCTTCGCGAACGGGACGCTGAGCGAGCCCCAGTGGCAGAAGCCGGTCGTCGCGCAGTTGTACGTGCCGACGAACGGCGTCGTGACGAACATCGCGAACCAGACGCCGCCGAAGTAGAGCATGATCGGCAGCGGGAGGGCGGCGGTGTCGTAGGCCCCGTTGGCGACCTGGACCGCGGGCAGGAGGCGGAGCAGGGAGAAGACGGAGACCCCGAAGAGGGAGACGAGCGCGACCCCGGAGGCGACGACGTACGCCGTCGAGAGCTGGCTCCCGAGGAAGTACCGCCCGACCCGGGAGGTCTGGTTGAACTGCCGCATCTCGCTCATAGTCGTCCCCTGGTACATCAGGGCCGCCCCGCACAGGACCGAGCAGATCGCCTTCCGTCCGAACAGGACCGTGAGGACGCCGACCGCGACGTACATCAGCACGATGGCGAGGAAGACGCCGGACTCGAACGGGCCCCCCGCGCGCAGGCCGAACCCCCAGCCGAGGACCGGCACGTTCGCGAGCCACCGGACGCTCGCGAGCGGCGTCGAGGAGGCGAAGCTCGGTACGTAGATCGCGGCGAGGGCGTAGACGGCGATCGTGAGCCCGAGGCGGACCTTCTGGCCCCGGTGGTGCGCCTCGCGCATCTTCTGGACGACGAGCGGTCCCATCGTGAACCCGACCGCGACCAGGAACCAGGCGGAAGCGAGGATCGCCGCGGCGAACCAGAGGCCGTTGTAGGTGAGCTGGCCCGCCCGATCGAGCCCCGGACCGTTCGGGGGAACGAACGGGATGTACTGGAGGAACGAGCGGCCGGCGATCTCGAGGTCGAGGAGCGCCCCGAGGAAGAACTCCGCGAGGAAGACCCCGACCAGGAGGAGGAAGACGCCCCCGGGCCGGACCAGCCACGGGGTCCGCGGCTCCGACGGGTCGGGGCGGATCACGATGCCGCTGCCCACGAGCCAGACGAGCTCCGCCAGGATCCCGGCGGCGAGGACCGCGGGACCGTCGCCGAACTGCTGGAGGAACCAGCCGGCGGCGACGACGGTCGCGGCGAACGTCCAGCCGACGAGGAAGCGGAACGTCGTCCCTGTGAGCTGCTTGTGACGGTAGAGGTAGGCCAGGATCGTCACGAAGGAGGCGACCCACAGTCCGGCCCCGACGTAGGCGAAAAGCCCGTCCCGCGCGACGCCCGGGATCACGCCCGGGGTGAGCGCGACCGCGGCCGCTTGGGCCCCGATGAGGAAGGAGAGCGACCGGTCCGACGCTGCCCGTGCGAAGAGGGCGACGACGACCAGCTCCCCCGCGACCGCCACCACGAACCCCGGGGCGACGACCACCTTCGGCAGGAGCGCCCACCAAGGCCCGCCGGCGCCGGGCACGAGCCCGAGGGCCCAGAGCCCGGCGCCGAGGAGAACGTCCCCGAGCAGGAGGCCGACGAGCAGCGGCCACCGCCAGCGCGGGTCGAACCCGCCGCTCTCGGCCCTGGGGGGCGTGGGGGACTCAGAACTCATCGATGTCCCCATCCCCCCCGCCGGGGCCCTGGAACTGGATCACCTGCGTGCCGTTGTAGGAGACGTGCGTGAACATCTCCCCCGCCGATTCGATGTAGGTCGGGGGCAGCGGCGCCAGGAGCGTCACCCCCGTGAGCCACCAGAGGTAGGCGATGACCCACGTCGCCGTCGTGAGCGACATCGTGCCCCCGTACGCCGTCGCCGGATCCTGGTAGAGCGCGATGTAGACGAGTTGGGCGAGGGGGTAGCTCCCCGATTGGGTCGCGTTCGCGAACGACACGTTCGCCCACTCGGCGTTCTCGACCGCTGGGGAGCCGCTGAACGAGGCGGCCGCCGCACCGACCGCCGCGGCGGTCGGCAGCGCGAACGAACCCGCGGCGTCCTCGATCGCGGCCTCCTCCACGCCCGGCGTGTCGTCCCCGTACGTGGTGACGTAGCCGATCGAGCCCGCGGTCCCGTTCACGTCCGCGAGGAGGGCCGAGCGGGAGCCAGCCGCGGTACCGACCGGCCAGGTCACGGAGAGCCCCGCGCCGACCGCCGAGCGCCAGCTCGCGTTCGTGGCCGACAGGAACTGGGTGAGCGCGAGGGTCGAGGAGCTGGTATCGGACCGGTGGACCACCGTGATCGGGGGGAGCCCCGCGAGCGACGCGGAAGGGTTCAGGTCGGAGATCGACGGGTCGTTCCAGGAGGTGATCGTGCCCTCGAAGATCCCTGCGAGCGCGCTCGATGACAGGTGGAGCCCCGCCGGCACCCCGGGGAGGTCGTAGACGATCGCGACGGCCGCCAGCGCGACGGGGATCGTCTCGATCGTCCCGGGAACCGCGCCGAGGTCGGTCGCGTTCGGGAGGCTCCCCGACACCGCGAACTCGGTCGTCCGGCCCGCGAGCTCGGGCGTGAAGCCGTCCCCCGAGCTCGCGCTGAGCGCGAGGACGGCACACCCTCCGGTCGCGTTCGCCATCTGATGGTCGGCGGCCACGAGCCACGCGTCCGGCGTCGGGTCGAGGGTGGAGCTCACCGTACCGTTGAACGGGTACGTCGAGTCCGTACAGGCCGGCAGTACGATCGTCGGGGGCCCTTCGGGGCGCTGGAGCAGGAAGTCGTGGGCGAGGTACCCGATCTCGACCGCCGCGACCACGAGGAGGATCGCCGTGGCGGCGGCGATCCACGGCCGGGTGGGGGCCCGGGAAGGAAGCACTAGGCCGGTGGCGCGAGCCTCCCGCGCGAACCGCTCTGCCTCGTCGGAGGGGTTCCCGGCCACCCTTCCCTCCGCCCCGAGAGGGGGTTCCCCCACCTGCACGCGAAAAAGATGCGTCGGGCCGGGTTATGAACCTAGGCCCGGCCCCAGGGGGGCCCGAGGGGAGCAGCGGGAGCCCCCCGCACCCTAATTTCGACCCAGGCAGCCCCGTCCCCCCGCGCGAAGGGGGGAGCGACGCCGCGCCCGCCAATCGCGAGGCGAGGGGTGCTACCGGGCGACGCGGGCGAGGGTCCGAAGCTGCCGTTCGACCACGTCGAGGGGTTGCAGGGACCCTTCGGCCCGCGCGAGGAGGAGCGCCCCCTCGACGGACGCGAGCGTGACCGTCGCGAGGGTTCGCGCGAGGCGGGGCGCGAGGCCCGCTGCACGCAGCTGCTCGGAGAGCAGCGCGGCCCAGGCCCGGAACCCGGGCCGCACCCGGCCCCGGAGCAGCTCCGCCGGACCGTACGAACCGACGGCTACGGCGGCGAGCGGACACCCGGTCCGGCACCCGGACCTCCGCAGCGAGCGACGGAAGAACGCAACGAAATGGTGGATCACCCCGTCGGGGGTCCGAGCGGGGCAGGCGCGCTGGTAGGCCAGCACGGTCTCCGCGGTCCACTGCACCGCATCCGCGACAAGCTCCTGTTTCCCGGCGGGAAAGTAGTAGTAGATCGAGCCCCGCGGCCCGCCGCTCGCCGCGACGATGTCGGCGAAGGAGGTCCCCTCGACCCCCCTGCGGCCGATCAGCCCGGCCGTCGCCGCCACCATCCGTTCTCGCCCCCGGGGTGCGGTCGTTCGGCTCACGACCGGGACCCGACCTCCGGAGCTTAAGGCTGTCCCGGCGCTCGGCGCGCCGTTATATGATGCTCATCATAATCCCGGGCGATCGCGACCATGCCGATGATCGACGTCTACTGCACGAGCGGGACGTTCGCGGACCCCCACGCGCTCGCCCAGGAACTGGCGGCCGCGGTGATGAAGTGGGAGAAGGTCCCCGGCCTGCCGCTGTTCCGCAAGAACACCGCCGCGTTCGTCCACGAGATGCCGCAGGGCACGATCGCCAACGTCGACGGCGAGGGCCGCTACGTGAGGGTCCAGGTGCTGACCCCGGTCGGGGTCCTCGACCGAGAGAAGCAGCTCGGCGTGGTGAAGGAGCTCACGGAGATCGTCGCGCGGGCCGCAGGGGACCCTTCCTACGCGCAGCGTACCTGGGTGTTGCTCTACGAGTCCCCCGACGGCGGTTGGGGCCTCGCCGGGCACGCGAGCACCGGGGCCGACATCGCCCAGGCGGCCCGTCAGCAGCTTGCGGCGCTTGCCGCCCGGGGTCCGCCCCCGTCCTGATCCGTTCCCCGTAGAGATCGGGGGAGTGCGGGGAGAGGGATTTGAACCCACGAACCCCTACGGGACCAGACCCTGAATCTGGCGCCTTTGACCAAGCTGGGCGATCCCCGCTCGCGCGGGCGTACTCGGTGAGGGGTATAGCTCCGCCGGCGCCCGACCTCGGCCGTCCCGCCCGTGGGTTCCCGGCCCGGGCGGCGCGCCGGGGTGGGGGCGGCCCCCGTGCTCAAGACCCGCCCGCGGTTCGCCGACGGTCATCGTGGCTCCTGCCCGCGGCCCTTCCCCTCGTTGGCTCACGACGGTCGAGCGGGAGCTCGCTCGCTGGGACCGGCGGATCGAGCTCGGGGAATGGGGCCTCGCGGTCGGCCGTCCGGATCCGGACTACGAGGAGAACGAGGCAGCGCGGCGGGAGATCCTGACCTCGTCCGGCTTCCTGGAGCGCGTCCGCCGGGCGCGTGCGGACGCCGGATCGGACCGGACGGCGCGCCGCCTCGAGCTCCTCGAACGGACGACGCTCGCCACGGCGATCGAGCAGGACCGGGAGATCGTTCGGGTTCGCACCCGCCTCGCCCGGGCGATCGGGGCGTTCCGGCCGCGGTGGAACGGCCGACGCGTCGGGAGGGCGGTGGTCCGTGCCGCGCTCCGAACCGACCCCCGGCGCAACGTCCGCGAGCGGGCGTACCGGGCCGAGGAGGCCCTCTACCGGCCGCTCGAGCCGGCCCTGCGCGAGCTCGTCGCGCTGCGCAACGAGCGAGCTCGGTCGCTCGGCTACCGCTCGTTCCCGGAGTTCTTGCTCGGCTTCGAAGGGTTCACCCCGTCCGCGCTCGAGCGGCTGATCGAGCGGGCCGTCCGGCACGTGCCCGAGGCGATGCGTCTTCGGCGGGACGAGTTCCAGGCGAGGACCGGAGAACGCGGATGGTATCCATGGGACCTCACGTACTCCGATCACCTCGCCGGGGGGCTCCCCGATCGGGCGTTCCCGAGCCGGGGGATGCTCGGGTCCGTTCTCGCCGCGGTCCGGCGCTGGGGGTTCTCTCCCGGGGCGCTCCGCTTCCGGGTCGCTCGCCACGACCTCGCGGCCGGCGGGATGTGCATCGCCCCGGATCGGCCCCGTGACGTGCGCATCGTCGTCCACCCCGCCGGGGGCTGGCGCCACTACCGGGTCCTCTTCCACGAGGTCGGTCACGCGGTGACCGCGCGCTCGGTGCGGCAGCCGACGCACCTGCTCCGCGGATCCCCGCACGTCCCGGGGTTCGGCGGCCTCGCCGAGGGCGAGGGGCGGTTCTTCGAACAGATCGCGACGTCGCCTCGATGGCTGCAGGAACGTACGGAGCTGGACCGCGCGACGATCGACGCGGCGGTCGCGACCCTCGGCCGGGAGCCTCTGCTGTTCATGGCCTACCATGCTCGCTGGATCCGCACCGAGCTCGCGCTCTACCTGCGACCGGATCGGGACCCGAGCGCCCTGGACCGGCGGCTCGCGCGCGAGCTGTTCGGGACCGAGGCGGCGGAGCCGCTGTCGTACGCCAACTCCTTCGTGATCGAGCTGCCGCTCTACGCGCCGAGCTACCTCTACGCCGAGCTGCTGCGTCCGCAGCTCGCGGCGGCCGCGCTCGCCGACGTGGGGGGCGAGCTCTGGCCGAACCCCCGGGTGGGGCCCTGGCTCGTCGACCGATGGTTCCGGGACGGCCGGTCGTACGATTGGGGACCGCGCCTCGCCGCGCTGACCGGACGCTCGCTGGGCGCCGAGGCGTTCAACGAGGAGATGGCGTCGCGCCTCGGCTGACGCTGCGCCGGGTCCCGGGGGCGATCCGCGGGGCGGCCCGCGCGACGGGGGTCGCGGCCGCCTCGACGACGGCGAGCGCCTCGTCGACGCTCGCCCCGTCGTGGACGACCGCCCGAAGCCCCCGGAGCATCGCGACGGGGTGATCCGACTGCCAGACGTTCCGGCCCATGTCGATCCCGCGCGCGCCGGCCGCGACCGCCGCGTGGGCGAGCTCGAGCGCGGCGCGGTCGCTGTCGAGGCGGGGTCCGCCCGCGACGACGAGCGGCACCGGACAGCCCTCGACGACCCGCTCGAACCCCTCGCAGTAGTACGTCTTGACGAGATGGGCCCCGAGCTCGGCGGAGACCCGGCAGGCGAGCGAAAGGTACCGCGCATCCCGCTTCTCGAGCTCCTTGCCGACGGCCGTGATCGCCATCACCGGGATCCCGGCGTCCTGGCCCTCGTCGACGAGGGCGGCGAGGTTCGCGAGCGACCGGTGCTCCCCGGGCGCCCCCACGAACACCGAGAGGGCGACCGCGCTGACGTTGAGGCGCGCGGCATCGCGCATCGCGACCGTGATCGTCTCGTCGGAGAGGTCGTCCTTCAGGACGGTCGCCCCGCCCGAGACCCGCAGCACGATCGGGGTCCCACTCTCCGGTGGAACGCACGCCCTCAGCACCCCCCGGGTGAGGGCGAGGGCGTCGGCGTACGGGAGGAGGGGCGCGATCGTCGCCCGGGGGTCCTCGAGGCCGTGGGTGGGCCCCATGAAGTATCCGTGGTCGACCGCGAGCATCACCGTGTTCGCCCGGGGACCCGGGAACATCCGGCCGAGCCGGTTGCGCATCCCCCAATCCATCGTCGGCCTCGGTCGCCGCAGGAGCGGGCTACGGGCTCTTATCGGTTCCCGCAGCCGCGGCGGTGGAGGACCGTGCCGAGGGAGCGCCCGGATCGCCGCCCCGCAGGACGACCGGCACGCGTCGATCCTCCTTGACGCGGTTGAGGACGACCTGTGTGTTCGACCGCTCGATGTGCGGGTCCTGGAGCGCGTGCTTGACGAATCGATCGAGGTCCCGTCGGTCCCGGAACCGGCCGACGACGAGGGCGTCGTAGTCGCCCGTGACGTCATAGATGAGGTAGGCCCGCGGGTCCCGGGCGAGCCGCTCCTCGACCTCGCGCAACCGACCCTTCGAGATCCGGATCCCGATCACGGCCCAGAGGTCCCAGCCGAGCTGCTCGTCGTTGAGCACCGGGATGTACCCCTGGATCACCTCGAGCTCCTCGAGCCGGGCGATGCGGGCGCTGACGGTCGTCGGGGAGATCCTCAGCCGGTGGGCGATCTCGCGCTGGCTCCGCCGTGCGTCGACGTTGAGCTCCTCGAGGATGGACCGGTCGAGCGGGTCGAGAGTGGACGATTGCGGCATGAAGGGAGCAGGGTCTGGCGACTCATAAGCGGATGTGTCGCCGAGATGGACGATCGTCCATTCGGGAACGACGAGGGTTGATGTAGCCGGAGTCGGTCGGCCCCCCGGGGGCGGGCGCAGTGGGGGCGCAGGAGAAGCACGAGATCCCGAGCGGCGAGGCGACGGTCGAGCGGTTGCGATCGGAGAACGTTCGGTGGATCCAGCTGTTCTACACCGACGTCTTCGGGGGGTTCAACCAGGTCGATGTGCCCCGGGAGGCGCTCGAGCCCGAGATGTTCCGCTCGGGCGTCCCGAAGCTGGACGGCTCGTCGGTGCGCGGCTTCCGCGAGATCTACGAATCGGACATGTTGCTCGTCCCGGATCCGAAGACCCTCGCGACCGTTCCCTGGAACCCGGAGGCGGGAAAGACGGTCCGGTTCATCTGCGACGTGCGCCTCGGTGGGGCGAAAGAGACGTACGATCACGACCCGCGCGGGGTCGCGCGGACGACCGAGCGGGTCCTCGCCGACGCGGGGTACGACACCTCGTACTGGGGCCCCGAGATCGAGTTCTTCGTCTTCGACCAGGTCCAACTGCTCCCGTCCGGGCACGGGGTGCGCGACGCCTGGGCCGGTGCGGGGTACCTCATCCAGTCCGCCGAGGCGCCGTGGCAGCCGGGCAACGCCCACGCTCCGGTCCGGTTCAAGGAAGGCTACCACCGCACCCCGCCGGTCGACACCCTCCTCGGCCTCCGGGCCGAGGTCTGCAACATCCTGGCCGACGACTTCCACCTCACGCTCGACGCCCACCACCACGAGGTCGCGACCGCGAGCCAGTCGGAGATCAACCTCCGGTTCGACGAGCTCGTGCCGATGGCCGACCACGTCCAGGACCTCCGCTACGTCCTCAAGAACGTCGCCCACCGGCACGGCAAGATCGCCTGCCTGATGCCGAAGCCGATCTACGGCGACAACGGCATCGGCATGCACACGAACCAATCCCTCTGGACGAACGGGGAGAACCGTTTCTACGACGCGAACGACGCCTACGCGGAAGTGAGCCAGACGTGCCGGTACTACATCGGCGGCCTCCTCGAGCACGCGCGGGCGCTCTGCGCCATCACGAACCCGACGACGAACTCCTACCGCCGGCTCGTCCCCGGCTACGAGGCCCCGGTGTTCATCGCGTGGAGCAAGGCGAACCGCTCGGCGAACGTGCGGATCCCGTTCTACCACCGCGGGCGGCCCGCGGCGAAGCGGGTCGAGTACCGCACGCCCGACTCCGCGGCGAACATCTACCTCACCGAGGCCGCCCTCGCCCTCGCGGGTCTCGACGGGATCCGCCGGAAGATCGAGCCCCCGGCCCCGGTCGACGAGAACATCTACCGCCTGACCCCCGCCCAGCGCAAGGAGCGGCAGATCCGCGAGCTGCCGGGCTCGCTCGGGGAGGCGGCCGAATGCCTCGCTTCGGACCAGGAGTTCCTGAAACCGGCGTTCGTCCCGTCGTTGATCGAGACGTACCTGGCCGCGAAGCGGGAGGAGCAGCTCGAGCTCAACCTACGGCCGCACCCGTACGAGTTCTACCGGTACCTCGACGTCTAGGGCGAGCGCGCACGACGCCCCGGGGGAGGGCCGGGTGACGGGCGCCACGCTGTGGCTCGACGGGACCGTCTTCACCGGCCGCCGGTACGTCGAGGCGCTGCTCGTCGACGACGGGACGGTCGTCGCGGCGGGGGACCGCGCCTCGGTCGTCGGGCAGGCGCCGACCGGCACGGAGCGCCGATCGCTCGCCGGTGCCCTGGTCGTGCCGGGGCTGGTCGACGCGCATCTCCACGTTGCCGAGCTCGCCCGGTCGTGGGAAGGGCTCGACCTTGCCGGAGCCCCCTCGCTCGCTTCCTTGCTCGATCGGGTCGCCGCCTGGGGGGCCTCGCATCCGGCCGGACCGCTCGTCGGGCGGGGCCTCGACCCCGAGCGTTTCCCCGACCGTCGCTGGCCGACGTCCGCCGACCTCGATCGGCTCGACGGGGATCGCCCGATCGTCCTCGTCCATGCGAGCGGTCATGCGGCGGTCGTGAACTCCGAGGCGCTCCGGTCGAGCGGCCTCGCTTCCGGATCGGTGCCGGTCCGCCCCGAGTTCGTCGGACGGTTCCCGGACGGGGCCCCGAACGGCGTGCTCTACGAGGAGGCCCTCGGGGCCGTCGACCGTCTACGGTCGGCGGGCGCCCCCGTGACCCCCGACGCCCTCGCTCGGACCCTCGCCCGCCTCCCCGACCTCGGGATCGTGGCCGTGGGGGCGATGAGCCTCACCCTGGAGGAGTGGAGGGGCCTCCGCGACCTCGCGGGAGAACGGCGCGTGCCGCTCACGGTGCGGGGGTACGTCCGGCTCGCGCTGCTCGACGGCGTCGTGCCCGCCGAGCTCGGTCGAGAGGGGGACCAGGTCCGACTCGCCGGGGTGAAGGCGTTCTTGGACGGAGCGTTCGGGCCTCGCACCGCGGCCCTGGAGACGACGTACGCTGACGATCCGACGACGGCGGGCCAGGAGGTCGGCGCCGACCGCGAGCTCGGCGACGCCCTCGACCGCGCCGCGGAGCGAGGTCTTGCCCCCGCCCTCCACGCGATCGGCGACCGGGCGGTGGCGCGGGCCGCCCGGCTGCTGACGGGACGGTTCCGCGCCGGGGGGCCGCCTCCTCGGATCGAGCACGCCTCGTTGACCCCGCCGTCGGGGCTCCGCTCCCTGGAGGCGTCCCGGGCCACGCTCGTGGTGCAGCCGGGGTTCGTTTGGAGCGACGCGTGGCTCGGCGCCCGGCTCGGGGCGGCGCGGGCGCGTTGGGCGTACGCGTTCCGGACGCTCCGTGACCGGGGCCTCCACCTCGCGGGGTCCAGCGATGCTCCCTACGACGCCCCCGATCCTTGGCGAGGGGTGCGCGCCACCGTCGCGCGGCGGGATCCCTCGGGGGCCTCGGCGAACCCTGACCCCCGCGAGGCCCTCCCGCCGGAGGAGGCGCTCGCTCTCTACAGTTCTGAGGGGTGGGCCGCCCTCGGGGAGGAGGGAGGGACCCTCGAGCCGGGAAGTCGTGCGGACCTCCTCGTGCTCGCGGCGCCGACGCTCGCGGCCGCGCTGGGGCTCGCGGAGCACCCCGTGCGCGAGACGTGGATCGCCGGCCGCCGAGTCTTCCCCCGGAGCGACGCGGGAGCAACCGTCTAACGTCCCGGTCCGCCTACGGGGGCATGCCCGACGTCGCCGGGGTCCCGGCGCGCAAGGAGTTCTCCGCGACGATGCGGGTCGACCTCCTGGTCTCGGATTGGAAGGCCGGGCTCTCGCCCGAGCTCCCCGAGGAGGAGCGCGAGCGTCGGCTCTACGACGCCGCTTGGCAGGCGTACCTCGAGGGGGACTACGGCTTCGGTCTCTGGTGCTGGCACGAGTGCGACCGGCTCACGAACAACCTGGGCGGGAACCTGCGGGAGGTGACCCGGGTCCTGGGGGCCGGACGCTACTTCGGGTTCAGCCACCGGCGCGCGGTCGCCTCGGAGGTCCCGCTCGAACGGATCTACCGGCCGCGAAAAGGCGACATGAGCACCCCGCGGACCGACGCGTTCGTCCTGCCCCATTACCAGGTCCTCTGCGTCTACCTCGCGAAGGCCCGCCTCGGCGATGCCAAGGCGAAGGCCCTGCTCGAGATCGCGCTCGGCGAGCTCGAGGACCGGCGCCGGGCCGACCCGTTCCTCCCCCACTTCGAGACGTTCCGTACCCTGCTCGAGCGGAACGAACGACGGGAGGCCCCCGCCCCCGACGCCCCCCCGGTCGAGGTCCCGGCCGCCGTCCCGACCCCGCGGCCCGCGCGCCGACGACCCCCGGCGCGGTAGCGCCTCCATCCGAAGCCGAGATGTCGCCGGTCGTCCCGTAGCCCGTCGAGCGATGCGCGCGGTCGTACTCGGAGGCGGGGGCCTCACCGGACAGGTCGCGGTCCGCGCTCTCGCCGCGGGGACCGTCTTCACGAGCGTGGTCGCGGCCGATCTCGATCGGGCGCTCGCGGAGCGGGCTGCCGCCGCGACGCAGGGCCGGGCGACCTCCGAGCGGGTGGATCTTCGAGAGGCGGCGTCCCTCGACCGCACCCTGGCCGGCGCGGACGTCGTGGTCAACGCCGCGCCGTACCCCTTCCATCTGGAGGCGATGGAAGGAGCGCTCCGCGCGCGCGTCGCCTACCTCGACTTCGGAGGGTTGTTCCACACGACCCGACGGCAGCTCGACCTGGACGGCCGGTTCCGAGCGGCCGGCGTGCTCGCGATCCCGGGGCTCGGCCAGGTGCCGGGGATCTCGAACGTCCTCGTCGCCGAGGCGACCAAGGACCTCGACCGGGTCGACTCGGTGACGCTCCGGGACGGCTGGCGGGACCTTGCGGTCGGAGGGCCCGAGCTCGCCTTCTCCTGGTCCCCGAGCACGTTCCTCGACGAGATGGTCCTCCCCGCGGTCCGGTTCGAGCAGGGGGCGTACCGCGAGGAGCCGCCCCTCAGCGGCGCCGAGGAGTACACGTTCCTCCCACCGGTGGGTCGGACCCGCGTCTACCGGACCCTCCATTCCGAACCGGCGACGCTGCCCGGATTCCTCGCGGCCAAGGGATTGCGACGGTGCGAGTGGAAGGAAGGCGGCCCCGGCATCGAGCTTCTGCACGCGCTCGCCCAGCTCGGGCTCGGCTCCGACCGTCCGCTCGCCGTCGACGGTGCGAGCGTCGCGCCCCGGGCGTTCCTGCTGGCCCTCCTGCGGCGAGAAGGCTTGGTGGGCGTTCGTCCGGGTACCGAACCCAACGATTGGGAGGTCCTCGACGTCGCGATCGAAGGGACCCTCGGCGGCGCACCCGCGACCCGTCATGCCGTCGCCCGCTTCCCCCCGAGGCCCGACTGGCGGTTCTCCGCGACCGAGTACGCCGTAGGGGTCGCCGGCGCGATCGGGGCAGAGATGATCGCCCGGGGCGAGATCCGGGGAGCGGGCGTCGTGCCTCCCGAAAGGGCGGTCCCCGGCGCCCGGTTCCGGGAGCTTCTCGCCGAGTGGGGGATTCGCACAGCGATCACCCCTCCCGAGCCCTCCCTGGCGGACGACCCCGGCCCTCTGCCCCGGGGGTCGCCAGCACACCCCTAGCGGACCGCTACGGCACCTGCACCGGCCGGGGGCCGGGGGAAGGGTGTTTCTCGCTTGGCATCTATATATAGCGACCCCAGGTGAATGAACCCGCGGAGATGCATTTCTCATGGCGGAGCCGGAACCCGCCCCCGCTCACCCTCCCGCGCGCCCGCTGGCCGGTTCGTGGGAGGACCGTCGGCTGCCTCCCCACGTCGCCGACGGGACGGTAGCGCCTCCCCCTCCGGGAGCCCCGCCTCCGAGCGTGCCTTCCACCGAACCGGAGTCTAAGGAGCCCCCGCGCGAGGTCGCGGCGACTCCGGCCGAGAGCGAGGTCGCCCCGCTCCCGCTGCCGATCGCCCGCCTCGTCCCGAAGCTGCGCAAGAGCGCCAAGCTGTTCGAGGAGGCGAAGCGACACGTCCCGAACGCGTCGAGCTCGCTCATCCGGGTCGCGTCGTACGATCCGTGCCCCCCGTTCCTCGCCCGGGGGAAGGGGGCGCGCGTCTGGGACGAGGACGGCAACGAGTACCTCGACTTCAACCTCGCCTACGGGGTCCTGATCCAGGGCCACGCCCCCGACGCCCAGGTGAAGGCGATCCAGGAGCAGGCCGAGCTCGGGCTCCACTTCGCCTCGCCCACGGCGCTCGAGCTCGAGCTCGCCAAGCTGTTCCAGAA